>JANNWL010000452.1:0-5620 GCA_031414735.1 Burkholderiales bacterium | reverse complement strand
GCCCAGCTGGAAGAAACCTGGGCCCGCGAACGCGCCGAGCGCCAGGCGCAGGCGCAGCGCCCCGGCTGGCATGCCGCCGAGCGCGGCGAGGACTGACCTACACCAGCGAGCAGGCCTCGTCGAAGGCCAACCGCGGACTGCGTGCAAACACTTTGCCGGCGTCGCCGTAGCCCAGCGTGCACACGAAGTTGCTGCGCACTGCAGTACCGGCCCAGAACTCGGCGTCGACACGCGCAGCATCAAACCCGCTCATCGGGCCACAACCCAAGCCCAGCGAACGCGCCGCCAGGATGAGGTAGGCGCCCTGCAGTGACGAGTTGCGCAGGGCCGTGGCCTCGATGAGCTCAGGCTTGCCGACGAACCAGGCCCGCGCGTCGGCGTGCGGGAAGAGCTGCGGCAACTTGTCGAAGAACGCCATGTCCATGCCGATGATCGCCGTCACGGGCGCCGACAAGACCTTGGGCGCATTCCCCGGCGCCATGCAGGCGGCAAGCTTCGCGCGGCCCACCTCGCTGCGCACGAAGGCGATGCGCGCCGGGCTGCAGTTGGCCGAGGTCGGGCCCCACTTGAGCAGGTCGTACAGCGCATGCAGCAGGCTGTCCGGCACGGGCGTGGGCAGGTAGGCGTTCTGCGTCCGGGCTTCAGTGAAGAGCTGTTCGGTGGTGATGTTCATGGGGGTGTCGGCGGGGTGATTGGGAAGAACGGAGAATTCTGGGATGTTTCAACCTTCGCAACTCGACGTACGGCGCTTCTTTTGCGCCAGCCACGCCCGCCAGCAGGCGGGCCTGCCACTGGAGCCCATGCAGGCCCTGGCCGCCCGCTGGACGGCGGAGCACCCCGAATACCACGCCGACCTCGCCGACGAAGAAGCGGCGCTCGCCGCTGTGTACACCGTGGAAGACGGGCGCACCAACCCTTTCCTGCACCTGTCCATGCACCTGACGATCGAGGAGCAGGTGGGCATCGACCAGCCCACCGGCATACGCCAGGCGGTGCAACTGCTGGCCTCAAGGCGCAATTCGATGCACCAAGCCCACCACGAGGTCATGGAGTGCCTGGGCGAGATGATCTGGGCCAGCCAGCGCAGCGGCCTGCCGCCCGACGGCCAGGCCTACCTGGAAACGGTGCGGCGGCGCGCCACGCTCGGCTGACGCCACGCGGTGCCCGGCGCGTTCAGGCCTTGCTGCGCCGCACGCCTGCGGGCTCGGCCCACAGGCTGTCCAGGTGCGCAAAGCGCGTCTCGGCGTTGCTCTCGCGGCCGGCGATGCGGTCAGATATGCCGGGCCGTGACAGGTCCAGCAGGCGCGGCGCCACAGGCAGTTGGTTGCGTGTGTTGAAGAAGACGCGCACCTTGGGCGACACCATCGCGCCGGCCACCTGTTCCACCACCACGGCCAGCAGTCCGCTGTCCAAACGGACCAGCGAGCCGGTCGGGTAAATGCCCAGGCTCTGCACGAAGGCGCTGAAAATGGCCGGGTCGAAGTGGCCCTTCCACGTGGCCATCTGCGCGATCGACTCGGCCGGATCCCAGCCTGCCTTGTAGGGGCGGTTGGAGGTGATGGCGTCGTACACGTCGCACACGGCGCCCATGCGTGCGAACAGGCCGGTGGTTTCGCCCGCCAGGCCATGCGGGTAGCCGCTGCCGTCGAAGCGTTCATGGTGGTGCAGGGCCACCTCCAGCGCCTCGGGCGAGACATCCTCGCCCTGCAGCAGCAGCTCATGTCCGCGCTCGGCGTGGGTGCGCATCAGCGTGTATTCGTCATCCGTCAGGCGGCCAGGCTTGTTCAGCACCTCCAGCGGCATCAAGGCCTTGCCCACGTCGTGCAGCAGGCCCGCCAGCCCGGCGGCGCGGCAGGCGTCCTCGTCCATCCCCAGCTGCCGGGCCAGCGCCACCATCAGCGCACACACCGCGACCGAGTGCATGTAGCTGTAGTCGTCCTGCGTCTTCAGCCGGGCCAGGCTGACCAGCGCGCCGGGGTTGCGCCGCACCGAGGCGCTGATGTCCTCGACCAGCGCCACGCAGCCTTGGTGGTCGATGGCGCGCCCCATGCGGGCCTCGTTGAACATCGACAGCACGGCCGCCCGGCCGCGGTTGCAGATGGCCGCGGCCTGCTTGAGTTCGTCGTCGAAGCTTCGCTGCACAGGCGCAGACTCTGGCGCTGTCGCTGGCCGACTTGCCGGCAGCGTCAGCCGCCGTGCGGCCAGGGATCGCGGGGTGGGCAGCACAGGCGCGGCACCGTCGTGTGCCTGCGTCTGCAGCACGTCCAAGCCCTTGCTGGCGTCGATCCAGCATTCGGTGACCGCGCTCTCTTGCAAACGCTTCAGGTCAGTGGAGCTACCGATCACGAACCGCGTCTTCCAGAAAGGGTGGTCCAGCCACGGGCCTTCCAGAGACTGCAGGTACATGCCCAGGCGCACCTGGGAGACGGGAATCTTCTTGAGCATCGATCGCAGGCTGGTAGGGGGGCGCCCGGCCGAAGTATCGGCCGCTTCGGTCCGGGCGTGGGTGCAGCAAGTCACACGCCGCCCCAGTCAGTCTGCGCGCCTCAGGCCGTAGCGCCGCCACATGAAGACCCGGCGCCTGCCGTGCACCCCAGGCAGTGGCTGGCGAAGCGGATCCGTCGGCGCATCAGCGCTGCAAAGTCGAAATCGAAGATCGTGGCCGCGCGGCCCGCCTGGCCAGCCACCGGCATGTCTGTCATCTGGTTGAAGTCGCAGTCGTACAGCCTGCCGTCGTGGCCCACACTGATGAGCGTGCGGCACATCACGCCAGTCGCGGCATCGACATTGAAGGCGCCCAGCAGCTTGTCCATGTAGTCGGCGTACTGCCCGCTCTTTTCAAGGTGACCCTTGAAGCGGTTGATGGGCATGTTGGTGATGGTGTAAAGCTGATTGAATTCGATGCCGAAACGGGTGCTCAGTTCGCGCTGGTAGTCAGCCTGCAAGACCGACTGGGCGGCGGGCAGGTAGGCGCCTACCGGGTTGTAGACCAGGTTCAGCGGCAGCCCCGTGCCGGCGCGGCCGTAACCCAGCCCGTTCAGGCGCTGCAGGCCGGCAATGCTCTTGGCAAAGACGCCGTCGCCGCGCTGCGCGTCGGTGAAGTACTCCTGGTAGTACGGCAAGGAACACACCACTTCACAACGGTGGCGGGCAAAGAAGTCTGGCAGGTGGGCCATCGATGCGCCACTTTGCGGGTGGCCATCGAACGTGACCGTGAGGTTGTGGCGCACCATCACATGCCGGTCGAGCGCCCGGGCCTGGGCGACCAGCCACTCGAAGTCCGGGTGCAGTTCGGGCGCGCCGCCGGTGATGTCCAGGGTGCGAATCTCCGGGTAAGTCGCCAGCAACTCCACGCAGCGTTCGACGCCGGCCCGACTGAGCGCCTCGGTGCGCTTGGGCGAGGCGTCGACATGGCAATGGCGGCAGACCTGGTTGCACATCTTCGTGATGTTGACCTGCAAGGTCGTGATGCCCAGCGGCGGCAACTCGATGCCTTGCGACTGCAGCAGCGCATCGAAGTCATGTCGAGGCAGCTCAGGCGCTTGCGCTGCGGCGAGTGCCCGCAAAGAAATGCTCTTGTTCATGCCCACAGCCCTACAGCACCAGCTTGTCGAGGTGGTTCTTCATCTGCACGGCATGCACCAGGGTGATGCCGGCCTTCATGGCGGCGGCCACGTGCACGGCCTCCATCATCTGCGCCGGGTTGGCGCCGGCCTCCAGACAGGCGGTGCTGTAGGCGTCGATGCAGTAGGGGCACTTCTCGGAATGCGAGATGGCCAGCGCGATCAAGGCCTTCTCGCGCCGTGTCAACGCGCCGTCGGCGCCCGTGACCATGCCGTAATACTTGAAGAACTCGTCGGCCAAGGCCTTGCCGTGCTCGCCAATCTGACCGAACTTGGCCAGGTCGGTGGATTCGTAGTAGCTGCTCATGAAGACTCCTCGGGCCGTGAGGTCGGACCCGTGCCCGGGCATTGTGGCGGTCCGGCGGCAGACCCGCTGCAGGCGGGTGGCGCGCCTTCCACAATACGGCGCCGGCACCAACCCGGATGCACCCGCCCAACATGACACTGTCGCTGTCCATCGTCATCCCCGTGCTCAATGAAGCCACCCGCATGGGCCCGGCATTGCAGGCGCTGGCGTCGTTGCGCCGCAGCGGCCACGAGGTCATCGTCTGCGACGGCGGCAGCACCGACGGCACCCCTTACCGCTGTGCCGGTCTGGCCGACGCGGTGCTGCACACGCCACTCGGCCGGGCGCGGCAGATGAATGCCGGCGCGGCCAAGGCCCGCGGCGATGTGCTGCTGTTCCTGCACGCCGACACCACCCTGCCCGTCGATGCACCCACCGCCATCGCCCAGGCGTTGGCCCGCGGCGCGCGATGGGGCCGCTTCGACGTGCACATCGAAGGCCGAGCAGCCATGCTGCCGGTGGTCGCTGCCTTCATGAACCGGCGCTCGCGCTGGACGGGCATGGCCACGGGCGACCAAGCCATCTTCGTGCGCCGAGAGTTGTTCGACAGCGTGGGCGGGTTTCCCGACCAGCCGCTCATGGAAGATATCGAGCTTTCGCGATGCCTGCGTCAGCGTGGCCATGCACCGGCGTGCCTGAGGCAGCGCGTGCGCACCTCGGGCCGCCGTTGGGACGAGCGCGGCGCATGGCGCACGATCCTGCTGATGTGGCGCTTGCGCTGGCACTACTGGCGCGGCACGCCCGCCGAGACACTGGCGCGGATGTACCGATGAAAGCGCGCTGCGCCGTGATCGTGATGGCCAAGGCCCCCGTGCCCGGCTATGCCAAGACCCGGCTTATCCCAGCCTTGGGTGCGGTGCGCGCGGCCGAGCTGGCAGACCGGCTGCTGCACCACGCCCTGGGCGCTGCCCTGCAGGCGCAGCTGGGGCCGGTCGACCTGTGTTGCGCGCCCGACCCGCACCACCCGCTGCTGCAAGCACATCGCCAGACGGCGGGCCTGTCGTTGTCGCACCAGGGTGAGGGCGATCTGGGCGAGCGCATGTCGCGCGCCTTCGACCGCTGGTGGCCGCAGGCGGACCGCATCCTCATGACCGGTACCGACGCGCCGGCGCTCAATGCCCAGGTGCTGCAGCGTGCGGCGCACGCGCTGGACGAGTTTGATGCCGTGTTCGTGCCCGCCGTGGATGGCGGCTACGCCCTGGTGGGCTTGCGCCGGCCCGCGCCCAGCCTGTTCCGTGGCGTGGCCTGGAGCACGCCGCAGGTCATGGCGACCACGCGCCAACACCTCGCCATTGCCGGCATGAGCCACGTGGAGCTGGAAACCTTGCACGACATCGACGAACCCGCCGATCTGGTGCATCTGCCTGCGGTCTGGCGGGCTTGACCCTTGCTGCCGGCCAGGTCTCCCCTGCTGTCGAGCAAGGGCACACACCGGGTCGGCCGACCCAACAAAAAACGGCCCCTCAACTTTCGCTGGGGACCGCTCTTGGCTCGATGCCTGGGTGTTGACTGGGGTGGCTGATGGGGCTCGAACCCACGACAACAGGAATCACAATCCTGGACTCTACCAACTGAGCTACAGCCACCGCTGAGTCTCGCATTATAGGCGTGCCGCGCCGGCAAGCACCTGCTGCGACCACCTGCGCAGCCG
>JANNWL010000451.1:0-3292 GCA_031414735.1 Burkholderiales bacterium | reverse complement strand
CTTTGGAGAGGCATCCGCTGAGCACTGCAGCGACTGTATTTCTGCTGTTCTGCAGCGGGTGGCAAGTGAGGTACTCATCGTGCTTGAGCACCAAGCGAAACTTCGTGGCTGTTCAATTCACGCCGAAGGGCGCACTTCCTGGTGGAGAGCAGCACGGCGGTTTTTCTGAAGCCTAACGTTCGAGCTAAGCTGGCGACAACGGTGTGGCGCGCTGGACAGCAAGCGCAGAATGGGCCGCAGGCCCAGCGCTTGATGGCCAGCGTGACACGCCGTTGGTGCTCAGCTTGAGCGAGGGGTTAGGCATCGCTCTGGTATGGCCAACAGAGATCATGTTTGGGCCTGCTGCCACTTCCCATCAATTAGGACTTCTGGTAGGCGAGGCGCTATTACTCCGGGTACTGAGACTACGGACTCCAGTCCTACGACTTCCTTATCTTTTCCAGCATGCACTGCATTCAGGGCCTGCTCCCTACTCTTGGAGCGTGCCTCCGCTTCACTCATTGCTTCCGTGTATGTTCTAACTTCGACTTCAGAGTTCGTCTCACCGCGAACTGCAATCAGGCGGTCAGTTCTGTAGTACATAGTCAAGTCCTATTTGCTTCTAAGAATGGTCTCTTTGCAGTCGAGCCACGACTGGGCGGATTTCGGCGTATCGAGCGACTGCTTGCATAACCTGTCGGCCTTTGCTTGGCGCGACAGGTACGTTCCTTTGTCAAGTCCATAGCGCTGAGCCTGCCTGGAGTCGACCTGATCTTGCCAAATGTAGTCGGAACCCTCAAGTCGATAGCGCGATAGTTCCTCCTGCGTCATTACATGCATCGTTTGTGGTTCGTACCTGAGCATTTCGTCCAGCAGCGCGGTGGGTAGGTTCATCTCGTTGAGGTACAAGCGTATGCGTCCTTCAAGGTCTTTGAATCGGGCGGCGTTCGTCGTGAACGAGGTTGCTGGTGGGCCGCTCGAATAGGGGCGGTGAATGCCGATCCGGCCTGCTTTTAGCTGCCGATTCGTGGCTCCTGCGATGGCCAGGACACAAGCACTCAGACAGTCAGACTGAAAGACGATGACGCCCACTGGTGCTGCGGCTCTGATTGCGCGACCCAGCGACATTGCAGCCTCAACGTCGCCTCCTTCGCTATCGACCACAATCACGACAGGCTTTCCCTGCGGGCGCTCGGACAGTTGCTTCTGCAACGTGGCAACTGTTCCGGATGAAATGGGGCCTCGAAGGGTGAAAGTGCATCCCACGCCTTTGCAGTCATCTGCGACAGCCTGAGGCGAGAAGAAGGCAACGCTGGCAAAAGCGGCCAAGAAGTGAGCGGATGCGCGGAACATGTGTTTTGCGATGCCTAACGTTCGAGTTAAGCCGGCACCGACAGTGTGGCGCGCCGGCCAGCAAGCGCAAAATGGGCCGCAGGCCCAGCGCTTGACGGCTAGCGTGCCACACTGTTGGGGCTCGGCTTGAACGAGGGGTTAGGCATCAGTTCGCGCGGCAGGCGGGCCAGAGTGCATTTGCATGCGAGCGATTCTGCTTGCCGCTCTGCGCTACTGCAAGAGCAGTCGCGGTACTCCGCGTCTGCGGCGCCCGCCAAGGACTTTGCATGGCGCTCTGCGCCTTGCAGCGCCGAATGCAGCACTGAAGTCTTGGCTTGAATTTCTTGCCGACACTGGGAACGCTGGCGCTGAGTTGACCCTCTACTCCATTCATCCGGGGACTGATATGCCTTCCCGAAGCGCGACGCTGCATCCTGTCGCCGCCTCTGGCGGCGTTCTCGCCCTGCGGCATGGCGTCGAGTGGGTGCCTGCGGCTTTGCCGCTTCGTGGCCGTTCAATTCACGCCAACAGGCGCACGTCCTGTTGGAGCAACACACGGCCGTTCTTCTGATGCCTAACGTTCGAGTTGAGGCGGGACCAATGGCAAGACGCCAGGCCCGGGCCGGTGAAAATGTACCCGTACCACCGGCCCGGGCCTGGTGGCTTGCCGTTGGGCCTCGCCTCGAACGAGGGGTTAGGCAGCACTGCGCGAGGTGGCGGATAGCTGGGAGTGCCGAAGACTACCTTCACTTGTAGGCCCGAAGCGAGACGTTGCACGAACTGCCTGGGATGCGCCAAGTCACTGGCCGCCACTGCGATGGTTGAAGGTTACTTGAACTTTGCCTACCGAAGCGCACTCGTGGCCGCGGGCAGCCCCGACCCTCTGACCCTCTTGCCGCCGAGGCTGACTTGAACAAGGCACCAACCCTGACAGTGGCGGCAGCCGAGAAACTGCCTCCCGGAGGCCTGGAATGCAGACAAGAACCGCTCCTTCGACAGGCGATGGCCGCACCCAGTTCTTGACCGCCATGTGGGCTCCAGTAGAGTGACTTTGCACAGGGCTCCGCTTGCGGCACCAGTCTTGAAATTTGCGCCGGAGCGGAGGTCTCGGCGGCCATTCAGCCTCGTGGCTGTTCAAGCTCACGGCGCAAGCCGCACTTTCTGTTGGAGCGCCACACTGCGGCCCTTGTGCTGCCTACCGTTCGAGTTAAGACGGCACCGACGGTGTGACACGCGGGCCCGGGCGGCGAAAATGTACCGCGTACCGCCGACCGGGCCCGCGTGGCACGCCGTTGGGGCTCGGCTTGAACGAGGGGTTAGACCGCAGTTTGGACACGTGTGAGCTGCATGGACATGTGCACCTTGCCTTTGTAGCCAGACGGTATACGGATGGCTTGCGGCTCAACACCCCAGGGCAAGAACCCAACAGATTCGTACAGGCGTTGTGCTGGTTCATTGCCCTCGGTGAGCGTGAGGCGCAGGAGGCGCACTTCTAGCCGGGCGGCTGCTGCGGCTATTGCAGCGTGCATGAGCAGAGCGCCTGCGCCGCGGCCGCGCATGTGAGGCATGACGTACATACCGATGACCAGCGCGGAGTGGCGTGTCTTGGGCTTGGCTGAGAACTCCAAGGCAACGGTTCCGACGAGTCGCTCTTCCTGAAAGGCTCCGAACGACTGGCTGAGTCCGGACGGCGCTGAGATGCGATTCACCCACCATGACATGGGCTCTGCCTGACGTTCCTCGGCTGTCGAAGTGAAGGCATCCGCAGCCTGAACGTAGGCCTCAAGCATCAAGTCGCGGTACTGCTGCGCGTCTGTAACGGTGAGGGCGGCGATGTGCATGGCTTTCTGGGCGGTTTCAAGCCTGAAGTGCAACACCAGCGATGTCGTTGGGTTGAAGGAAGGAGAAGACTTCGGCCGGAGTGCGGAAGCCAAGGATCTTGCGAGGGCGATTGTTCAAGGCGATTTCGATGCGTGTGAGA
>JANNWL010000450.1:0-3047 GCA_031414735.1 Burkholderiales bacterium | reverse complement strand
GACAGGTAAAACTCGAACTCTTCGCCGCGGTAGGCGGGGTTCAGCGGCGCACTGGTCACGCCGCTGGCGCAGGCGATGTAGCAGGCGGCCATCTCGGGCCCGTTGGCCAGCACGATGGCGACGCGGTCGTTGCGCCCAATGCCCATGGCATTCAGCGCAGCCAGGGTCTGGCTGACCAGCCGGCGCAGCCCGGCGAAATCGAGCGCGGGGCGGTCGGGCGCGCTCAGCGCGGGCGCAGTGTCGGCACCGGTGGCAAGCAGGTCTTGGAGGGTCACGGTCATCGGTGTCCTTGCGGCAAACGGCGGGAATCTCCAGGCAAAGTCGGGGCCCGAGGCGCCGTGGGACAACGATCCAGCCTCGAGAGAACTGTGCAGGGATGGCGATTTATACCGCAGCAAGTCGCGCTGCACCCTAGGGGCATGGCCGGGGAAAACCCCTTCCGACCGGGCGTTTCGGCGGGCCGCTTTGCGGAGATTTCATCCCGGGCGGCCGCTTTCCCGGGTTGCTGCCAGCACGGCGCGCGACATGGCTTGCGCGCCCGCCTGAGGCAACGGCAGGTAGGTGGCGTGCATGTGCTGCGCCAGGCGGCTGGCCTGGGCTTGCGGTTGGGGCGAGGTGTCGATCAACAGCGCCGGCACGCCGGCCGCGCGCAGCCGCGACGCGGCCAACAAGGCGTCGGCCTCGGCGCGCACCCGGCCGCCGGTGCCGTCCAGCGCCACATTGGCGCGGCCGTCGGTCAGCAGCACCACCAGCGGCGATTCGCCTCGCCGGCGGGCAACGTCGGCCAGCGCGAGCGCGGCGTCCAGCGCTGCCGCCAACGGCGTGCCGCCACCCCCCGGCAGCCCGGCCAGCGCGCGCTTGGCCCGCACCAGCGACCGCGTCGGCGGCAGCAGCAACTCGGCGCCACGGCCACGGAAGGCGAGCACCGCGACCTGGTCGCGCCGCACATAGCAGTCGGCCAGCAGCAACTCGACCGCACCCTTGGCCTCGGCCAACCGGTGCAGCGCCGACGAGCCCGACGCGTCCACCGCGAAGATCGTCGTGCTCTGGCGCTTGGGCCGCATTCGCGTGACGTGGAAGTCGTCGGCGCGCACCTCGATGCGGCGGGCACCGGCCAGCGTGACAGCAGCAGGCGCATCGGCCTGCGAATCCACCTGCGCATTGGCCTGGCGCCGCAGCTTCTGCCAGGGCGCGGCCGCACGCAGCGTCTCGACAACATTCAGCCGCTGCCCGCCGCGCGGCTCACCGCGCCGCGCACCGATGGGCCGGCCGCGAAGGCCGGACTTCTGCATCGCCCCGGTCTTGCCCACCGCCCGGGCGGCGTCGCGCCCCGCCCGCTCGGCCTTCAGGCGCGACAACAGGTCGGGCGGCAGGGCGGCCAGCGCGGCCTGCAGAACCAGTTCGTCCAGCGCGCCGGGGGGCGGCTCGGCCGCCGGCGTGTCGTCGGGCGGGGGCACTGCATCCGGCGGCTCGGGCGGACCGGGCTCAGCGGGGGGCGGCGGATCGGGGGGATCTGTCGGGGCCTCTTCGTCCTGCGGCTCGGCCTCCTGGGTCGGGTGTCGGGTCGCGCGCGGCGCGAGCACCAAGCGGGCGGCGACCGCCGCATCGTCCGCATCGACCTCGCCACGGGCGCACCAGGCGCAGTGTGCACGGGCCACGCGCAAAGCCTGCATCACCGCACGGGGCGAGTCCACACCCAGGGCGGCGGCCGCTTCGCACAGCGCCACCAACACCGGGTCGGGCAGGTGCACCGCGGGCAAGCGCTCACGCGCCTGGCGCACCTCGTCCAGATCGGATGGCGTGCCCCACTCCAGCGCCCGCGCCTCGCGCGGCGACACGCCGTCCAGCACCAGCGCAAAGGCCAGGCGTTCGGCCAGCGCCGCGGCCAGCACCTCGTCGTCGTCTGCGCCCTCGTCCAGGGCGACGACGCCGAAGCGGGCGGCGTGGCGCAGCGTCACGCCGTCGCGCTCGGCGGACACCTCACCCCGGTCGATGACGGAGGACAGGCGGGCCACCGTGGCCGCCTCCAACCGCTCGGCCATGGCCAGCACCAGCACGCCGCCGTCGGCGTCGGCCAGCACGCCGCGCTGCGCCACGGCGCGCCCGGCCTGCAGCGTGGCGGCCAGGTCCAGCCCGCCGAGCAGGCGTTCATCGCGGATGTGCAGCGGCAAGCGGCGCCAGGGCCGCTCACCCATCAAGCCGCGCAAGGAAGCCAACCACTGGTCGCGCACCGCACCCGATCCGGCACGCAGCGCCACGCCGGTGCCGGCCGGATCGATGGCAAACAGCAACCCGGCCAGCGCGGCGTCTTGCCAGGCGCGAGAGGGGGCAGCAGCGGTCAACGCAGGGGCCGTCAGGCGGGGAACAGGTCGGCCAGCGCGCGCTCGACGCGAACCGTGGAACCCGCGTCGTCCAGCGGGTTGCGGCGCAGCCGGTGGCGCAACGCGGCGGGCGCCACGCGCTTAAGCTGCGCGTCGCTGACCACGTTGTGCCCGTCCAGCGCCGCCAGCGCGCGCGCCGCACGCATCAGCGTGAGCTCGCCGCGCAGGCCGTCGGTGCCCAACTTCATGCACAACTCGGCGGCGCGCTCGAGCACGCTGTCAGGCACCTGCACGTCGGGCAGGCGCTTGCGCCCGGCGACCAAACGCTTGCGCACCTTCTCGTCTTCGGCCGCCCAGGCAGCCACGAAGGCCTCGGGCCCGCGCTCGAAGGCATCGCGCCGCCGCACAACCTCGATGCGCGAAGGCAGGTCGGTCGGTGTCTTGACTTCCAGCGACAGTCCGAAGCGGTCGAGCAGCTGCGGGCGCAGTTCGCCTTCTTCCGGATTGCCGCTGCCCACGAGCACGAAGCGCGCCGGGTGGCGCACCGACAGGCCTTCACGCTCGACGACGTTTTCGCCCGAGGCTGCGACGTCGATCAGCAGGTCCACCAGATGGTCTTCCAGCAGGTTGACCTCGTCGATGTACAGAAAGCCCCGGTTGGCGCGCGCCAGCAGGCCGGGTTCGAAGGCCTTCACGCCCTGCGACAAGGCGCGCTCCAGGTCCAGC
>JANNWL010000449.1:0-3318 GCA_031414735.1 Burkholderiales bacterium | reverse complement strand
TGCCGCCGCGAAGCACATGGAAAGTGTCGCCCAGCGTCCAGGCAACGCTGTCGCATGCATAGAGTACGGCCGCCTCGCGAGAGCTGATCCACGCCTGCGGGCGGCCCGAGATGTCGAGCTGCAGAACGTCCATCCCCCAAGCGTAGCCGATTGCGCCACCCCCGGCACCTGATCCCCTCAAATCGGGGTGCGGGCGTCGGCTTTCTCGCCCGTGGCGCAGTTTCTAGGAGCGATCCCCTAGAAAAAGTCACTGTCGCGGACCACCCGGCGAGGGCGAAGTCTGCAAAATAGAACGATCGTGCGATTTCCAGAAACCCACCCATGACGATGACGTCCGAAGCCCCGTCAAGTGCCGTCGCCAAGACCTTGCACAAGGGCCAGCAGACGCGTGCGGCGATTCTCGACGCGGCGCTGGGCCTGGCCTCGCAAATGGGGCTCGAGGGGCTGTCCATCGGCGCGCTGGCCGAAGTCACGCACATGAGCAAGTCGGGCGTGTTCGCGCACTTCGGCTCGCGCGAGGAACTGCAGATCTCGGTCATCCGCGAGTACCACGCGCGCTTCGAGGAAGAGGTGTTCTTCCCCGCCATCCGCGAAGCGCGTGGCCTGCCACGGCTGCGCGCGCTGTTCGAGCGCTGGATACGCCGCGTCTCGGTCGAGCTGGACTCGGGTTGCATCTACATCAGCGGCGCGGTCGAGTTCGACGACCGCCCCGGCCCCGTGCGCGACGCACTGGCGGCCATGGTGCTTGACTGGCATGCAGCGCTCGGGCGGGCCATCCGGATCGCCGTCGACGAAGGCGATCTGCGCCCCGACACCGACCCGATGCAGATGCTGTTTGAACTGCACGGCCTGATCCTGGCCCTGCACCACGACGCCCGTTTTCTACGCACCCCGGGCGCGCTCGAACGAGCCCATGTCGGGTTCGAGCGCGCCTTGGCGCACTACAGCCTGAAGCACGCGCACGCCTCGTCACCGCCTGCGCAGCTTGCTCGCGGCGTAAGGCTTTGAGCGTTCATTCGACTTTTCAATTGTCTGACCACTGGAGTAATCATGGCCACCTACACCCCACCGCTGCGCGACATGCACTTCGTGTTGCATGAACTGCTGAACGTCGCCGACGAACTGCGCCAGCTGCCGCGCCACGCCGACATCGATGTCGACACCATCAACGCCGTGCTGGAAGAGGGCGGCAAGTTCGCCTCCGAGGTGGCGTTCCCCTTGAACATCAGCGGTGACGAGCAGGGCTGCAGCCTGGACCAGAAGACGCACGCCGTCACCACCCCGATGGGCTTCAAGGACGCCTACACGCAGTACGTGCAGGGCGGCTGGCCGGCGCTGAGTTGCGACGCCGAGTTCGGCGGCCAGGGCCTGCCGATCGTCGTCAACCACTGCTTCTACGAGATGCTGAATTCGGCCAACCAGGCCTGGACGATGTACCCCGGCCTGACCCACGCCGCCTACGCCTGCCTGCACGAACACGGCACGGCGGCGCAGAAGGCCACCTTCCTGCCCAAGCTGACCAGCGGCGAGTGGACAGGCACCATGTGCCTGACCGAGCCGCACTGCGGCACCGACCTGGGCCTGATGCGCACCAAGGCCGAGGTGGTCGTCGGCGCGCCTGAAGGCACTTACCGCATCACCGGGCAGAAGATCTTCATCTCTGCCGGCGAGCATGACCTGGCGGCCAACATCCTGCACCTGGTGCTGGCCCGCCTGCCCGACGCGCCGGTCGGCAACAAGGGCATCTCGCTCTTCGCCGTGCCGAAGTTTCTGGTCAATGCCGACGGCAGCCTGGGCGAGCGCAACCCCATCTTCTGCACGGGCCTCGAGCACAAGATGGGCATCCGCGCCAACGCCACCTGCCAGATCAATCTTGACGGCGCCGTCGGCACCCTGGTGGGCCAGCCGAACAAAGGTTTGTCGGCCATGTTCGTGATGATGAACGCCGCCCGCCTGGGCGTGGGCAATCAGTCGGTGGGCCTGACCGAAGTCGCCTACCAGAACGCCGCCGCCTATGCGAAGGACCGCCTGCAGATGCGCAGCCTGTCCGGCCCGAAAGCGCCCGAGCGTGCGGCCGACCCCATCATCGTGCACCCCGATGTGCGCAAGATGCTGCTCACCGCGCGCGCCTATGCCGAGGGCGGCCGCGCCTTGGCCATCTACATCGCACTGCTGATCGACAAGGAGATCGCCACCGAGGACGACGAAGAGCGCAAGGAATGCGGCGACCTGGTGGCCCTGCTGACCCCCATCTGCAAGGCCTTCATCACCGACAACGCGTGGACGGCTACCTCTAGCTGCATGCAGGTGCTGGGCGGACACGGCTACATCCACGAGTGGGGCATGGAGCAGTACGTGCGTGATTCGCGCATCAACATGATCTACGAAGGCACCAACACCATCCAGTCGCTGGACCTGCTGGGCCGCAAGGTGCTGGGCGACAACGGCGCCAAGCTGAAGAAGTTCGGTCGCCTGATCCAGGACTTCGTCGAGGACGAAGGCGTGAACGAGGACATGCAGGAGTTCATCAACCCGCTGGCCGATCTGGGCGACAAGGTCACCAAGCTGACGACCGAACTCGGCTTCAAGGCCATGGGCAACGCCGACGAAGTGGGCGCCGCGGCCGTGGATTACCTGCGCGTGGTCGGCCACCTGACCTTCGCCTACCTGTGGGCCCGCATGGCCAAGGTGGCGCTGGAAAAGCAGAATTCGGGCGACCCGTTCTACACCGCCAAGTTGCATACCGCGCGCTTCTACTTCGCCAAGTTGTTGCCCGAAACGGCCGGCCTGATCCGCACGGCACGCAGCGGCATGGCCTCGCTGATGGCGATGGACGAAGCCGCGTTCTAGAGTTCAAGCCAGCACTTCAAGCCAGAACCACTGGCACACAGGAGATTTGTCATGAGTCGATTCACCGTTCGCAAGGTTGCCGTCCTCGGCGCGGGCGTGATGGGCGCGCAGATTGCTGCCCATCTCGTCAACTGCAAGGTTCCCGTCGTCCTGTTTGACCTGCCCGCGAAAGAGGGCCCCAAGAACGGCATCATCACCAAGGCCGTCGAGGGCCTGAAGAAGCTCAAGCCCGCGCCGCTGGGCGTGCCTGAAGACGCGGCGCTGATCCAGCCGGCCAACTATGAAGAGCACCTGGCGCTGCTGGGCGAGTGCGACCTGGTCATCGAAGCCATCGCCGAGCGCATGGACTGGAAGCTGGCGCTGTACGAGAAGATTGCGCCCGCCCTCGCGCCCCACGCCATCGTGGCCAGCAACACCTCGGGCCTGTCGATCACCAAGCTCAGCCAGGTGCTGCCGGACAGCATCAAG
>JANNWL010000448.1:0-4674 GCA_031414735.1 Burkholderiales bacterium | reverse complement strand
CAACCGCAGCGTCACCGAAGACAAGCGCGTCGGCCTGAACCTGAACGGGCGCTTGTTGTGGCGCCTGGGCGAAGGCGGCGACTCGCTGTCGCTGATACCTTCGGTTTTTCATTCGTCGGCCAAGAGTGACGGCCGTTTCGTGCTGGACCAGGCGCCGCCGCGGCCCGGCACGCCGGTGTTCTACGACACCGCCACCAGCCGCACCGACTCCAGTTTTACCAACGCCCGGCTGGGGGGGCAGTGGCGGCAGCGCATCGACAACGTGCGCTATGAACTGAACGGCGGCGCCGGCACGTTTCGCAGTAACAACGACACCTTGCGCTTCGAAAACCTCCGGACCAGCAGCACCCCGCTGCGTACGCTGCAAGACACCAGCAGCACCCGCGAAAACTCTCTCAACATGACGCTCAAGGCCACCTCGCTGGTCGGCGGCACGCCTGAGAAGGCCGGCACCGAACACACGCTGGTCGGCGGCGGCGAGATCGACGCCGCGCAACGCACTGAAACCCGCAGCTCGTTGCAGAACGGGCTGCCGCTGCTGTCCGACTTCGGCGACGACCTGAAAGCCTCGTCGCTGCGCCTGGCTGCCTATGTGCAGGACGAGTGGAACTTCACGCCGCAATGGGGCGCCTACGCCGGGCTGCGCTGGGAGGGCATCACCACGCGCGGCGATGCGGGCAACGCCGACGCAAGCGCACGCCCCACCAACCGCAGCAGCGTGTGGACGCCACTGTTCCAGACCGTGTGGAAGCCCGACCCCAAGAGCCGCGACCAGGTGCGCCTGGCGCTGACCCGCAGCTACCGCTCGCCCAGCTTGAGCAACCTGATCGCCCGGCCCACCATCAACCGCGACTACCCCGTCAGCGGCACGAACCGCGAAACCAGTCCCGACACCGCCGGCAACCCCGATCTCAAACCCGAACTGGCCACCGGCATCGACCTGGCCGTGGAGCGCTACCTCAGCGGCGGCGGCGTGCTCAGCGTCAACCTGTTCCACCGCCAGATCAGCAACCTGATGCGCGGCGTCACCACGCTGGAAGCCGTGTCCTGGAGCCCCGTGCCGCGCTACGTGCGGCGCATGCGCAACATCGGCGACGCCACCACCTCAGGGCTAGAGATGGAGGCCAAGTTCAGGCTCGACCAGCTTGTCACGGGCGCGCCGGGGGTCGAGATGCGCGGCAACCTGTCGCTGTTCGACTCCAAGGTCAGCGCCGTGCCCGGCCCCAACAACCGGCTCGACCAGCAGGCCAAGGCCACCGCAAACATCGGCGCCGACTATCGGCTTCGCGGCACGCCATTCACCGTGGGCGGCAACGCCAACTGGGTGCCGGGCAGCACCATCAAGCTCGACCCCGACCAGTTCGTCACCACCAGCATCAAGACGGTGTGGGACGGCTACGCGCTGTGGACCATCAACCCCGCCATGGGCCTGCGCCTGCTGGGCAGCAACCTGGCGCCGCGGGACTTTGCCAGCACGAACCAGAACGACACGCTCACCACGACCGGCAACGAACGCACCACCTTGCGCAGCAGCGGGCCGAGCTATGTGAACTGGCAGCTGCGGCTGGAGTTGAAGCTGTAGGCTGCTTCGCGGCAGGGTGCGCCGCACCGGCCGCTGAGCCGCTAGTGCGGCAGCTTGCGCTGGGCAACCACGCTCTCATGCAAAGCCGGCGCCGAAGACCTGCTGGGCGACCTTCTCGCCCGCCGCCTTGCCGCCGTCGCCGTCGAAGCGCCAGTGAACACCCAGCCAGACCCGGCTGGCGAGATTGGCATCGATGGCCCCCTGCAAGGTGTAGCGACGGTTGACGCAGGTGCGCACCGATCCGTCGTTGTCCAGCGTTCGCCCGTTGAGCTCGTCGCTGACAAAGTCGAACGTCAAGGCCGAAGTCGCAACGCCGTAGAACTTGGACACCAACTCGAAGACCGTGGTCCCGAACGTTGCGTGTCCCGAAGGATAGGCGGGAAAGTTCGGCGAAACATACCCTTTGCCGGGTTCATTGGACCGTGGGGCGCCGTAAGCCTGCCATGCCGGATCGCCCAAGGCCGTGGACGCCGTTCCCAGACCGGACGGCCCGGTTCCCGCGTCGTCTTCGCGAACGCCCACGGCAGGACGCCAAAGGTTGTGCTCGTACTTTGCGCGCCAAGCGACGATCCCGGCATCAGCCATGCCGGCGTTGATGAGCGCAAACAGGCGGGCATTGGCCGCGACGGAGTTGCCACGGTCCTGCGCGATCTGGCGAACGATCTGGTTGTACAGCCGCGGCGGTGTGCCCAGGCCCTTGGCGCCGTCGTAGGCCCAATACAGACCGGTCAGTTCTTCCTGCGCCGTGCGCTTGTTCCGCGCGCGCGCACCATGGTCGCGGACCTCTTCGAAATGGGCCTTGTACGTTGCGCTGGTGAAGGCCGGCGGCGGCGGCAGGTAGCCTGCGGTGCTGCCTCCCGCTGGAAACGGCGGGATGCAGAACGGCGTCACATTGCCCCACTTCGGGCCGAGGAAGCCCTGCCCCGGGTTGTAGGGGTCCGGCCGATGGTTGCCCGGCATCATGCCGGGCACGAAGTCATCGCCAGCAGCGGAGCCATCCCCGCTGCGGAAGGCCAGCAGCACGTTGGCAACGCTGGTGCCGAAAGTCAGCCCGGCCTGCCGCTGCGCGGCGGTAGTGGCGGCGGGCAGCATGGCGCAGAACTCGGCCATGCGCGCTTCGACAAACGTTGACTGGCGCGTGAACAAGCTGCGCAGCGAGGTTGCAGCGGCCGCCGCCACCGCCGTGTCGGCCGAAGCCCCGGCCGGGACGGCTGGCAAGGCAGGCGCGCCGGCGTGCGTACCCAGGTAGTTCTTGCCCGTCGCATTGGCTCCGTTCCATGCGTCGTACATGGCGATGTGAACGATCGCCAGTGCGCGCGACGTGCGAGTCGGGCCCCCTTGTTGCGGGGACTGCGGCTTGCCGTCCCCGCCGATCTCGAAGGCGAAGTCTTGCCGATGCACCTCGAGGGCGATGACGTTCCAGAACAGTATCGGGTCCATTGCGTGTGTCCTTTGTAGGTGGAGATGGCGATGCGTTTCATTCAATGCCTTGGAGCACCAAACGTGATCGGAAATCTATCGAGTGGGCCTTGGGTTGGCATCATCTCGGCGGGGGACTTCCCGGGTCGCAGCCGGCCAAGCCAGTTGAAATGGCAGTTGCGGCTCGCGCAGAAGCTGCAGGCGTGGCCAAGCCAATTGCTGTTTAGCTAAGACATAGCTAAGATGCGCAGCATGCAAGAAGTCATCTCCATGCACGAGGCCAAGTCGACGCTGTCCAAGCTGGTTCAGCGTGCAGTAGCCGGCGAGCCGATCTATATCGGCGCCTACGGCCGCGCCGTGGTCAAGCTGGTACCGGTGGATGCCGCCGACAAGCCGGCGCGGGTCATCGGGATGCTGAAGGGAAAGATCAATCTGCCCGATGACCTGGAGGATCCGTTGCCCGACGACGTGATTCGGCTGTTCGAGGGCACGGATTGAGACTGCTGTTGGACACCAACGTCCTGCTTTGGGTCGTTGCAGGCAGCCCGCGCATCGCCCACCTTCACGCATCCTTGCTTGACCCGCAGAACGAGGTGTTCGTCAGCGCCGCTTCCTTCTGGGAGGTGGCCATCAAGTCGGCCTTGGGCAAGCTCGATGTGAACGTGGTGTTGCTGCGCAAGACCACTGTGGACAGCGGCTACACCGAGCTGCCGGTTCTCGGCATTCACACCGAACAGCTGGTCCACCTGCCTCCCATCCACAAGGACCCCTTCGACCGGCTGCTGGTGGCGCAGGCGATGAGTGAGCCCATGCGTCTGCTGACCTCCGACCGCGTGCTGGCCGAGTACGGCGCCCACGTCGAAGTCATTTGACCGACCCGACCAGCGTCGACCGCGTAGGGAGTTCCCGGCTGGCAGTGCAGCGGCGCAGCGGCACACTCGCGACTCCGTCACCGAGGCCCGCACCATGACCCTGACCCGCCGCCATCTGCTCGCCAGCGCCGCCGCGCTGCCTCTGCTTGCGCACGCCCAGAGTGCCTGGCCGAGCAAGCCAGTGCGCATCGTCGTGCCCTTTGCGGCTGGCGGCACCACCGACCTGCTGGCCCGCGCGCTGGCGCCTGAATTGCAGCGCGCGTTCGCGGCGTCGGGCCAGAGCTTCCTGGTCGACAACCGGCCAGGCGCCGGTGGCAACACGGGCGCTGCCGAGGTGGCCAAGGCCGCCGCCGACGGCCACACGCTGCTGATGGGCACGGTGGGCACGCACGCCATCAACCCGGCGCTGTACCCCAAGATGCCCTACGACCACGTGCGTGACTTCGTGCCCGTGACACTGGTGGCCGGCGTGCCCAACGTGCTGGTGCTGAACCCCGCCATGGCGCAGAAGTACAACATCAACAGCGTGGCCGACCTGGTGCGCGTGGCGCGCGCCAACCCGGGCCGACTGAACGTGGCCAGCTCGGGCAACGGCACGTCGATCCACCTGTCGGCAGAGCTCTTCAAGACGCTGACCGGCACCTTCATGCTGCACCTGCCGTACCGCGGGTCGGGCCCGGCGCTGATCGACCTCATCGCCGGCAACACCGACCTGATGTTCGACAACCTGCCCAGCGCGCTGCCGCACATCAAGAGCGGGCGGCTCAAGGCCCTGGCCGTCACCAGCGGCCAGCGCTCGGG
>JANNWL010000447.1:0-8556 GCA_031414735.1 Burkholderiales bacterium | reverse complement strand
CATCGTCGGGGCCAGCAACGCGGTGAACTTCACCGACGGGCTGGACGGCCTGGCCATCATGCCGGTGGTGATGGTGGGCTCGGCGCTGGGCATCTTTGCCTACATCACCGGCAACTCGGTGTTCAGCAAGTACCTGCTGTTTCCGCACATCCCGGGCGCTGGCGAACTGCTGGTGTTCTGCGCCGCCATGGCCGGCGCCGGGCTGGCCTTTCTGTGGTTCAACGCCAATCCGGCGCAGGTGTTCATGGGCGACGTCGGCGCGCTGGCGCTGGGCGGCGCGCTGGGCACCATCGCCGTCATCACGCGGCAGGAAATCGTGCTCGGCATCATGGGCGGCATCTTCGTGGCCGAGGCCTTGTCGGTGATGCTGCAGGTGGGCTGGTTCAAGTACACGCGGCGCCGTTACGGCACCGGCCGGCGCATCTTTCTGATGGCGCCGCTGCACCACCACTTCGAGAAGAAGGGCTGGACCGAAACGCAGGTGGTCGTGCGCTTCTGGATCATCACCATGCTGTTGTGCATGGTCGGCCTCGCGAGTCTCAAACTCAGATGAGCTGGCTCGAAGACCTGCCCGTTCTCGTGCTCGGCCTGGGCGACAGCGGCCTGGCCATGGCGCGCTGGTGCGCTGGGCAGGGCGCGCGCGTGACGGTGTGGGATTCGCGCACGCCTGCGCCACACGCCGCGCAACTGCAGGCCGAGGTGTCCCAAGCCACGCTCATCGGTGGTGAGCTGCAAGCCGCGCAACTGGCCGGCATTCAGCTGGTGCTGAAGAGCCCCGGCCTGTCGCCCACCGATGCGCGCATCGCGCCGCTGCTGGACGAGGCCCGCGCCAGCGCCATTGCCGTGCTGGGCGAGCTCGACCTGTTCGCCCGCGCCCTGGCCGACCTGAAGAGCGAGCGCGGCTACGCGCCGCAGGTGCTGGCCATCACCGGTACGAATGGCAAGACGACGACCACGGCGATGACGGCCTTGCTGGTCCAGCGCACCGGTCGCCGCGTGGCCACCGCCGGCAACATCGGGCCCACGTTGCTGGACACACTGGCCGCGGCGCTGGCGGCCGAGCAGTCTGAAGACACCCCGCTGCCCGAGGTCTGGGTGCTGGAACTGTCCAGCTTCCAGCTCGACGGCGGCGGCACGGGCGTGCGCGGCTTCGAGCCCACCGCTGCCACGGTGTTGAACCTGACACAGGACCACCTCGACTGGCACGGCAGCATGGCCGCGTACACCGCAGCCAAGGTGCGTGTCTTCGGCAGCGCGGCCGTGATGGTCATCAACCGCGACGACCCGTTCGTCGTGGCCATGGTGCCGGTGCCCTCGCCGGTGAAGACCAAGCTCAAGTTCGTGCCGCGCGATGTCGTGCGTTTCGGGCTGGATGCACCGCAGCAGCCGGGCGACTTCGGCCTCGTCATCGAAAACGGCATGGCCTGGCTGGTGCGCGCGTTGCCTGCCGAAGAAGGCCCGCGCAAGCGCGGTGCCGAGGCCGAACCGATCCACCTGCAGCACCTGATGCCTGCCGACGCGCTGCGCGTGCGCGGCCGCCACAACGCGGCCAACGCACTGGCGGCACTGGCGCTGGCCACGGCGGCAGGCTGCCCGCTGGCGCCCATGCTGCACGGCCTGCGCGCCTACACCGGCGAGCCGCACCGCCTGCAGTGGGTGGCCACCGTGGGCGAGGTCGAGGCCTTCGACGACAGCAAGGGCACCAACGTGGGCGCCACGGTCGCCGCGCTCGAAGGCCTGGGCGTCGACAAGGCGCCGGGCAAGCTGGTGGTGATCCTGGGTGGCGACGGCAAGGGGCAGGACTTCTTGGCCCTGGCCGCGCCCGTGCAGCGCCATGCGCGTGCCGTGGCGCTCATCGGGCGTGACGCTGCGGCCATCGAGCAGGCACTGGCGTCCACCGGCGTGCCCCTGCAGCGCCACGACACCCTGCCCGCCGCCGTGGCCTGGTGCTTCGAGCAAGCGCAGGCCGGCGACGCCGTGCTGCTGAGCCCGGCCTGCGCCAGCCTGGACATGTTTCGAAACTACGCCCACCGTGCCGAGGTCTTCGTGCAGGCGGTGCAGGCGCGTGCGCTCGAAGAAGGTGTGGCGTGACGGCTGCCATGTCATCGCTCAAGGGTTGGTGGCAGGCGCGCCGCGAGGCCCGCAGCGCCGCCTTGCCGGTGCGCGACCGCGTCGACCTCAGTTCGGCGCGGCCGGTGCGCCTGCTGGCCTTCGACCAGGCGCTGGTGGTGGTCGTGGGCGTGCTGGTGGCGCTGGGTGTGGTCATGGTGTATTCGGCCTCCATCGCCTTGCCCGACAGCAAGAAGTTCGAGGCCTACTCGCAGGCCTTCTTCCTGCAGCGCCACCTCTTTGCGCTGGCCATCGGCTTCGTCGTGGCGCTGGTCACGCTGCAGGTGCCGATGTCCTTCTGGGAAAAGATGTCGCCCTGGGTTTTCGTGTTGGCGCTGCTGTTGCTGGTGCTGGTGCTGTTCTTTGGCAAGGTGGTGAACTTCTCGCGGCGCTGGATCCCGCTGGGCTTCATGAACTTCCAGCCCAGTGAGTTGGCCAAGCTGGCCGTGGCCATGTACGCCGCCGGCTACATGGTGCGGCGCATGGACGCACGCGAGGACTTCTTCCGCGCCGTCACGCCGATGGTGCTGGCGATTGCGGTGGTGGGCGTGCTGCTGCTGCGCCAGCCCGACATGGGGGCCTTCATCGTCATCGCCACCATCGCCATGGGCATCCTGTTCCTGGGCGGCGTGAACGCGCGCATGTTCTTCCTGATCGCGCTGGTGATCATCGTCACCTTCAGCGTCATCATCGCCTTCGACGACCTGCGCCGCGAACGCATCCTGGCCTACCTGGACCCCTGGAACCCGCTCTACGCGCAGGGCAAGGGCTACCAGCTGACGCATTCGCTCATCGCGCTGGGCCGCGGCGAGTGGTTCGGACAGGGCCTGGGCGCCAGCGTCGAAAAGCTGCACTACCTGCCCGAGGCGCACACCGACTTTTTGCTCGCCGTGATCGGCGAGGAGCTCGGCTTCGTCGGCGTGGCGGCGGTGATCGTGATGTTCTTCTGGCTGACGCGGCGCATCTTCGTCATCGGCCGCCAGGCCATCGCGCTGGACCGCGTGTACGCCGGCCTGATGGCGCAGGGCGTGGGCGTGTGGATAGGCGCCCAGGCCTTCATCAACATGGGCGTGAATCTGGGCGTGCTGCCCACCAAGGGGCTGACGCTGCCGCTGATGAGCTACGGCGGCTCGGCCATCCTGATGAACCTGGTGGCGCTGGCGATGGTCTTGCGGGTCGACATGGAGAACCGGGCCTTGATGCGCGGGGGCAGGTCGTGATGCCGCACCTGGTCGTCATGGCAGCGGGCACGGGCGGGCACATCATCCCGGGCTTGGCGGTGGCCCGCGAGATGCAAAGCCGCGGCTGGACCGTCAGCTGGCTGGGCACGCGCCACGGCATGGAAAACAAGCTCGTGCCGCCGCAGGCCGAATCCGGCATCGCGCTGGACACCATCGGTTTCTCGGGCCTGCGCGGCAAGGGCCCGGTGCACGCCCTCACCGGTGGGCTGCGCCTGCTGAAGGCCTTCTGGGACTGCCTGGCCATCCTGCGCCGCCGCGGTGCCGATGCCGTGCTGGGCATGGGCGGCTACGTGTGCTTTCCTGGCGGCATGATGGCCGGCCTGCTGAACAAGCCGCTGCTGCTGGTGAACGCCGACGCGGCCTTGCTGCTCAGCAACAAGGCCTTGCTGCCCGTGGCCGACCGCATCGCGTTTGGCTTTGACGGCGATGCCGCCGCCAAGACCAAGCACGCCGTCGTCACCGGCAACCCTGTGCGCGCCGAGATCGAGTTCCTGCCCGAGCCGGCGCAACGCTACGCCGGCCGCACCGGCCCGCTGCGGGTGCTGATCGTCGGCGGCAGCCTGGGCGCGCAGGTGCTCAACCGAGCGCTGCCGGCAGCGCTGGCGCTGCTGCCCGCGGCCACGCGCCCACAAGTCACCCACCAGGCCGGCGCGGCTGATGCCGACAGCGTGCGCGCTGCCTACGCCGCGGCCGGTGTCACGGCCGAGGTACTGCCCTTCATCAACGACATGCCGCAGCGGCTGGCGGACTGCGATTTGATGATCTGCCGCGCCGGCGCCATCACCGTCAGCGAGCTGTGTGCGGCCGGCGTGCCGTCGCTGCTGGTGCCGCTGGTCATCAGCACCACCGCGCACCAGCGCGACAACGCCACCTGGCTGGCCGCGCAGGGCGCCGCGTGGCATCTGCCGCAGACGGAGATGACGGCGCAGCGCGTGGCCGACATGCTGGCCAAGATGACCCGCCCGGCGCTGTGTGCCATGGCCGACAAGGCGCGTGCGCTGGCCCGCCCGCACGCCGCCGCGCGCGTCGCCGACGAGATCGAAAGGCTGGTGGCGCGATGAAACATGCCGTCAAGCACATCCACTTCGTCGGCATCGGCGGTGCCGGCATGAGCGGCATCGCCGAGATCCTGCACAACCTGGGCTACCGCGTGTCGGGGTCCGATCAACACGACAGTCCCGTCATCCAGCGTCTGGCCGAACTGGGCGTGAAGGTCGCCATCGGTCACGACGCCAACCACATCGAAGGCGCACAGGCGGTGGTCACATCGACCGCCGTGCAGCGCGACAACCCCGAGGTCGTGGCCGCGCGCAGCCAGCGCATCCCGGTGGTGGCGCGGGCCGTGCTGCTGGCCGAGCTGATGCGCCTCAAGCAGGGCATCGCCATCGCCGGCACGCACGGCAAGACGACCACCACGTCGCTCGTCGCCAGCGTGCTGGCCGAAGCCGGCGTGGACCCCACCTTCGTCATCGGCGGCAAGCTCATGAGCGCCGGCGCGAATTCGCGCCTGGGTGCGGGCGACTTCGTGGTCGTCGAGGCCGACGAAAGCGATGCCAGCTTCTTGCACCTGAGCCCCGTGCTCAGCGTCGTCACCAACATCGACGCCGACCACATGGAGACCTACGGCCACGACCTGTCGCGGCTGCGCGGCGCTTTCGTCGAGTTCCTGCATCGCCTGCCCTTCTACGGCAGTGCCATCGTGTGCAGCGACGACCCCGGCGTGCGCGCCATCCTGCCCATGGTGTCGCGGCCGCTCATCACCTACGGCTTCGGCGAAGACGCCCTGGTTCGCGCCACCGAGGTGGTTGCCTTGCCCGGCGGGCAGATGCGCTTCGTGGCCCTGCGCCAGCGAGGCAGCCAGGCGCTGCCGCCGCTGCCTGTGTTGCTGAACCTGGCCGGCGAGCACAACGTGCGCAACGCGCTGGCGGCCATCACCGTGGCGATGTGCCTGGAGCTGCCCGACGAGCCCGTGGCCCGCGCGCTGGCCAGCTTCGCCGGCGTGGGTCGGCGTTTCCAGCGTCACGGCGAGTTGCCCACGCGTGAACCGGGCCAGGGCGGCCGCTTCACGCTGATCGACGACTACGGCCACCACCCGGTGGAAATGGCCGCCGTGCTGGCCGCCGCGCGCGGCGCCTTCCCCGGCCGCCGGCTGGTGCTGGCTTTCCAGCCCCACCGCTACACCCGCACGCGCGACTGTTTCGAGGACTTTGTGCAGGTGCTGGGCCGTTTCGACGCCGTGCTGCTGACCGACGTCTACCCCGCCGGCGAAGCACCCATCGTGGCCGCAGACGGCCGCGCGCTGAGCCGCGCCATGCGCGTGGCCGGCCAGGTCGACCCGGTGTTCGTGGCCAAGGTGGCCGACCTGCCCGAGGCCATTGCCACGGCGGTGCGTGATGGCGATGTGCTCATCACCATGGGTGCCGGGTCCATCGGCCAGGTGCCTCGCCAGGTCGAGCAATTGATGGGGGCCGCGTCATGAGTGTCGACGTGAAGTCGCTGGTCCGGGTCGCCGTGCCCGACCTTGGAAAGGTCGCTGTGCTCCTGGGCGGCAGCAGCGCCGAGCGCCAGGTGTCGCAGATGTCGGGCGCCGGCGTGCTGGCCGCGCTGCTATCGCAAGGCGTCGATGCCCACGCCTTCGACCCGGCAGAGCGCGACCTGGGCGAGCTCAAGCGCGACGGCTTCGCCCGCGTCTTCATCGCCCTGCATGGCCGCCACGGCGAAGACGGCACCGTGCAAGGCGCGCTGGAACTGCTGGGCCTGCCCTACACCGGCAGCGGCGTGATGGCCAGCAGCATGGCCATGGACAAGGTCATGACCAAGCGCCTGTGGGCCGCAGACGGCCTGCCCACGCCGCGCTGGGAATGGTTGCAACCGCAACAGCAGCAACGCGCCCACGTGGTGGCCGTGCCCGACGCGCTGGGCCTGCCGCTGATCGTGAAGCCACCACGCGAAGGCTCGTCCATTGGCATCACGAAGGTCGTTGGCTATTCGCAGATGCAGGACGCCGTGGCGCTGGCCGCCAGGTACGACGCCGACGTGTTGTGCGAAGAGTTCATCGAAGGCATCGAGCTCACCTGCCCGGTGCTGGGTGAGGGCGCATCGGCCCGCGCCCTGCCGGTGATCCGCATCGACGCGCCTGGCGGCAACTACGACTTCGAGCACAAGTACTTTTCTGAAGACACCGGCTACCGCTGCCCGAGCGGCCTGTCGGCTGAAGAAGACGCCGAGGTGCAACGCCTCACCTTGGCGGCCTACCGCAGCCTGGGCTGCCGCGGCTGGGGCCGTGCCGACCTGATGATGCGGACGGACCCACGCAACAACGACCGCAAGCTCTTCCTGCTGGAAATGAACACCAGCCCGGGCATGACCAGCCACTCGCTGGTGCCCATGTCGGCACGCGCCGCAGGCATGAGCTACGAGCAGTTGTGCGTGCAGCTGCTGGCCATGGCGCGCCTTGACGCGGACCGGACGGCATGACGACGATGGCCCGCCCCCGTACCCGTGCCGTGCAAGTGCCTGGCGATGTCCGCCTGCCCGGCGACGTGCGCCTGATGAACGCTGTCGCCGGCAGCGTCTTCGTCATCACCGCAGTGGCCCTGCTGGCGGCCGGCGTGCTGTGGCTGATGCGCGCACCGGCCTTCGCCATCCGCGCCATCCAGCTCGACGGTGAACTCACCCGCAACAGCGTGCCCACCATCCGTGCCAACGCCACGCCGCGGCTGGCGGGCAACTTCTTCAGCGTCGACTTGAAGCAGGCGCAAGCCGCGTTCGAGACCGTGCCCTGGGTGCGGCGCGCCGTCGTGCGCCGCGTCTGGCCCGACCGCCTGGTGGTGCGCCTGGAAGAGCACCGCGCTGCCGCGCTGTGGCAAGGCGCCAACGGCGACGCGGGCGCGGTGGACCGCCTCGTCAACAGCTTCGGCGAGGTCTTCGATGCCAACCTGGGCGACGTGGAAGACGACGATCTGCCGGCGCTGTCCGGACCCGACGGCAGCGCACCGCAGATGCTGGCCCTGCTGCGCCGCGTTCAGCCAACGCTCAAGCCGCTGGGGCTGGAAGTCGAACGGCTGCACCTGTCGGGCCGCGGCTCCTGGCGGCTGGACCTGGACAGTGGTGCGCGCATCGAACTGGGCCGCGGCAGCGAAGCCGAGGTGCTGGCGCGCACCGAACGTTTCGCGCGCACGCTGACGCAAGTTACCGGCCTGTGGAAGAAGCCACTGGAATACGCCGACCTGCGCCACCCCGACGGTTACGCCCTGCGCCTGCGCGGTGTGACCACGACGGCCGCCGGCACCCCACCCGCCCCGGGTGCGGCCAAGACGAACTGAACGAACAAGAGGAACCCGCGCATGGCCAAAGAATTCAAGGACATGGTGTTCGGCCTGGACATCGGCACCGCCAAGGTGATGGTGGTGGCCGCCGAGGTGATGGAGAACGGCGAGCTGCGCGTGGCCGGGCTGGGCATCGCGCCCACGCATGGCCTCAAGCGCGGCGTGGTCGTCAACATCGACGCCACCGTGCAGAGCATCCAGCAGGCGCTGAAGGAGGCCGAGATGATGGCCGCCTGCAAGATCACCAGCGTCTACACCGGCATCACCGGCAGCCACATCCGCGGCCAGAACAGCACCGGCATGGTCATCGTGCGCGACAACCGCGAGGTCACGCCGGTGGACGTGGGCCGCGTGGTGGAAACCGCCAAGGCCATCAACATCCCCAACGACCAGCGCCTGCTGCTGGTCGAGCCGCAGGAATTCATCATCGACGGGCATGAGGTGAAAGAGCCCATCGGCATGTCCGGCAGCCGGCTCGAGGTGAAGGTCCACATCGTCACCGGCGCGCAGAGCGCGGCCGAAAACATCCTGAAGTGCGTGCGCCGCTGCGGGCTGGAAGTGGAGCGCCTGGTGCTCAACCCCAGCGCCAGCGCTGCGGCCGTGCTCACCGACGACGAGAAGGCCCTGGGCGTGGCCGTGGTGGACATCGGCGCCGGCACCACCGACGTGCAGATCTACACCGACGGCAGCGTGCGCCACACCGCGGTCATTCCGATCGCCGGCGACCTGATCACCAGCGACATTGCCATGGCGCTGCGCACGCCGACCAAGGACGCCGAGGAGATCAAGGTCGAGTACGGCGTGGCCAAGCAGTTGCTGGCCGACCCGTCGGAACAAGTCGAAGTGCCGGGTCTCGGCGACCGCGTGCCGCGCATGCT
>JANNWL010000446.1:0-1803 GCA_031414735.1 Burkholderiales bacterium | reverse complement strand
CGCTGGACCTGGGCGCAGCTGCGTGACGAGTCGAACCGTCTGGCCGGCGCGCTGCTGCGGCTGGGCCTGGTACCCGGCGACCGGCTGGGCATCTGGAGCCCCAACCGCAGCGAGTGGATCCTGGCCCAGTACGCCACGGCGCGCATTGGCGTGGTGCTGGTCAACATCAATCCAGCCTACCGCCTGGCCGAGCTCGAGTACGCGCTGAACAAGGTCGCCTGCAAGGCCGTCATCAGCGCGCCGGCCTTCAAGACCAGCGCCTACCTGCAGATGCTGCAAAGCCTGGCGCCGGAGCTGGCGCACTGCGCTCCGGGGCAGTTGCAGGCGGCGCGCTTGCCGCACCTGCGCTGCGTGATCCGCATGGGTGACGAGCCCACGGCCGGCATGCACAACCTGGGTGCACTGATGGCCGGTGCCGACGCGGCCGCGTTGGCCGCGGCACGCCGCATCGGCAACACGCTGTCGTGCCACGACGCCATCAACATCCAGTTCACCAGTGGCACCACGGGCAGCCCCAAGGGCGCCACGCTCACGCACCACAACATCGTCAACAACGCGGTTGCCGTGGCCGCGGCGATGGGCTTCGATCAGGCGGACCGCCTGTGCATCCCCGTGCCGCTGTACCACTGCTTTGGCATGGTGATGGGCTCGCTGGTGTGCACCGTCACGGGCGGCAGCATGGTCTTCCCGGGCGAAGGCTTCGACCCGCTGGCCACCTTGCAAGCGCTGCACGACGAACGCTGCACGGCCTTGCACGGCGTGCCCACTATGTTCATCGCGCAGCTAGACCACCCTGAATTCAAGCGTTTCGACTTGAGCCCCCTGCGCAAGGGCATCATGGCCGGCAGCCCCTGCCCGGTGGAGGTGATGAAGCGCGTGAACGTGGACATGCACATGCGCGACGTGACCATCGCCTACGGCATGACCGAGACCTCGCCGGTGTCGTTCCAGAGCGCGCCCAGCGACCCGCTGCACCTGCGCGTGTCCACCGTGGGCCGCGTGCTGCCGCACCTGGAGGTGAAGGTCATCGACGCCATTGGGGCCACCGTGCCCGTCGGCCAGCCCGGCGAGCTGTGCACGCGCGGCTACAGCGTGATGCGCGGCTACTGGGGCGACGAAGAGCGCACCGCAGAAGCCCTGCGCGGCGGCTGGATGCACACCGGCGACCTGGCCACGCTCGACGAGCAGGGCTACTGCAACATCGTCGGCCGCGTCAAGGACATGGTGATCCGCGGCGGCGAAAACGTCTACCCGCGCGAGGTCGAGGAGTTCTTGTTCCGGCATCCGAAGGTGGCGGCGGTACAAGTGTTCGGCGTGCCCGATGTGCGCCGCGGCGAAGAGCTGGCGGCGTTGCGCGAGGGCCCTCACCTGGGGAGAGCCGGAGAAGTCGCGCAGCTCCGTGAGCGGCTGCGCACCATCGTCGAAGACCAGCGGGGCGCGGTGGTGCTCCTCGTCGGCACGCCCGGGATCGGCAAGAGCCGCCTCGTGCGCGCGCTGGAGCAGGAGATCGCGGGCTCCGAGGAGCCGTTTCAGCTCCTCTTCGCACGGGCGGAGCCCCTTCGGCGTGATCGCGCCTTTTCGGTGTTCGCGAGCCTGCTCCGCGCGCGCCTGCCGGCCTCACCGAACACGGATGACGTGCGCGAGCTTGCTGCCGACGCGGGCCTCGAAGCCGAAGCCGCCTCGCGATGTGCCGAGTTCCTGGCCGAGCTCCTGGGCATCGAGAGCTCCTGCCCCGTGTTGCTCGCGGCGCGCATGGATCCGAGGCTCATGGCCGACAGGCTTCGCCTTGCGCTCTATGACTGG
>JANNWL010000445.1:0-3950 GCA_031414735.1 Burkholderiales bacterium | reverse complement strand
CCGGCATCGAAGGTGTAGCCGTCGACGTGGTGCACGCGGGCACGGCCGCCGGGCACGTCCAGCTTCTCCAGCACCTGCACGCGCCAGCCGCGGGCGGCCAGGCGAACAGCAGCGGCCAGGCCACCAAAGCCGCTGCCGATGACCAGCGCCACCGGCGCGTTCGGGTCCATCGTCGCGGCACGCTGCCCGGCAGCGTCGGTTTTCATCAACATGGGCGAATTCCTCGGGGTGCGGCGGGCCGGCCAGGATGGGCCGGTGCGTGCGTCGCTGTTGCGATTGTGAATGGGCGCGTAAAACCCGAGCGCCGCTTGGTCGAAAGACCACCCTATCATCGCCGCCGGCGGCGCCCGTCATGCGCCGGACGGTGGCAAGCATGGCCTGGCAGGAACTCTACGCAAGCAAGCGCCGCAGTGCCGCCGACGCCGTGGCGCTGGTGCGCGACGGCGACGCCATCATCGTGCCCACCGGCGTGGCCGAGCCCCCCGCGCTGTTGACGGCCCTGTCGGACCAGCGCCACCGCCTGCACGGGGTGTCGGTGTCGCAGATCCTGGCCATGCGCAAGTACGCCTACCTCGACCCGGCCACGGTGCAGCATGTGCGCCACAACGCCTTCTTCTACGGCGGCGCCACGCGGGCCGGCGGGCAGGCCGGCTGGATCGACTTCACGCCCAACTACTTCTCCGAAATTCCCCAGCTCATAGACCGGGGCCAGATCGCCAGCGACGTCGTTTTCAGCATGGCCAGCCGCATGGACGCCCACGGCTACTTCGCGCTGAGCCTGGGTGCCGACTACACCATGGCCGCCGTGCGCCGCGCCCGCGCCGTGGTGCTGGAGGTGAACCCGAACGTGCCCTTCGCCAACGGCTGCTGCCACGTGCACATCTCGCAAGTCGCCGCGCTGGTGGAAAGCAGCGAACCGGTGCTGGAAGTGGCCCTGCCCAAGATCGGCGCCGTGCAGGAAGCCATCGGCAGGTACGTGGCCGAATTCATCGACGACGGCTCGACGCTGCAGATCGGCTACGGCGGCATCCCCGACGCGGTGGTCATGCAGCTGACCCACAAGCACGACCTGGGCGTGCACACCGAGATGGTCGGCGACGGCATCATGACCCTGGTGGAATGCGGCGCCGTCACCAACCGGCTGAAGAACCACCTGCCCGGCCGCATGGTGGCCACCTTTGCGCTGGGCTCGGCCAAGCTGTACCGCTTCATGGACCGCAACCCGGCGCTTGAGATCCACCCTGTGGACTTCACCAACGACCCCGCGCTGGCCGGCCTGAACGACAAGCTCATCGCCATCAACGCCACCATGCAGATCGACCTGCTGGGACAGTGCGGCAGCGAGTCCTTGGGCAGCGTGCCGCATTCAGGCACCGGCGGGCAGAGCGACTTCGTGCGCGCGGCCAACCGCTCGCGCGGCGGCAAGGCTTTCATCGTGCTGCCCTCCACTGCCAAGGGCGACACCATCTCGCGCATCGTGCCTGTGCTGTCGCCGGGCACGCATGTCAGCACCAGCAAGAACGACATCGACTATGTCGTCACCGAACACGGCGTGGCGCAACTGCGCGGCAAGTCGGCGCGCCAGCGCGCGGGTGAACTTATCGCCATCGCACACCCGGCATTTCGCGCCGAACTGACCGAGCAGGCACGCCGGCTGAACCTGGCCTGACGCGCCGTTCAAGCAGCGTCAAGCCATCTTCACGGCGGTGCCGCTCACGGCGACCATCATCATGCCGTTGGCCTCGCCCAGCACCTCGTAGTCGAAGTCGATGCCGACGATGCCGTCGGCACCCATCTCGCGCGCTGCGGCCTTCATGTCGTCCAGCGCCGCGTCTCGCGCGCCGGCCAGGGCGCGTTCGTAACCACCGGCCCGTCCACCGACCACGTCGCGCACGGACGAGAACATGTCACGAAAGATGTTGGCGCCGATGATGGCCTCGCCATTCACGATGCCCAGGAACTTGTCGACCCGCGCCCCCTGCCCGTCGGGCACCACGGTGGCCAGGAAGAAGTTGTCGTCGCCCTTTGAGAACCAGCCCATGTTGCACTCCATCAGTCAGGTGGAAATCACGACTCTAGTCGGGCGCGGCGAATACGATGCATGACCCCACCCACGCGGAGACACCCAGCCATGCCCTCCCGCACCGCCTCTTGCAGTTGTGGCCAGTTGACCCTGACCACCCAGGCCGACCCCGGCCGCGTATCCGTCTGCCACTGCCTGGCCTGCCAGCGCCGCACTGGCAGCGTGTTCGGCGCACAGGCGCGTTTCAGGCGGGCTGAGGTGCAAATTCAGGGCGAGTCGCGGGCCTACGTGCGCGTCGGTGACGAAGGCAGCCGCATCACCTTCCACTTCTGCCCGGTGTGTGGCGCCACGGTGCACTACGCGGTGGAAGGCTACGACGACGAGGCCATCGCCGTCCCTGTCGGCGCCTTCGCCGACCCGACCTTTCCGGCGCCAGTGTTTTCGGTCTACGAAGAGCGCATGCACGCTTGGGTGGGTCTGCCTGCCGGCGTCGAGCACATGGTCTGAACGCGTGGCGCGGCGCGCCGCCGTCCTGTTCCGCAACGCCCAAGCTCATGATCGGTGGCCGGCGGTGTGGAACGTCGACCCGTTTCCACTTCGAAAGAAGCAGCCTTTAGAGCACTTCAACATCGGATAAACCTGAATACAAGACGAGGCTTCGGCCGCACACTCCGGGGTTTGGCGGGCGCAGCCTGAAGGCGCTGCGTTGCGCAGGACTTTCGTGACACGCCACCCACTGGAGAATCACCCCATGCCCAACACCCGCACCGCGAATGCCGTCCGCCTGGAGTTCGCGCCCGGCTGCCTGGTTCAATCCAACCTGTCCGGCGCGGCCTTCACCGGCGACTGGCTGTGGGTGGCGGGCGACGAAGCCTGCGGCCTGGACCGACTGCGCCGGCTCGACCCCGTGGGACGCGAGGCCTTGCGCTTTGGCGAGGTGCGCGACTTCCCGCTCGCCGATCTGCTGGACCTGCCCGGCACGGCCGGGGAAGAAGCCGATCTGGAAGGCATGGCCGTGGCCGACGGCTTCCTCTGGGTGGTGGGCTCGCATGGCCTGAAGCGCAAGAACGCCAAACCGGACCGGGACCACGCCGACAACGCCAAGCGGCTGGCGAAGTTGTCGCTCGACGGCAATCGGCGTCTGCTGGCCTGCCTGCCCATCGAGCCCGACGCCCAGGGCGCGCCCTGCCTGGTGCGGCAGGCCCAGGACGGCCGGCGCGCGCTGCGCCTGAAGGGCGATGCGCAAACCAATCTGCTCACCCGGGCATTGGCCGACGACCCCCACTTCGGGCCCTACATGGCCATCCCGGGCAAGGACAACGGCTTCGACATCGAGGGCCTGGCGGTCGACGGCCGCCGCCTGCTCCTGGGCCTGCGCGGCCCGGTGCTGCGTGGCTGGTCGGCACTGCTCGAGATTTCGGTCGAAGCGCGCGGCGACCAGCTGCGCCTGGTGCCGCTGGACGACACCGGCACGCTGATCCGCAAGCACTTCCTGCAGCTCGACGGCCTGGGCGTGCGGGACCTGCATTTCTCCGGCGATGACCTCTACATCCTGGCCGGACCGACGATGGTGCTGAACGGCGAGATCCGCGTCTTCAAGTGGCCCGCGGCCCGGCCCTTGCTGGCGGCAAACCGAGACCCGATTCGTTTTGAGGCGGCATTGACCGAGTCGGTGTCGCTGCCGCACGGACGCGGCACCAACCGCGCCGAAGCCCTCTGTGACCTGCCACCCGCGCTGTCGGGCGGCAAGGCCAAGTGGCTCGTCCTGTACGACGCGCCTGGCGCTGATCGCAAGGAGGGCGAGCACACCGTCTTCGGTGACCTGCTGCGCCATGATTGAGATGGAAAAAATTCTTTCAGGGGTCGGATCGCTGCTCTACGGCATGAGATTCACCATGCTGTTCTTCTATGTCGGTCTGGTAGGAAT
>JANNWL010000444.1:0-3591 GCA_031414735.1 Burkholderiales bacterium | reverse complement strand
CATCACTGCCAACACACGCTATGTCGTGCAACGCACACGCGCAATTCGTGCGGCCGCGAACAACGCATCCCAGACGCTTTCGGACAGTGTCTCATTCAATTCCGGGTCCACCGCGAGCTTTCCCGGCCATGAGTCACAAGCCGCACAGTGCGCAGCCACTGGCTCTCTTGAGCAAGAAATACTTGATGCGTTGCGCTGACGCCTAACCCCTCGCTCAAGCTGAGCCCCAACGGCGTGGCACACTGGCCATCAAGCGCTGGGCCTGCGGCCCATTTTGCGCTTGCTGTCCAGCGCGCCACGCCGCTGGTGCCAGCTTAGCTCGAACGTTAGGCGTCGCAAGCCACCAGCGCAGGTTATCCAGATCGAGAGGCCCCCATGAGCAAGTCTCGCTTCGTCGTCGGCATCGTGTGCACCGGCAATACCTGCCGTAGCCCGATAACCGCGGGCTGGTTGCAGCACTTTCTAGATCGAGCCCCAGTCGGGAGAGAAGTCACCGTTTGGACTGCGGGCCTCAGTCTCGGTAGGAGCGTCAAGGTTACCGCGGAGTCAATGCGCATAGCGATAGAGCAGGGTCTCTCGGCGCCCCAAATTGCTGGACTAAAACGGCACCGCGCGAGGCCTCTTGCAACCGAAAGAAGGCGCACCGATTTACTTGTCTGGCTTACCGATCCAAAACAACTTCAGGAACTTGACGACGGGCCACAAACACGCGCGGAACGGATGCGAAAAAAGGCGAAGGCGGCGGGAGCGACGCTCCTTCTCATTCCAGAGTCGGACGAACCCTGGTATGCGAAGAGTAAGGGGCGACCACCTGCCGAAATCGCAAGGTTGTACCGAAAGCAAGCACGGAGCCTTAGCTCCTGGGCCAAGGTCGTACACAGTCTCATCGCATGAAGGCGACGCCTAACCCCTCGTTCGAGGCGAGGCCCAACGGCAAGCCACCAGGCCCGGGCCGGTGGCACGGGTACATTATCACCGGCCCGGGCCTGGCGTCTTACCGTTGGTCCCGCCTCAACTCGAACGTTAGGCATCAGAAGAGCCACCGTTTGGTGTGCCCGCAGGAAGTGCGCCTGTCGGCGTGAACAGAACAGCCACGAACGCTCATTCAGCATCGCGCCGTCACTCGAAGCCGACATGCACTCCACGAGAACGAACAGCCTGATTTCAGTCAGGGCCGGCGTGAGCGCCGGCCAGTCCAAATGCACGATAGCGCCGCCGAAGCGGCGAAGGGAGACAGCGGCACGCCTCGGGGAGGTGATCAGCACTCGGATGAATGAAGAAAGTGGTCAGCAGAATCGAGTGTCTAGCGGAGCTTCGAGGAGCCTCGATCAAGAAGTCAAAGCTGTAGTCTGCGCTGGAAGGCGCGGAGCGCCATGCAAAGTTCTTGGCAGGCGCCGCAGACGCGGGGCACCGCGACTGCTCTTGCTGTGGCGCTCAGCGAGAAGCAGAATCACTTGCATGCAAAAACAACCACGGCTGTCTGCCCTGCGCACTGATGCCTAACCCCTCGTTCAAGCCGAGCCCCAACAGCGTGCCACGCCGCCCAGCAAGCGCTGGGCCTGCGGCCCATCATGCGCTTGCTGGTCAACGCGTCACGCTGTCGGTGCCGGCTTAACTCGAACGTTAGGCTGCACACAAACACCCATCACGCCGGGTCAGCGCAATGGCTGCTCGACGGCACTGAACGGCCTTCTCTTGCGGGTCAAACGCCGCGCAGGAACGCGGCGACTGTCAGCAGCGAGTTGTACTCACACAGCAACTCAGCGGATTGAATATATTTCCGGCCAGGTTGCTTGGAGCAGTGCACCCCGCTCGCTTAAACAGGCCGCCGGGTGAGAAGTTCGCTGCAAGAAGGATCTTGTCTGCCAAGGCTAGAGAACGCAGGAAACAAACCCACGCCTGTGGCGCACACCTCAGACGCGGAGTACCGCGAAGCCCTTGTTCATCTGCTGCGCCAGCGTCAGAATGCTGCACATGAAATCGCACCCGATCTACGGTGGCCTCCCGGTGCAGCCTAACCCCTCGTTCAAGCTGAGCCCCAACGGCTTGTCGCACCGGCCATCATGCGCTGGGCCTGCGGCCCATTGTGCGCATGCTGTCCAGCGCGCCAAGCCGTCGGTGCCAGCTTAACTCGAACGTTAGGCATCACAACCGCCCACGAGGAGACTTCACCATGATCGACTCGGAACTCGTTACAACCGTTTTGGCGTCACTTGGCGGAGGTATCGTCGCTGCCGGAGCGCTGGCTGCGTGGTTGGGAAGTGTCTGGAAAGACCGCATCGCACGAACGGAAGCAGCCCTGGTACAGGTGGACATCGACCTTCGCCTCAGGCGAATTGAAGTCTACAAGCCGCTATGGGAACTCACTGCGTTGCTGCCGCGGTGGCCTAGAGACACAGAAGTCACTTACGAGCATCTCCATACGTTCACAGAGGCGCTTCGCAAATGGTACTTTGCTGGCGGCGGTATGTATCTCTCCCGCACAACCCACAAAGAGGCCTACTACCCCCTTCAACAAGAACTTGAGCGAGTTCTTGGTCAGGGAAAGGTCGGAAAACTGTCGCACAAATCACCCGACGACTACGTTGCGATAAGAGATCGGTGCAGCACCCTACGAAGCCACCTCGCTACGGACATCGCTTCTCGTCGTGATTCGCTCACGAGCTAAGTCACGGTGATGCCTAACCCCTCGCTCAAGCCGAGCCCCAACGGCGGGCCACCAGGCCCGGGCTGCCGGTACGCGGTACATTTTCGTCATCCCGGGCCTGGCGTCCCACCGTTGGGTCCGGCTTAGCTCGAACGTTAGGCCTCACACAAACGCGCACTTGCCCCATCGCCAACTTCTCCGACGACCAAAACGCAAATGGCCACAAAGTCAGTCCAAGCGCTCATCGAAGACATTCGACTCCTCAGCGAAACGAACCACGAGATCGTCGAGGCCGTGCGCGCCCTGGTCAAGAAGACATTCAAGTCCACCTCCGAGGAAGTCAAGTACGGAGGAATCTTGTTCTCTTCTGGAGTGCAGTTCTGCGGCGTCTTCGCCTACAAGGAACACGTATCCGTTGAGTTCGGAAGCGGAGCGAAGATCGAAGACGACGTCGGTCTTCTTGAAGGTTCAGGCAAAGGCCGCCGTCACTTGAAGCTCAAGTCCGTGGCGGAAATCAAGAGCAAGAGGCTTGTAGAGTACCTTTCCCTTGCGCACCGGGCGGCGAGTGAGGCCTAACCCCTCGTTCAAGCGGAGCGCCAACGGCAGGCCACCAGGGCCCGGCCTGAGGTACGCCGTACATTTTTTCAGTCCGGGCCCTGGCGTCCTGCCGTTGGCGCCCGCTTACCTCGAACGTTAGGCTCCGCAAATGCAAGTCCCGCACGTCTACCGCTTGCTTGCGGATGCGGTTCTTCTCCTGCACTTCGCGGTCGTTGTTTTTGTCGTCTGCGGCTTGGTCTGCGTACTCGTTGGCAACATGCGGCAATGGCGTTGGGTCAATGCGCTGCCGTTCCGTGTTGCACACCTGGTCGCAATCGGCGTTGTCGTGGTTCAGGCTTGGCTTGGCAAGCTCTGCCCTCTTACTCTCCTGGAGTCGTGGCTACGCG
>JANNWL010000443.1:0-3657 GCA_031414735.1 Burkholderiales bacterium | reverse complement strand
CAACCACCTGCCCGAAGGTGCCAAAGGCTTCACCACGTTGGAACTCAAGAGCAACCACCTGGCCACTGCGCGCGATGGCAGCGTGCTTTGTGTGGCGCGCGCCGTGCACCTGGGCCGCACCACGCAGGTGTGGGACGCCACGGTCACGCATGCCGAAAGCGGCCGCACGCTGGCGCTGTTTCGCTGCTCGCAGCTGGTGCTGTACGAACGTTGAGGCGGCCTTCGTCTGGCGCCAGTGCGACCTTGCCAGTGCGCCAGACCGGTGTCTACACTCCGCAGCCACCGCCGCACTGAGGGGACACCACCATGCCACACATGCTGCTCATCACGAGATGGTGGAAGTGCGCGAGACCGGGGCCTGCTGCACCTGATCCGGCCGGTACTTTCCCTGGTTTTGTCGAAACGAATCCGCACGGCTGTCGAAACCCGGCCGCCCGCTCGCCGTGCGGTTGATGCGACAACCCCCCGTCCATCCCACGGCCACCCAGGCCGACCCCAGCTGAGAGCACCTGACATGCACCAACAGATCTTCGTCAACCTGCCCATCAGCGACATGCAGGTCTCCAAAGCCTTCTTCGCTGCGCTGGGCTACAGCTTCAACCCCGACTTCACGAACGACCAAGGTGCCGCCCTGGTGCTCGGCGAGAACCTCTACGCCATGCTGCTGGTGCGCGACTTCTTCGCCACCTTCATCGACAAGCCCGTGGCCGATGCGAAGACCGCGACCGAGGTGTTGGTGTGCTTGAGCTGCGACAGCCGCGAACAGGTGGACAGCCTGGTGGCCAAGGCCCGCGCCGTGGGCGGCCGGGTGCCGCGCCCGCCGCAAGACCACGGCTTCATGTATGCCCACGGTTTCGAGGACCTGGACGGCCACATCTGGGAGCTGGTGTACATGAGCGGCATGCCGCCCAAGGAGTGAATCATGTTCAAGCTGCAACACAAGGTCACGCCCTTCCTGTGGCTGGACAGCCAGGCAAGCGTTGCCGCCGCGCAGTACCTCAAGCTCTTCGGCGCGGGCCGCATCGTGCACGAGCAGCGCTGGGGCGAAGGCACGCACTACCCGCCCGGGAGCGTCATGGCCGTCACGCTGGAGCTGGGCGGCCAGACGCTGATGCTGTTCAACGGCGGACCGCACTTCAAGCTGAACCCGGCGGCGTCGCTGTTCGTGCAGTGCGACGACCAGGCCGAGGTAGACCGGCTGTGGGAAGGCCTGATCGAAGGCGGCGGCGCGCCCAGCCAGTGCGGCTGGCTGTTGGACCGCTTCGGCCTGTCGTGGCAGATCGTGCCCCGGGCCTTCATGGAAATGGTGGCCGACAGCGACGGCGCGCGCGTGGCCCGGGTGATGGCGGCGATTATGGAGATGGTCAAGCTCGACATCGCCCAACTGCAGAAGGCTTTCGACGGCCGTTGAGCCCATGCCCGTCCAGACCGCCGCTGAACTGACCCGCAACGTGCGCGAAAGTGGGCTGCTGCCCGCCTGCGCGCGACACACCCCGCCTGAAGGAGGCCCATGATGAGCAAAACAGAGACTCGCGCCACCACCGCCGCCCCGTCCAAAGCCCGGCTCGTCGCGAAACCGCCCACGCGCGTCGTCGCCTTGGTAGCCACCCGCAAGGGCGCCTGGTTCTTCCACAGCGACGCCAAGCGCAAGACCTGGCGCGCTGAGGGCCCGCACTTTCTGGGCCATACCATCAGCCACGTGCTGCTGGACCCACGCGACGGCCGCACCCTGCTGGCTGCCGCCAAGACCGGGCACCTGGGGCCCACCGTGTTCCGCTCCATCAACCTGGGCCGCACCTGGACCGAAGCCAAGCAGCCGCCCGCCTTCGGCAAGGGCACCGACACCCTGCCCGGCCGCGCCGTGGACCACACCTTCTGGCTCACGCCGGGGCACGCCAGCCAGCCGGGCGTCTGGTACGCCGGCACCTCGCCACAGGGCTTGTTCAGGTCTGAGGATGGCGGCATCACCTGGGCCGGGCTGCCGGCGGTCAACGACAGCGCGCAGTTCCGCGAATGGATGGGATCGGTGCAGGACGGCACGCCCGACGGCCCCAAGCTGCATTCCATCCTCATCGACCCGCGTGACCCGGCACACATGTACTTCGGCATGTCCGGCGGTGGCGTGCACGAATCGCGCGACGCCGGCCAGAGCTGGACCACGCTGATCCAGGGCATGCAAGTGGTGGGCGGCTTCGACCCTGACAACGTGTCGTTCCACGACCCGCACTGCGTGCGACTGTGCGCCACGCAGCCGGACCGGCTGTACCAGCAGAACCACTGCGGCATCTACCGGATCGACCGCGATTCAGGCACCGCTGGCAACACCTGGCAGCGCGTCGGCAGCAAGATGCCCAAGCGCGTGGGCGACATCGGCTTCCCCATGGTGCTGCACCCGCGCGACGCCGACACGGCCTGGGTGTTCCCGATGAATGGCAGCGACGTCTGGCCACGCACCAGCCCCGGCGGGCAACCGGCGGCCTATGTCACGCGCAATGCGGGCCGCACCTGGCAGCGGCTCGACCAGGGCCTCCCCGCCGAACAGGCCTGGTGGACCGTCAAACGCCAGGCCATGACGGTGGACAGCCAACCCAGCCCGGCGCTGTACCTCGGCAACACCGGCGGCGAGCTGTGGCTGGGCCGCGACGAAGGCGCGAAGTGGGTGAATATCGCCCGCCACCTGCCCGAGATCTACGCCGTGGAAGTGGCCGAGTTGCCCTGATGCGCAAGAGCCCGCCTTGAAGGTTCTGATCCCCAGCGCGTTGCTGAGCTACACACGCGCAACCCAGGTCGATGCCACGGGCGACACGCTGAACGCGCTGTTCGGCGACCTCGACCGGCGTTACCCCGGCCTGCGCTTTCGCGTCGTCGACGAGCAAGGCCAGTTGCGGCCCAACATGCGGATCTTCGTCAACGGGCGCGGCGTGCGTGATCTTTCTCTGGCCCTGCAGCCCGACGACTTCGTGGCGGTGGTGCTGGCGCTCAGCGGCGGTTGACTCCGCGGTGAGGGTTCAGGCAGCGACTCGCTGTTCTAGGGCTTCCTGGGCCAAGCTGTTGATGCTCTTGCCTTCGGCTTGGGCGGCGATGGCGAGTCGTTCATGCAGCTCAGGCGAAATCCGGAGATTGAACTTGCCGGAGTAGCTGCGCCGCGGTTCGATGCCTTTTTCTTTGCAGACCTCAAGAAACACCGCCAAGGACTTCTTGAACTCTGCCTTGAGTTCCTTGGGCGTCTTGCCGTAGAAGTCGGCTCCGCCAGCGAGACCAAGAATCTCGCCCCGGAACATGTCGATCTCGGCGTCGTATTCGATCTTCGCGTTGTAGCCGTCCACTGTCATCACGTTCATGGCGTCACTCCATATTGCTCGAGCCACTTCTTCACCGACACCACCGCGCCTTTGTCTGTCTTTGGTGAAGGATGCGGTCTATGGAAAACGCGCACCTCGTTGAACAGAACGATCGCTACGCGCCTTCCCGCCCGCTCGCTGACTTCCGCGCCGAGACCGACAAACAGAGCTTCGATGTCCTTCCAGGCAACGTTCGCGCTGGTGGGGTGGGCGAAGACTGCTTCAAGCGTCTTCAGATGAGCGCGCTTCACACCGCGACAGTACCGTTTCTCGGTACCTAGTGCAATCAGTGCCGACAGCGCACCGGGGACCCCGT
>JANNWL010000442.1:0-6850 GCA_031414735.1 Burkholderiales bacterium | reverse complement strand
AGCCGTCAAGGGCGTGTCGTTCGATATTGAAGAGAACACGACGGTCGCGCTGGTCGGTGAGTCCGGCTCGGGCAAGAGCGTGACTGCGATGTCGATCTTGAACCTGCTGCCGGACAACGCCGAGCGCAGCGGCAAGATTCTTTGGCAGGGTCAGGACCTGCTGCAAACGCCGCTGGCCGAGCTGCAGCTTTTGCGTGGCAAGGAAATCGCCTGCGTCTTCCAGGATCCAATGCAGTCGCTGAACCCGGTGTTCACCGTCGGCGCGCAACTGGTCGAGCCGCTGATCAAGCACATGAAGATGGGCAAGCGCGCGGCGTTGGAGCGTGCCGAACAGTGCCTGGTCGAAGTCGGCATGCCCGAACCGAAGCGGCGCTTGAACACCTATCCGCACGAGCTGTCGGGGGGCCAGCAGCAGCGCGTGATGATCGCGATGGCGCTGGCCTGCGAGCCCAAGCTGCTGATCGCCGACGAGCCCACCACCGCGCTGGACGTGACCATCCAGCGCCAGATCATCGAACTGCTGGCCAAGCTGCAGGACAAGATGCACATGAGCGTGCTCTTCATCAGCCACGACCTGGGCCTGGTCGGCGAGATCGCCAGGCACGTGGTGGTGATGCGCCACGGCGTCATCCGCGAACAAGGCGCCGTGGCGCGCATTTTCGAAGCCCCGCAGGACGACTACACCCGCGCCCTGCTGGCCTGCCGGCCCAGCCTGGAAGGCAATCCGGCGCGGCTGATGGTGATCGACGACCACATGGCTGCGGCACGCGGCCATCCTTCTGATTCGGCCGCCGCGCGCAACACGGGTGCTGCCAACAGCGCAGTGCGCCAGGCCGTGGCCAAGGACGACAGCGCCCCGGTGGTGCTCGAGGCACGCGGCCTGGCCAAGAGCTTCTGGATCAGCACGGGCCTGTTCGGCAAGCGCGAATTCAAGGCCGTGCAGAACGTCAACTTCAAGCTGCGCAAGGGTCACACGCTGGGCGTGGTGGGCGAGTCGGGCTCGGGCAAGACGACCATGGGCCTGGCCCTGCTGCGCCTGCACGAAGCCAACCGCGGGCCCGAGGCCGGCGAGGTCATCTTCGACGGCAAGAACCTGCTCCGCTTGAGCGACCGCGAACGCCAGGCCATGCGCCGGCGCATCCAGATCGTCTTCCAGAACCCCTATGCCAGCCTGAACCCGCGCTTCACCATCGGCCAGACACTGCTCGAACCCATGGTCATCCACGGCATCGGTGCCAACACCACCGAACGCGAGAAGACTGTGCGCGGCCTGCTCGAAAAGGTGGGCCTCGATGGCCGCGCCTTCGGCAAGTACCCGCATGAATTCAGCGGCGGCCAGCGCCAGCGCGTGGCCATCGCGCGCTGCCTCACGCTCAACCCCGAAATCCTGGTGCTGGACGAAGCCGTCAGCGCCTTGGACGTGAGCGTGCAGGCCCAGGTGCTGAACCTGCTGAAAGACCTGCAGGACGAATTCGGCCTCAGCTACGTCTTCATCAGCCACGACCTCGCCGTCGTGCGCTTCATCAGCGACGAGGTGCTGGTGATGAAGGACGGCGTGGTGGTCGAACAGGCCAGTGCGGCGCAGATACTGGCGAACCCGCGCGAGGACTACACCAAGCGGCTGCTGGCGGCGATACCCCGGGGGTATCGCGCGGCCGCTTGATACGCGCGCGGTCGACTGCCGGGCTATGATGGCGCGTCGCAACTGCAACGCACACTGTGAAAACCGCCACCTTCCCTTCACTGCGCGTCGAGCCCGAGTTGCGAGAAGCCGCGGAAAGCGTGCTTCGCGACGGCGAGACACTGACAAGCCTGATCGAGACCTCGGTGCGCGAAACGATCCAGCGTCGGCGTGTTCAGGAAGAGTTCATCGCCCGGGGTCTCCAGGCGCGGGAAGACACTGAGCGCACTGGCGTACTGCACTCTGCGGAGTCGGTGCATTCGGAACTGCAGCGGCGCCTGGATGCGCGGCGCAAGGCCGTGCTGGGGTGAATCCCGGGTTCAGCGTTCAGTACGCCGACGCAGCACGCGAAGACCTGCTCCGGCTCTTTGACTTCCTGCTCGAACGCGCCAAGACCGCAGTGGACTTCGAAGCGGCGCAGCACACCATCGACGCGATTCGGGACGCCGTGCAGCAGCGCCTGGGTCGGGCGCCGTTCGTCTATCGCAAAGCCGGCGTGAGCCCATTCCTGCGCGAGCTGCTGATTCCCTTGCGCAGCACGGGCTACGTGGTGCTGTACGAGATCAAGGACGCTGAGCACGTGTTGGTGCTGGCCGTGCGCCACCAGCTTGAAGACGACTACCACTGAAGGTGTCAAGCCGCCTGCCGCCTGTGCACCGTCACCGGCTTTTCCAAACCCGCCGCGCTGCGCGCCCGCAACTGCCCGCAGCCCGCCTCCACATCCTGCCCGGCTGAGTGCCGCAGCTTGGTGAGAATGCCGCGCCGGTGCAGCAGGCGCGCCATCTCGGCTGCACGTTCCCAACTCGGGCGGCGCCAGGGCATGCCGTCAACGGCATTGAACGGGATCAGGTTCATCAGCGCGTACTTGCCGTGCAAAAGGTGCACGATGCCGTCGATCTCGTCGTCACCGTCATTCACGCCCTCGATCAGCGCCCACTGGTACTGGATGGGGTAGCCGGTGACGCGGGCGTAGTGCTCGCCGGCCTGCACCAAATCCGCTGGGTCGAATCGCGGCGCGCGGGGCAGCAGTTGCTGGCGCAACGCCGGCTTGGTGGTGTGCAGCGACAGGGCCAGTGCGGGCTTGACGCGCCCTTGCGGCAAACGGTCGAACACCCGCGCATCGCCCACAGTGCTGAAGACCAGATTCTTGTGGCCGATGGCGCCCCCCGTGCCCAGCAACTCGATGGCGTCGAGCACGGCGTCGAGGTTGTGCGCCGGCTCGCCCATGCCCATGAACACCACCTTGGTGATCGGCCGCTGCGGGAACAGGCTGCGCGCCAGCACCACCTGGGCCACGATCTCGGCGCTGCTCAACTGGCGCAGCAGGCCGCCCTGGCCCGTCATGCAGAACACGCAGCCCACGGCGCAACCGACCTGGGTGCTGACGCACAGGGCCTGCGCGCGCTCGGGCGGCAGCAGCACGCTTTCCACGGTCTGGCCGTCTTGCAATGCCACCAGCAGGCGCACCGAGCCGTCGGTCGCAGGATGCTGTGATTGCAGGCGCGCCAGGCCAGCCAGCTCTTCCGACAACGACGGCAGTTCGGCGCGCACCGCGCCGGGCATGAAGTCTTCCAGCCGGCACCGGCCGCTGTCCTGCGGCATCGCCCGTGCCCAGTGCCGAAGCACGCGTTCTTCGTGCTGCGTGTTGGCGCCCAGCGCGCGCAGGCGTTGGCGGATGTCGGCGATGTGCATGGGCCAACGAATCAATTCAGTACACCACGACCGAGCGGATCGATTCACCGCGCTCCATCAGCGCGAATCCTTCGTTGATGTCTTCGAGCTTGAGGGTGTGCGTGATCAACGGGTCGATGCTGATCTTGCCGTCCATGTACCAGTCGACGATGCGCGGCACGTCGGTGCGCCCGCGCGCGCCGCCGAAGGCACTGCCCAGCCACACGCGCCCGGTGACGAGCTGGAACGGCCGCGTGCTGATCTCCTGCCCCGCCGAGGCCACGCCGATGATCACGCTCTTGCCCCAGCCCTTGTGGCAGCACTCCAGCGCCTGGCGCATGGTGGTGGTGTTGCCGATGCATTCGAAGCTGTAGTCGGCGCCGCCGTCGGTCAGCTGAACGATGGCATCCACCACGTTCTCGACGTTCTTCGGGTTGATGAAGTGCGTCATGCCGAACTGCCGTGCCATGGCTTCGCGAGCGGGGTTGATGTCGATGCCGATGATCTTGTCGGCGCCGACCATCCTGGCACCCTGGATCACGTTCAAGCCGATGCCGCCCAGGCCGAACACGACCACGTTGGCGCCGGCCTCGACCTCGGCCGTGAAGAGCACCGCGCCGACGCCCGTCGTCACACCGCAGCCGATGTAGCAGACCTTGTCGAAAGGCGCGTCTTTACGAATCTTTGCCAGGGCGATTTCCGGCACGACGATGTGGTTGGCGAAGGTGCTGGTGCCCATGTAGTGCAGGATGGGCTGGCCGTTCAGGCTGAAGCGGCTGCTGCCGTCGGGCATGAGGCCGCGGCCCTGGGTGGGACGGATCTTCTGGCACAGATTGGTCTTGCGCGAGAGGCAAAACTTGCACTGCCGACACTCAGGTGTGTACAGCGGAATGACGTGGTCGCCGGCCTGCAACGACGTCACGCCCGCGCCGACTTCCAACACCACGCCCGCGCCTTCGTGACCCAGGATGGCGGGGAACAGGCCTTCCGGGTCTGCGCCCGACAAGGTGTACTGGTCGGTGTGGCAAATGCCTGTGGCCTTGACCTCGACCAGCACCTCGCCTTCGCGCGGGCCTTGCAGATCCACGGTCTCGATGCTCAGCGGGGCTCCGGCTTTCCAGGCCACGGCAGCGCGGGTCTTCATTTGCAGAGCCTTTTGTTCAAACAGTGTGTATGGCTTGAATCTACACGGGCCAGCGCTTGCACAGACAATTCAACAATGACGTTGTCAACCTCTTCCCGGCCGCGCATCGCGGCGCTCGTGCTGTCCGCTGTCGCCACCGCCGCCGCCGCCCAGACCCCCACTCCTACCGCGCCACCGGCGCCTGCGGCCGCCGCATCGGCACCGCGCCCTGCGGCCGCGCCTGCGCCGGCGCAGCAGGTGCAGATCACCGGCAGCCGCGAGAGCGACGCCGAACAGCGGCGCAATTCGCCCTCGGCCAAGATCATCGTGGGCCGCGAAGAGATCGACAAGTTCGGCGACGCCAACATCGGCGAGGTGCTGCGCCGCCTGCCCGGCGTCACCACCCCCGGGCCCCCAGGCCGCGGCGGGCCGCCCCGGCTGCGCGGCCTGGGCAACAACTTCACGCAGCTGCTCATCGACGGCCAGCGCGTGCCGCCCGGTTTCAGCCTGGAAAGCCTCAGCCCCGAGCAGGTCGAGCGCATCGAGATCCTGCGCGCCCCCACCGCCGAGACTGGCGCGCGGGCGATTGCCGGCACCATCAACATCATCACGCGCGAAGGCTTCAAGCGCCGCCTGAACGACCTGCGGCTGGGCTTCGGCTACGAGAACGGCAAGCTCAGCCCGGGCGTGAACTGGTCGCACAACGACAACGCTGGCAACCTCAACTACACGCTGTCGGCGTCAGCCTTCAGGCCCATGCGCGAAAGCACGAACGAGACGCGCACCACCGTCACAGACGCGGCCACTGGCGCGCCTCTGGAAGACCGCCTCAACCGCAGCGTCACCGAAGACAAGCGCGTCGGCCTGAACCTGAACGGGCGCTTGTTGTGGCGCCTGGGCGAAGGCGGCGACTCGCTGTCGCTGATACCTTCGGTTTTTCATTCGTCGGCCAAGAGTGACGGACGTTTCGTGCTGGACCAAGCGCTGCCGCGGCCCAGCACCCCGGTGTTCTACGACACCGCCACCAGCCGCACAGACACCAGTTTTACCAATGCCCGGCTGGGGGGACAGTGGCGGCAGCGCATCGACAACGTGCGCTACGAGCTGAACGGCGGCGCCGGCGCCTTTCGCAGCGACAACGACACCCTGCGACTCGAGAATCTCAAGACCAGCAGCACCCCGCTGCGCACGCTGCAAGACACCAGCAGCACGCGCGAGAACTCGCTGAACATGACGCTCAAGGCGACCTCGCTGGTGGGTGGCACGCCTGACAAGGCCGGTACCGAACACACGCTGGTGAGTGGCGCCGAGATCGACGCGCAGCAGCGCACTGAAACGCGCAGCTCGCTGCAGAACGGCGCACCCCAGTTGGCCGAATTCGGCGACGACCTGAAGGCCTCGTCCCTGCGCCTGGCCGCCTATGTGCAGGACGAATGGAACTTCTCGCCCAAGTGGGGCGCCTATGCCGGGCTGCGCTGGGAAGGCATCACCACGCGCGGCGACAGCGGCAGCGTCAGCGGCGCGGCGCGGCCCACCAACCGCAGCAGCGTCTGGACGCCACTGTTCCAGACCGTCTGGAAACCCGACCCCAAGAGCCGCGACCAGGTGCGCCTGGCGCTGACGCGCAGCTACCGTTCGCCCAGCTTAAGCAACCTGATCGCGCGGCCCACCATCAACCGTGACTACCCCGTCAGCGGCCCCAACCGCGAGACCAGCCCGGACACCGTCGGCAACCCCGACCTGAAGCCCGAACTGGCCACCGGTATCGACCTCGCCGTGGAACGCTACCTCAGCGGCGGCGGCGTGCTCAGTGTCAACCTCTTCCACCGCCAGATCAGCAACCTGATGCGCGGCGTCACGTCGCTGGAAACCGTGTCCTGGAGCCCCGTGCCGCGCTACGTGCGGCGCATGCGCAACATTGGCGACGCCACCACCTCAGGGCTAGAGATGGAGGCCAAGTTCAGGCTCGACCAGCTCGTCACGGGCGCCCCGGGGGTCGAGATGCGCGGCAACCTGTCGCTGTTCGATTCCAAGGTCAGCGCCGTGCCCGGCCCCAACAACCGGCTCGACCAGCAGGCCAAGGCCACCGCAAACATCGGCGCCGACTATCGGCTTCGCGGCACGCCATTCACCGTGGGCGGCAATGCCAACTGGGTGCCGGGCAGCAGCATCAAGATCGACGCCGACCAGATCGTCACCACCAGCCTCAAGACCGTGTGGGACGGCTACGCGCTGTGGACCATCAACCCCGCCATGGGCCTGCGCCTGCTGGGCAGCAACCTGGCGCCGCGCGACTTTGCCAGCACGAACCAGAACGACACGCTCACCACGACCGGCAACGAACGCACCACCGTGCGCAGCAGCGGGCCGAGCTA
>JANNWL010000441.1:0-4027 GCA_031414735.1 Burkholderiales bacterium | reverse complement strand
TGGGGTGGCTGATGGGGCTCGAACCCACGACAACAGGAATCACAATCCTGGACTCTACCAACTGAGCTACAGCCACCGCTGAGTCTCGCATTATAGGCGTGCCGCGCCGGCAAGCACCTGCTGCGACCACCTGCGCAGCCGGCGGGTCAACACCCCGCTCAGCGCAACGCGGCTGAAGCAGCCTCGGCCACCGCAGCGGTCTTGATCTCGACCTTGAAGCGCTTCTTCAGCGCGTCCTGGTAGGCCAAGCTCTCCGCAGCCGCCCAGGCTTGCCCGTATTGGGCTTGCAGGGGTGCGTCACCGCCAGGCGGCAGTTCGCGCGGCACCACCTTGGTCACACGCAACACCACATAGCCTTGCGGACCCAGGTCAACCCCCGTGACCACGGGCAACTTGGCAGGATCGGCGCGAAGCACGGCGTCGATGACACTGCGCGGCGCCCCTTGGGACTGTGTTCGCGACAGTGTCAGGCTCACGGGCAAGGTCTCGGCTGGCGCCTTGGCCAGGGCTTCCTTGCGGGCCTCGCCTTCCTTGCGCGCAAGTGCTGCGCTCTGCTGCTGGACCAAGCCACTGCGCACGCCGTCCTTCACCTCGGTCAAAGGCAGCGTGCGTGCTGGCGTGTGTTGCACCACCCGCGCCGACACCAGCTGGTTGGGACCGACCTCGACGGCATCCGTGTTGCGCTTGTTGCGCACGGCGTCGTTGCCAAACACAGCTTCGAGCAGCTTGGCCGAGGCCAGTGGCCCGCTGGCGCCGGGCAGCGGCGTGCGCTGCACCGTGGCCGTGAGTTTGGTGAGCTTGAGCTTGTCGATCACCGGCTGCAGACTGTCCGACTGCTCGAAGACGGCGTTCGTGAACTGTTCGGCCACCTCCACATACTTCTTTTGCGCGAGCGATTTGCGCACTTCGGCCTCGATCTCCGGGCGCACGGCCTCGAACGGCTTCTTCTCACCTCCCCGCACGGCGGTGAGGGTGATGACGTGGTAGCCGAAGTCGGTCTCGACGAGGTTGCTGATCTCGCCGACCTTCATCGCGTAGACGGCATTGTCGAACGCCTTGACCATGGCACCGCGACCGAAGAATTCCAGATCACCGCCCTTGGCGGCGGAGCCCGGGTCGTCGGAATTCTTCCGCGCCAGTTCTGCAAAGCTGGCCGGCGCCTTGCGCACCTGGGCGAGCAGGGCCTCGGCGCGTTCCTTGGCGGCCTTGCGGTCGGCGGCCGGCAGGCCGGCCTCAGCCTTGATGAGGATGTGGCTGGCCCGGCGCTCCTCGGTTGCCGTGTAGCGGCTGGCGTTTTCGGTGTAGTACTTGCGCAGGTCTTCCTCTGGCACCAGCACACCAGCACCCAGGGCGGCCAGATCGAGGACCACGTACTCGATGACAGCTTGCTCGGGCGCGCGGAACAACGCATCGTTGGACTTGTAGAAAGTCTCGATGTCGGCGTCGGTCGGGTTCACCTGGGCGCGGTAGGCGGCCGGGTCGAAGCGCTGCAGCTGCACCTCGCGGCGCTCGAGCATGGCGTCCAGAGACAGCTTGGCGGTGTTCGCGGGCGCCAGGGCGGTGCTGGTCACGCCAGACAGCACCTGCTGCATGGCCAGCTCCTGGCGAAGTTGCTGCGCGAACAATTCGGAGCTGAGGCCCTGCATCGCCAGCAGTTCGCGGTTCACGCTGCCGTCGGGGTTGCGGATGCCGGCGTACTGCTCGTCGGTCTGGAACAGCCTTTGCAACCGGGCGTCACTGGGGGTGAGGTGCAAGTCGCGGGCCGCCGCCATGAGCGCGCGTTCCCGCAGCAGACCATCCAGTGTCTCGCGCCGCGCCTCGGGCGTGTCCAGCGACTTCAGGTCCTGCGTGGGCGACTGCCGGCGCACACGCTCCACGTAGCGCTGATGGACTTGGTTCCACTCCGCGCGCGTGATGGTCCGGCCGTCGACCTTGGCCACCGCGGCGTTGTCTCCTCCGGTGGACCGGGCGTAGTTCTCAATGCCGAAAAACACGAACGACGGAATGATCAGAAGCAGCAGGAAGCCCAGCGCCAGCTTCGAGTGGGTACGGAAGAATTCAAACATCGGTTCAGCGCCTGGCGCCCGAGTGAGAAAGTGGGCGTCGCAACCAACCCCGCGCAGACCAGCGCTGCGCGGGTGAGTCGACGGGATGGTGGGTGCTGACGGGTTCGAACCGCCGACCTACGCCTTGTAAGGGCGCCGCTCTACCGACTGAGCTAAGCACCCGGGCAGATCACTTCACGCCGTTGAGCGCGTCTTTCAAGCCCTTGCCAGGCCGGAACTTCGGCACCTTGGAGGCCTTGATCTTGATGGCCGTGCCGGTGCGCGGGTTGCGGCCGGTGCGGGCCTTGCGCTTGTTCACTGCAAAGGTGCCGAAGCCGGTGATGGTGACACTGTCACCCTTCTTCAGCGTGGTCTTGACGGCACCGATGACCGCCTCGAGCGAGCGCCCGGCTGCGGCCTTGGAAATATCGGCCTGCTTGGCGATGACTTCAATCAGTTCACTCTTGTTCAATTCACTGCCCCCTCTCAAGGTGGATCGGTATTTGGATCTTGCGGATTGCCTGGCACCTTGGAATCGACAGCAAACAAGGCCCGATTGATTAGAGCCCCGGCGCTTTCGTGGTGTCAAGCGGAGGCGGGATTCTAGGGCCAATCAAGCGTGCAACCCCCGTGTTCGAGGGTGTGCGCCGGCCGTTCATGCGGGTGCTTTCACGCTTGACACCCTGTCCTAGCCGACCTACGCATCCGGCCAGGATGCTTGGCGTCCCGCGGGCCGGTCAGCCCGCGCTGACCCTGGCCGCCAGCGCGCGGCCCAGGTCGCCCGTGCCGGCCTGTCCGCCCAGGTCGGCGGTGCGCGGCGCGTGGGGGTCGCAAAGCACGGCCTCGATGGCAGCCAGCACGGCGTCGTGCGCGTCGCGGTGGCCCAGGAAGTCCAGCATCATCGCCACCGACCAAGCCTGTCCGATCGGGTTGGCCACGCCCTTGCCCGCAATGTCCGGCGCCGAGCCGTGCACCGGCTCGAACAAGCTGGGCCACTGCCGCGTGGGGTTCAGGTTGGCCGAGGGCGCGATGCCTATGGTGCCGGTGCACGCCGGGCCCAGGTCGGACAGGATGTCGCCGAACAGGTTGCTGGCCACGACCACGTCGAACTGCTGTGGCCGCTGCACGAAGAAGGCGGTGAGGATGTCGATGTGGAAGCGGTCGACGCTCACGTCGGGATAGGCGCGGGCCATGGCCTCGACGCGTTCGTCCCAGTAGGGCATGGTGATGGCGATGCCGTTGCTCTTGGTGGCCGAGGTGAGCTTCTTGCGCGGTCGCGTTTGCGCCAGTTCGAAGGCGAACTTCAACACGCGGTCCACGCCGACGCGCGACATCACGGTGCTCTGCATCACCACCTCGCGATCGGTGCCCTCGTACATGCGCCCACCGATGCTGGAGTACTCGCCCTCGGTGTTCTCGCGCACGATCCACATGTCGATCTCGCCGGGCTTCAGGGGCTGGCCTTCGCGGTTGACCAGCGGCGACCGGATGCCGGGCATCAGACGCGCCGGGCGCAGGTTGACGTACTGGTCGAAGTCGCGCCTGAACTTCAGCAGCGAGCCCCACAGCGAGATGTGGTCGGGCACGGTGGCCGGCCAGCCCACGGCGCCGAACAGGATGGCGTGGTGGCCGCCGATTCGGTCCTTCCAATCGGTGGGCATCATCTCGCCGTGCTTGGCGAAGTAGGCGCAGTTGGCAAAGTCGAACTCGTCGACTTGCAGCTTGATGCCGAAGCGGCGTGCCGCAGCGTCGAGCACGCGCAGGCCTTCGGGCATGACCTCGGTGCCGATGCCGTCGCCGGCGATGACTGCGATGCGGTGAGTGGTCATTGCGTCTCCTTGGTTTGAAGTGTCGGCGCCCGCACGACCAGCCACACGCCCACGGCGGTCAGGGCCAGCCCGCCCAGCACCGGGGCGGTGAGTTGTTCGCCGAAGAGTACCCAGGCCATCACGGCCGTGCTGGGCGGCACCAGGTACAGCAGG
>JANNWL010000440.1:0-13735 GCA_031414735.1 Burkholderiales bacterium | reverse complement strand
AGCGTGGTGTGCAAGAGCCGGGACGAGGCCGCCCGTGTGCTGTCGCAGCTGAAGATCGTCATCCGCAGCAACTACAGCACGCCGCCGACCTTCGGCGCGCAGATCGTGGCCCATGTGCTGACCACACCTGCGCTGCGCGCCCTGTGGGAGGAAGAACTGGAAGGCATGCGCGAACGCATCCGCGCCATGCGCCAGGCGCTGGTGGCCAAGCTGCGCGCCGCCGGGGCGCCGGGCGAGCTGGACTACATCACGCGCCAGAAGGGCATGTTCAGCTACTCGGGGCTGAGCACGCCGCAGATGCAGCGGCTGCGCAGCGAGTGCGGCATCTACGGGCTGGACTCCGGCCGCATCTGCGTGGCTGCGCTGAACAGCCGAAACCTCGACGCGGTGGTCAGCGGTTTGCTGCGCGTGATGTGACGCAGCGGCGCCGAAACCGCCGGCGCTGCGGCAAAGTGAGCACAGCCTGGCAACGCGCCAAACCTTTCAGGCACCTGACAGCTCTTGGTTGCGGCAGCATTGGACGATTTGATCTGAAAGATTTGCTGCACTGCACCAAAACCCGCGTACAGTGTCTTTGAGCCCCGGTGCATTCCTACCGTTCGGCCCCAATTTCCAGGCCCTGCAGGAGACCCCAGCATGCTGTACCAGCTCTACGAAGCCCAACGCGCCCTGATGGCCCCGTTCTCGGAGTTCGCCAGCGCGGCGGCCAAGCTCTACCAACATCCTCTTTCGGTGTTCAGCCACACCCCCCTGGCGCAGCGCGTCTCGGCGGGGTTCGACTTGCTGAATCGCCTGGCCAAGGACTACGAAAAGCCGTCCTTCGGCATCACGGGCGTCACGGTCAACGGCGTCGAGGTGGCTGTGCAGCAGCAAGTGGCGATCGAGAAGCCGTTCTGCCGCTTGCTGCGCTTCAAGCGCTTCACCGATGAGCCCGACGCCCTGACGGCGATGAAGGGCCAGCCGACCGTGCTGGTGGTGGCGCCGCTGTCCGGGCACCACGCCACGCTGCTGCGTGACACGGTCAAGAGCCTGCTGCACGACCACAAGGTCTTCATCACCGACTGGACCGACGCACGCACCGTGCCTGTCGAGGCGGGCCCGTTCCATCTGGACGATTACGTCGAGTACGTGCAGGAATTCATTCGCCACATCGGCGCCGACGTGCATGTGATCTCAGTCTGCCAGCCCACCGTGCCGGTGCTGGCCGCGGTGTCGCTGATGGCCAGCCGCGGCGAAGTCACGCCGCTCACGCTGACGATGATGGGCGGCCCCATCGACGCCCGCAAGGGCCCCACGGCCGTCAACGACCTGGCCGTGAACAAGAGCCACAGTTGGTTCGAGAACAATGTCATTTTCCGCGTGCCACAGAACTTCGCTGGCGCAGGGAGGCGGGTCTACCCCGGCTTTCTCCAGTACTCCGGCTTCGTGGCTATGAACCCCGACCGCCACGCCACGAGCCACTACGACTATTTCCAGGACTTGATCCGTGGCGACGACGACAGCGCGGATTCGCACCGCGAGTTCTACGACGAGTACAACGCCGTCATCGACCTGCCGGCCGAGTACTACCTGGACACCATCAAGACCGTGTTCCAGGACTTTGCACTGGTCAAGGGTACTTGGGTGGTGCGTGGCGAGCCCGTGCGGCCGCAAGACATCACCGGCTCTGCGCTGTTGACGATCGAAGGCGAGCTCGACGACATCACCGGCGGCGGCCAGACACGCGCCGCGCACGACCTGTGCGAGGGCATCCCCAAGCCGCACCAGTTTCACTATGACGTGATGGGCGCGGGACACTATGGCATCTTCTCTGGCCGCCGCTGGCGCGAAAAGGTCTACCCCGAGGTGAGGAAATTCATCGCCCGCTTCGACGCCGAAGCGCAAGCCAAGGCCACGCCGCCACAGGCCCTGCCCCTGAGAAAAAAGGCCGCCGGCCGATAATGAGTGGGTGACCGCAGCCGCCCACCTTGCCGATCTGACCGAACGTCTCAACGACGCCCTGCCGCAGACGCAGTGCACGCGTTGTGGCTACCGCGATTGCCGCGCCTATGCCGGCGCCATGGCTGAGGGGAGCGCGGGAATCAACCAGTGCCCGCCCGGCGGTGCCGACGGCATCCGGCGCCTGGCGGCCATCACGGGCCAGACCGCGCGCCTGCTGAATCCCGAGAACGGCGCCGAAGGCCCGCGCGCGCTGGCCGTCATCGACGAGGCCTGGTGCATCGGCTGCACGCTGTGCATCAAGGCCTGCCCGGTCGACAGCATCGTGGGCGCGTCCAAGCTCATGCACACCGTCGTCGACCCGCTGTGCACCGGCTGCGAACTCTGCATTCCGGTGTGCCCGGTGGACTGCATCAGCATGGTCCCGGTCACCGGGCAGCGCACGGGCTGGCAGGCTTGGTCGGCCGCCGACGCTACCCAGGCCGGCGAGCGCTACGCCGCACGCACCCTGCGCGTCTCTGAAGAATTGCGCGAGAACGACGAGCGCCTGGCCGCCAAGGCCCAGGCCAAGCTGGCCGACCTGGCCAGCCACAGTCGCATCACCGACCCCGCAGTGCTGGCCGCCAAGCAGGCAGTGATTGCCGCCGCACTGCAGCGCGCCAAGGCCCGCGAACCGCAGCTGCGGTCGAAGGGTGTCGATGAAGCTTGAGGCCACAGCACCGTTCTTCGCGACCCTGGCCGCAGCCAACCCGCGGCCACAGACTGAGCTGGCCTTCACCAGCGTGTTCGAATTGCTGGCCGCGGTGTTGCTGTCCGCCCAGGCCACCGACGTCAGCGTCAACAAGGCCACGCGCACGCTGTTTGCGCTGGCGCCGACACCACAGAAGATGCTCGGCCTGGGGCTGGACCGCGTCACCGAACTGATCCGCACGATCGGTCTGTTCCGCACCAAAGCCAAACACCTGGTGCAGACCTGCCAGATCCTGGTCGACGAGCACGGCGGCCAGGTGCCGCGTTCTCGCGAGGCCCTGCAGGCCTTGCCTGGCGTTGGACGCAAGACGGCCAATGTGGTGCTCAATGTCGCGTTCGGCGAGCCCACGATGGCCGTGGACACCCACATCTTCCGCGTCTCCAACCGCACCGGCCTGGCACCGGGGCGCAACCCGCTGCAGGTCGAAGAAGGCCTGCTGCGCCGGATCCCTGCGGCTTACCTGGTCGACGCCCACCACTGGCTCATCCTGCACGGCCGTTACGTGTGCCAGGCGCGCCGTCCCCAGTGCGACCGCTGTAGCGTGCGGGCCTGGTGCGATTTCGGCAGGCAGCATGACGCGGCAGGGGCGCACCTACAATGAATCGAAGGGGGTGGAGGCTGACATGTCCAAGATCGAAGATCTCGCCGAGCGTGTCGATCGCCTGGTCTTGCGCCACGCCGAACTCAAGCGCACGGGCACCTTGATCGAGCAGCAACTCATCGCTGTCAGCGCCGAACGCGACAGCTTGCGTTCGCGCCTGGCCGCAGCGCGCGCGCGCATCGACGCCCTGCTGGCACGGCTGCCGGCCGATGGCGGCAAAGCTGGCGAGCCGCAGACATGAAGCAGGTCGAGGTATCCCTGCTGGGCCAGGTCTACGTGCTGGGCTGCCCGGACGGCGGTGAGGCACTGTTGCGCACGGCCGTGGCCAGCGTCGACAAGGAAATGGTCGCCATCCGCGATGCTGGCAAGGTCAAGGCCCGCGAACGCATTGCCGTGCTGGCCGCGCTGAACCTGGCCTACCAGCTTGCCGAGCGCGGTCCGGCGCCTCAAGCGTCAGGTGCGGTCGGCGGTGGCGGTGGCGGTGGCGGCGATGTCGACCTGGAAACGCTCATCCGCCGGGTCGACGCAGCCCTGGGTGACGATGGCCAATTGCTGTGACTTTCGGCGCGTGCACGCAAGCCCGTTGCCGGCCTAGAATGAAATGGTCCGTCGTGATCGCGTGAGCTCTATATTTCCTTGAACCGATGGTCTATGACCAAGGGCTTGGAACATCGCCTTGCTGGTGTGAGCGTCTCGCGTCAGATGAACCCGAAGCTTGGCTGACCTTGCCCACCTGAACTTCCCCTTGGGTTCAGGAATGCGGCTCACGGACCACGGCGGACACCCCCACCACCCACTTCCATGACACCCCACCCGTTCATGAAGCGACCGCCTGGCCGTGCATGGATCTGAGCCCGGCGCTCGTCGCCGAGTTGCTCGCACTGGGCATCGTCGTGGGCTTCCTGGCCGGTCTGCTCGGCGTGGGCGGCGGCATGATGCTGGTGCCCTTCCTCACCTTCATCCTGTCCCAGCGCGGGGTCGATCCGGGAACGGCCGTGAAGATGGCGATTGCCACCTCCATGGCTACCATCCTGTTCACGTCCCTGTCCAGCATGCGCGCTCATCACCGCCTGGGCGCCGTGCGATGGGACCTCGTGCGGGGGCTGGCGCCGGGCATCGTCGTCGGCGGCGCCGTGGCGGGGGGCTCGGCCTTCGCGGTGCTCAAGGGGCAGGGGCTGGCGCTGTTCTTCGCGCTCTTCATCGGCTACTCGGCCGTGCAGATGCTGCGCGACCGCAAGCCCCGCCCGGGTCGACAGATGCCGGGCTGGGCGGGTCAGGCAGCGGTGGGTGCGGGCATCGGGTCCCTTTCGGCCCTCGTGGGTGCGGGGGGCGCCTTCATGTCGGTGCCGTTCATGGTGTGGTGCAACGTGCCGATTCGCCACGCCGTGGGCACCAGTGCAGCGCTGGGCCTGCCGATCGCGGCGGCCAGCGTGGCCGGCTACGTGTTCAGTGGTTGGGACCTGGCCCCTGCACTGCCGGGCGCTGCTGGTTACCTGTACCTGCCGGCACTCGGCATCATCGCACTGGCCAGCGTGTGCATGGCCCCGCTGGGTGCGCGCACCGCGCAAGGCATGGATGTGGGCAAGCTCAAGCGCCTGTTCGCCTGGCTGCTGCTGGGCCTGGCCGCGTACATGGGACGGCAGGGCCTGGTCGGATGAGACCGGGTGCGGGGCGAGGGCTTAGGGCGCCGCCTCGAAGGGGATCGCCGCCAGCGTCACCTGGTTGCCACCCCGGCGCTGGGCCTCGACGAGCGCGGCGTCACAGGCCGCCACCAGGGACTCCTGGGTTTGCGAGGTGTGCGGATAGCTGGCCACACCAATGGACACACTGAAGCCCAGCTCGGCGCCTTCATGCACGACGATCTGCGACGCGCACTTGCGGCGCAGGCTCTCCATACGCGCGTGGGCAGTGGCCAGGCCCACGCCAGACAGCAGCACCGCAAATCGCCGCTCGTCAAGGCGGCACGACGAATCCATCGCACGCGTACCGCTGCGCAGCAGCCGGCCCATGGCCTGCAGGACACTCGTTCGTCCAGCATCGCCCAAGACATGCACTTGCTCGCTGGGCGGATCGGTCTCGATGAAGACAATCGCGAATTCGCGGTGTTCGCGCGTCGACAGGTCGACCTCGCGGCGCAGCTGGTCCTCGAAGTGCGGTCGGGTGTACAGGCCCGACGAAGGGTCACGCAACGCCTGGTCGGCCAATTCGCGACGCAGCAGGTCATTGGCCAGCTGCTGCTGCTCGATCTGGTCGAGCGCACTGCGCAACTGCGCCTCGCGGTGGCGTTCGCTGGCCAGGTCATGCCAGAGGCTGCACAGCCAGCGGTTGCCGTCGGCGTCGGGCTCGCTCGCCACGCGCAAAACGGCAAATTCGCGCCGCGTGCCTGTCCAGTCAAACCGGTGTTCACTGGCCAGCGGCTCGGACTGTGCCAGCGCCGTGTGTTCCGCCGCCCGCAGCGCGGTGGCCACGGTGGCATCAAAGAGATCGGCATCGGCCAGGCCGACGACATCGCCCGGGTTGCGCCCCAAAAAGGCGCCCATGGGATCGTTGACATGCACGTAGCGGCCGCTGCGCGCATCCTTCATGGCCACCAGATCACCCCGGCGCCGCGCCATCGCCGTAAGTAGCTGCCCCAGCAACGCAGGCAACTCCGGCGGCGCAAGCACCGGACCAGCAGTGTGATCGAGGTATACGGGCATGGCTTCGGGCGGTCTCGTCCGGGGAGTGTGGGTGCACCAATGTGCGACTGACGCCCTATCTTGGGTTCGTGCCCGGGCATTATCAAGCGTGCAAGGGCCGCCTGCCCCTAGTTTGACCCGGCCGATCACGGGCTAAAGCGCGTTGAACGAACGCAAAGCAAGGTTTTTCTGCCGCCCTGGGCGTGCGCAGAGACCGTTACCTCGGCCCGGAACTTGCAGCTCATCCTTTGCCCACCCCACCATCCATTGATGACCATCGCGCACTTCATCAAAAATATAGGCCGCGGCGCAGCCGGCGCCCGGTCTCTGGACCGTGCGTCCGCACAAGCGCTGATGGCGGCCGTGCTCGATGGCGAAGTCAACCAACTCGAACTCGGCGCCTTCGTCGTCGCCATGCGCATGAAGGGCGAGACCCTTGCCGAACTGTGCGGGTTTCTCGACGCCGTGCACCAGCGCTGTCTGCTCCTGCACAGCCGGGGGCCCGTGGTGGTCATCCCCAGCTACAACGGCGCCCGGCGGCTTCCCAACCTGACGCCCCTGCTGGCGCTGTCGCTGGCCCAGGTAGGTGTGAATGTCCTGATCCATGGACCCCTGCAAGACCCGACGCGGGTCACCAGCGCCGACATCCTGCGCGACCTGGGCCTGGCACCCGCCCGGCACGAGGCCGACGTTCACGCCGCCTGGGCCCGCCACCAGCCGGCCTTCATGGCCACCGCCACCCTGTGCCCGCCCTTGCAAACCTTGCTGGACGTGCGCCAGGTCGTGGGCCTGCGCAACGCGGGCCACACCGTGGCCAAGATGATCCATCCGTTCGGCGCCCAGCGCGCGCTGCGCCTGGTCAACTTCACGCACCCAGAGTTTGGCGCGCTCATGTCAGCCTGGGCGCAGCAGGAACGGGTCGACGCGCTGCTGCTGCGGGGTACCGAGGGCGAACCGGTGGCCGATCCACGCCGGCGTCCGCGCATGGACGCCTACGTCCGCGGCAGGGTCTGCGCCGCCGCGTCGTGCCCGGCGCAGGACGGCGTGGTCGGCGACATGCCCTTGCTCCCCACCGAGCGCGACGCGGCCAGCACGGCGCTGTACGTGCAGTCCCTGCTGGCCGGTGAAAAGCCGATGCCCGCGCCCGTCGCCCAGCAGATCAGCGCCCTGCTGGCGCTGTGGGCAGCCGTCGAAGACCCCGAGGTCGCAGTTGCGCTGCCCGCCTGAAGACGCATGACGGAGCGGTCCCGATAATCCGTCGATGCAGCATTTCGACGTGGTGGTGGTGGGGGCCGGGGCGGCAGGGCTGTTTTGTGCCGGCCTGGCTGGGCAACGCGGCCGAAGTGTGCTGCTGCTGGACCATGCCGAAAAGGTGGCCGAGAAAATCCGTATCTCGGGTGGCGGGCGCTGCAACTTCACCAACCGCGATGTCGGCCCGGCCAACTTTTTGTCGGACAACCCGGCGTTCTGTCGCTCGGCCCTGGCCCGCTACACGCCGGCCGACTTCATTGCACTGATGCAGCGGCACGGCATCGCCTTCCATGAAAAGCACCGCGGGCAGTTGTTCTGCGACGACTCCGCAGAACAGGTCATCCGCATGCTGCTGGCCGAATGCGCCCAGGGCGGCGTGACCCATTGGCAGCCCTGCGGCGTGGCCGCTGTGCGCCAGGCCGCCAGTGGCTTCGAGCTAGACACCGCGCGCGGCACGGTCAGCGCGGCGCAACTGGTGGTGGCCACGGGCGGGTTGTCGATTCCCAAGATAGGCGCCAGCGACTGGGGCCTGCGGCTGGCGCGACAGTTCGGCCACAAGATCGTCGAGCCCCGGCCGGCGCTGGTGCCGCTGACCTTCGACCCTGACCTGTGGGCGCCCTTCGTCGAGCTGGCGGGCCTGTCGCTGGAGGTCGAGGTGCAGACCGGCACCGGACGGCAACGCGGCCGGTTCCTGGAGGATCTGCTGTTCACCCACCGCGGGCTCAGCGGCCCGGCCGTGCTGCAGATCTCCAGTTTCTGGCTGCCCGGCCAGCCCCTGCAAGTCACCCTTGCACCCGCCGCCCTGGGCACCGCGTTGCGAGAGGCCAAGGCCAGCTCGCAGCGGCATCTGGTCAACGAACTGGGTGCGCACGTACCGGCACGGCTGGCCCAGACCTGGCTGCGCACGCTGGACCTGCCGGCCGACCGGCCCCTGCCCGAGGTGCGCGACCGTGACCTGGCCCGCCTGGGCGAAAGCCTGGCGCGCTGGACGGTGCGGCCCAACGGCAGCGAAGGCTGGCGCAAGGCCGAGGTCATGGCCGGCGGCGTGGACACGCACGGGCTGGAGTCGCAAAGCCTGGCCAGCAAGAAGATACCCGGCCTGCACTTCATCGGCGAGGTGGTGGACGTGACCGGCTGGCTGGGCGGCTACAACTTCCAGTGGGCCTGGGCCAGCGCCGCGGCCTGCGCGCGGGCGCTGTAGCAGCCCTGTCCGCGATGTGAACAACGGGGCTGGCGCGGCGCCTTCCGGGCCGTCTATAATATTGGGCTTAGCTGCCCTGGGACACCGTCTTGCGGCATCCAGAGTGCCTGACACCCAACGCGACTGATCGCAAACCCACGGGATTCCTGATTTCATGACCACCATCCGCGTCAAAGAGAACGAGCCTTTCGATGTCGCCCTGCGCCGCTTCAAGCGCACGATCGAGAAGATCGGCCTGCTGACCGACCTGCGCGCGCGCGAGTTCTACGAAAAGCCCACGTCCGAGCGCAAGCGCAAGAAGGCGGCCGCTGTGAAGCGCCACTTCAAGCGGGTGCGCAGCATGCAACTGCCCAAGAAGATGTACTGACGCACCCGCGGTGGGGCTGCCACAGCGCGCTCCGCCCGAGGTCGTCGGCCACAAGCAGCCCGCGCGGTCACCCGCAGCGGGCTTGTTTCATTCTGGAAAGCAAACACCATGAGCCTGAAAGACCGCGTCACCGAGGACATGAAGAACGCCATGCGGGCCAAGGACGCCCCGCGGCTGTCGACCATCCGCATGCTGCTGGCTGCCTGCAAGCAACGCGAGGTCGACGAGCGCATCGTGCTCGACGACGCCGCCGTGATCGGCCTGGTGGACAAGCTCATCAAGCAGCGCAAGGATTCCATCGCCGCTTTTTCCGGGGCCGGCCGCATGGACCTGGCTGACAAGGAGGCCGCCGAGGTGCTGGTTCTCGAGGCCTACCTGCCGCAGCGCCTGAGCGCCCATGAAATCACAGCCGCGGTGGCCGCCATCGTCGCCGAGCTGGGCGCCACCGGGCCAGGCGACATGGGCCGCGTGATGGCCGCCGTCAAGGCCAAACTGGCTGGCACGGCCGACATGGGCCTGGTGTCAGCCGCTGTCAAACAAGCGCTGACGAAATGACTGGCATGAACACCACGCTGCCACTGCGTGCCATCGCGCCGGATGTTTGCGTCGCACCGCAGCTCGTGCCCGACGCCATGGCCGAGGTTGCGCGCGCCGGCTTTCGCAGCGTCGTCAACAACCGACCGGACTTCGAAGAAGGTCCGCACCAGCCAACCAACGCGAGCATCGAGGCTGCGGCCGTGGCCGCGGGGCTGGCGTACCGCTTCCTGCCCGTGGACAGCGGCTACCAGTCGCCCGACGAAATCGCCGCCATGGCCGCGTTGCTCGAAGAGCTGCCGCGTCCGCTGTTGATGTTCTGCCGCTCTGGCACGCGCTCGGCACGCTTGTTCCAGGCCACCCGCGCGGGCTGAAGCCGGTTGGGGCGAGACGGGCTCATGTCCGTGTTTCCCCTCCCCTTGGAACTGACATTTGTCAGCCGGTCGCCGCCGCGCGTGACCTAAAGTCCGCCGTGGTCCCGATCAGGGTCCGAATTCCACCGCAGCACAAGACGAGGAGACGACACGGTGACGGCACTTTTGCGTGTTTCAAGAACGATCGATGCGCTGAATGAAGGCATCGGCAAGCTGGTGATGTGGCTGATCCTGGCTGCAGTCGTCATCAGCGCTGGCAACGCCGTCATGCGCAAGGCGTTCGACATCGGCTCCAACGCTTACCTCGAGATTCAGTGGTACTTGTTCTCGGCCGTGTTCCTGCTGGGCTCGGGCTATGTCTTCCTGCGCAACGCCCACGTGCGCATCGACTTCATCTCGAGCAAATTGTCCAAGCGCACCAACGCCATCATCGACGCGGTGGGCATGGTGGTCTTCCTGATCCCCTTGTGCCTGATCCTGATCAGCCTGTCCTGGCCCGTGTTCGAACGCTCCTGGGTCTCGGGCGAGATGAGCCAGAACGCCGGCGGCCTGATCCGCTGGCCGGTGCAATTGCTGATCCCACTGGGCTTCACCATCCTGCTGGTGCAAGCCTTCTCTGAACTGATCAAGCGCATCGCCTTCGTCATGGGCGTGATTCCGGAACCGTTCAGCGACGACCCCGGCGCCGAGATCGCGGCAGCCGAGCAGGCCGCTGCGCTGGAGGCCAAGGCCGCAGCCGCCACCGCCAAGTCCGCCGCCGCCAAAGCCGCCGTGCAAGCCAAACTCGCCAAGGGCACCTGACACCATGGCCTTCATCGCCCAAAACTTCGTGCCGCTGATGTTCGCGGCGCTCTTCTGCTTCCTGCTCACCGGCATCCCGGTGGCCTTTGGCCTCGCCGCCACCGGCCTGGCCATGGGCTTCATCGGCATCGAGGCCGGGCTGTTCCCGGCCAACATGTTCTCGGCACTGCCGCTGCGCGTGTTTGGCATCATGCAGAACGACACCCTGCTGGCGATCCCGTTTTTCACCTTCATGGGCATCATCCTGGAACGCTCGGGGATGGCCGAAGACCTGCTCGAGACCGTGGGCCAGGTGTTCGGCCCGCTGCGCGGCGGCCTGGCGGTGGCGGTGATCCTGGTCGGCGCGCTGCTGGCCGCCACCACGGGCGTCGTCGCTGCGGCCGTCATCTCCATGGGCCTGATCTCGCTGCCCATCATGCTGCGCTACGGCTACAACCGCACCATCGCCACCGGCACCATCACCGCCAGCGGCACCCTGGCGCAGGCCATCCCGCCTTCGCTGGTGCTGATCGTGCTGGCCGACCAGCTGGGTCGGTCGGTGGGCGACATGTACGCCGGCGCGATGCTGCCAGGCCTGCTGCTGGTGGGCTGCTACCTGCTCTTCATTGCCGCGGTCGCCGTCATCAAGCCCAAGTGGGTGCCGGCGCTGCCTGAAGAAGCGCGCATCTACCGTGAGCACACCGGCGCCAGCGGCCACCGGTCGCTGCTGCTGCTGTTCATCATCTGCGGCGTGGCCGGGTACGTGTGGGCACAGTTCCACAGCCAGATCATCACCAGCCTGACCGGTCGCGTCACGCCGGCGCCGGGCGACGAGACCTTCATCATGTCGCTCACTGTGTCGTCGCTGCTGGCGCTGGTGCTGGCCATCGTCGACCGGACGACTGGCATGGGGCTGCTGTCCAGGCTGGCGCAGCAGGTCACCTTCGTGCTGATCCCGCCGCTGATCCTGATCTTCCTGGTGCTGGGCACCATCTTTCTCGGCGTGGCCACACCCACTGAAGGTGGCGCCATGGGCGCGGTGGGCGCGCTCATCATGGCCACGGCACGGCGCCAGCTCAACATGAAACTGATGAAGCAGGCGCTGGACGCCACCGCCAAGCTGGCCACCTTCGTCATGTTCATCCTGGTCGGCAGCACGGTCTTCAGCTTCACCTTCAATGCCGCCGACGGCCACGTCTGGGTCGAGCACCTGTTCGACAAGCTGCCTGGCGGCGCCATGGGCTTCCTGTTCATCGTGAACCTGCTGGTGTTCATCCTGGGCATGTTCATCGACTTCTTCGAGATCGCCTTCATCGTCGTGCCGATGCTGATCCCGGTGGCCGAGAAGATCCTGCCGGAACTGCTGCCGGGCGTGCCCATCGACGCGGTGATGGTGTGGTTCGGTGTGATCCTGGCGATGAACCTGCAGACCTCGTTCCTGACGCCGCCCTTCGGCTTCGCGCTGTTCTACCTGCGCAGCGTGGCTGCGAAGGAGGACTACAACGACCGCGTCACCGGCGAACGCATCCCCGCCGTGACCACCGCCCAGATCTACAAGGGCAGCATCGCCTTCATTTGCCTGCAGCTCGTCATGGTCGCGGCGATCGTTTACTACCCCAAACTGGTGATCGGCGGCCTGGAAACCACGGCGGTGAAGATCGACGCCGACAAGGCCTTCGAGCAGCTACTGGAAGCCGACCAGGCCAAGGACGAGAAGGCCGCGCCATCGATGGATGCAGGTGGAAGCGCGGCCCCGGGATCGGCGCCCGCCTCTGCACCCGCGGAGTCGGCCAAGGACGATCCGATGAAGGGTCTGCTGGACTCGATGAAGAGCGAGAAGAAGTAACCGATGTCAGCCGGCCGGGCGCGGCTGCGTGGCGCGCTTGGCCGGCCGCTTGGACCGCTCGCTCAGTGGGTCAGCCTGTACTGGACGACGTACCAGAGTGCACCGGCAAGGTAACCCACGAGCGCCAGCCCGCTGATCTTGCGCACGTACCAGAAGAAGCTGATCTTCTCCAGACCCATGGCGGCCACACCTGCGGCCGAACCGATGATCAGGATCGAGCCGCCCGTGCCGGCGCAGTAGGCTAAAAACTCCCAGAGGAAGCTGTCGGTGGGGTGCGTCTTGAGGTCGTACATGCCCATCGACGCGGCCACCAGTGGCACGTTGTCGACCACCGCGCTCACCAGTCCGATGGCCACGACGATGACGTCCAGCCGCCCCACCGTGGCGTCCAGCCACTGCGCCAGGGCGGTGAGGATGTGCGCATGCTCCAGGGTGGCCACGGCCAGCAAGATGCCGACGAAGAACACGATGGAGCTCAGGTCGATGCGGCCGAGCGCACGCACCAGGGTGAAGTGCTCCTTGAACTGATCTTCCTTGTGGCGATGCACCAGGTCGCCGACCAGCCACAGCAGACCCAGGCCGAACAGGATGCCCAGGAACGGCGGCAGGTGGGTGACGGCCCTGAACAGCGGCACGGCCACCAGGATGCCCAGGCCCAGGAAGAACATCAGGTTGCGCTCGAAACCCGTGGTCACGGCCATGTTGTTGGCGTCAACGTCCGCCCGGGGGGACTCTACAGTGCGCCCTCGCAGCACCCAGGCGGTGATGGCCAGGGGCACCAGCAGGCAGATCACGGACGGCAGGAACACCGATTTCATGATGTTCAAGGAGGTGATCTGCCCACCGATCCACAGCATGGTGGTGGTGACGTCGCCGATGGGCGTCCAGGCCCCGCCCGCATTGGCCGCGATGACGATGATGCCGGCGAAGAAGAGGCGGTCGTCCTGCTTGGCCAGCAGCTTGCGCATCAGCGACACCATGACGATGGCGGTCGTCAGGTTGTCCAGGATGGCGCTGAGGAAGAAGGTGACGATGCCCACCAGCCACATCAGCGAAGACAGCCGCGTGGTGCGGATGCGGCGCGTGATGACCTCGAAGCCGTTGTGCGCGTCCACCACTTCAACGATGGTCATGGCACCCATCAGGAAGAAGATGATCTGCGCCGTGGTCATCACCGACTCGCCCAGTTCGCGCTCGACTCGCTGCGGATCGCCGGCGGACAGTGCGTAGATCGTCCACAGCAGTCCCGCGCCCAACAGTGCCGTGGCTGACTTGTTGATCTTCAGCGGATGCTCCAGAGCGATGGCCGCGTAGGCCAGCACGAAGACGATGACCAGTGCTGTTTGCATGTTGTTCTACTCGTTGGTGGGCGGCCCGGTCATCACCGGACACGGGCCCGCATCTTGCCACCCGT
>JANNWL010000439.1:0-1818 GCA_031414735.1 Burkholderiales bacterium | reverse complement strand
CGCGCCGCTGTAGGACAGCGCCTGCCGAGTCGCTCAGCCGCTTTGCAGCCCGGCCGGCAGCGTCACCTCGATCTGCGTGCCCTGGCCCGGGTGTGACTGCACGCGCAGGCTGCCGCCCTCGGCTTCCACCCGAAAGCGCATGCCCAGCAGGCCGAAGGCCGAACGGCTGGTCGCGTCGGCGTCGAAGCCCACGCCATCGTCGCGCACGCTGACCGTCACCCATTCCGGCCGGTCCGCAACGGGCAAGACCGTGATCCACACCTGCCGGGCCTGGGCGTACTTGCTGAGGTTGGTCAAGGCCTCTTGCACCACGCGGAACGCCACCAGCTCCACCGCAGGTTGGAGCTGGACGGGCTCGAAACGCGTGTGCACCGGGATCCCGGCGCGTTGTGAAAAGTCCGCCGCCAACAGCTCCAGCGTGGCGGCCAGGCCCAGGTGGTCCAGCGTCGAGGGCCGCAGGTCTTCGATGATGCTGCGCCCCAGCGCGATGCTGGCGTTCAGCTTGTCCACCAGGTCGGACAAGCGGGCCTGCGCCTCGGGCGCGTCGGCGCCCAGGCGCGAGCGGATGCGCGCCGCGTCGAGCTTGGCCGCGGTCAGCAACGAGCCCAGGTCGTCGTGCAGGTTGCGCGCCAGGCGGTGGCGCTCGTCTTCACGCGCCGTCAGCAGGTGGCGGGTCAGGTTGGTGAGCTGGGTGGTGCGTTGCAGCACCTCCGCTTCGAGCTCGTCGTTGTCGGCCTGCATCTCCTTCTTCAGCGTCTCCTGTGCCGTGGCCAGGTCGTCGCTCTTTCGAAGGTACAGCACCAGGGCGACGACCAGCACGACGCTGAGAAGGGCCACGCCATAGCGGCTGAGCAGCAAGGTGCGGTCCAGCGTGCGGTTGGCGCTCAGACGGTTGGCGTTCTGTTCGCTCATCAACTGGCCGGTGAGCGCCCGAACACGGTCCAAGGCCTTCGTGCCGGCGCCGCCCAGCACCAGGTTCATGGCAGCCAGCCTTTGCCCGTCACGCATCAAGCGCAGGGTCTCGTCAAGCTCGTCCAGGGTGGCCAGCGACACGGCGCGCAGTTCCGTCATCTGTGGCGCAGGCGGCGCGGATCCTGTGAAGTGCCGGTCGAGTGCGGCCAAGGCCTCCAGGCTGACGCGGCGACTGTCCTGGTAGGGCTGAAGAAACTCGCCCCGACCGGTCAGGAGAAAGCTGCGCTGCCCCGACTCTGCATCTGCCAACGCGCGTTCCAGCGTGACCAGGTCCTGGCGCAAAGTGGCCAGGCTGCGCAGGTCACTGATGGTGTCCTGCGACTGCCAGTACGAGCCTTCGCTGATGAAGAACATGGCCATGCCGGCCGCCACCGCCATGGGCAGCACGAAGGGGTTTCGCTTGACGATGGACAGCCAGCGCATGGGTCAGGTGTTCCTTGCAGACAGGTCGGACGAGTGGGCGCCAATTGGTGGGATCATGCAAGCCCGTCCACTCTGCGATGACCCGCCATGATCCGTATCGCCATCGTCGACGACCACGCCATGGTGCGTGCCGGGTTGAAGCAGTTCTTTGCCGACGAGGTGGACTTTCGCGTCGTCGCCGAGGCCAGCAACGGCCGCGAGGCACTGGACATCGTGCGCCAGGGCGAGGTGGATGTGATGGTGATGGACATCTCCATGCCTGGGCAGAGCGGTGTCGACGCGCTGGCCGCCATCCGCGCCCGCGCGCCGGACTTGCCGGTGCTGATCCTGAGCGGTTTCGCCGAAGAGCATTACGCCACCACGCTGCTGCGCCAGGGCGCCAGCGGGTACCTCAACAAGGACTGCGACCCGCAGGAGATCATC
>JANNWL010000438.1:0-18890 GCA_031414735.1 Burkholderiales bacterium | reverse complement strand
GCGATCATGCGCTTGACCTGGTGGTACTTGCCTTCGGTCAGCGTCATGCGCAACGAATGCTCTCCGGTGCGCTCGACCGCTGCGGCGCGCACGGGCAGGGGGTCGTCGTCCAGCACCACGCCGGCCAGCAGGCTGGCGAGTTGTGCGTCACTTACCGGGTGCTTGGCGCCGATCTCGTAGACCTTGGGTACATGGTGCTTGGGGCTGGTGAGGCGGTGGATGAGCGCGCCGTCATCGGTCAGCAACAGCAGGCCCGTGGTGTCTTCGTCCAGCCGACCCACCGGCTGCACGCCGCGGGTACGCAAAGGCGGCGGCAGCAGGGCCAGCACGCTGGGGTGGTGCTTGGGCTTCTGTGAGCACTCGTAGCCGGTCGGCTTGTGCAGCAGCAGCAGGGCCGTGGCCTGGAACTCCCAGGGCCGGCCCTGGACCGAGAAGTGCAGTTGGTCTTCGGGAAAGTCCTCGTCGGGGTCGGTGACCGGGCGGCCTTCCACAGCCACGTCGCCACGTTGCACCAACGCACTGCAATCGCGGCGCGTGCCGAAGCCTTGGCTGAACAGGATCTGGGCGATACGCATGACCGTTATTTTCTCATTGCCAGAATCGGGTTCACCCGTAGTGGGACGGGGCTCACAGGGGTTGAAACTTTGTTCATTGAAACCTGAGGTGCAAGTCCATGACGCTGATGCAATTTCCCCCGGTCCGCTGGCTGCAACTGTCGCTCGCCGCCGCACTGCTGGTGGGCTGCGGGGGCAACGATTACGTCGACGAGATTGGCGACAACGCCTGCCTGCAGGCCTCGCCGTCGGGGGCGCTCTACAACCCGGGCACGCCGGGTGAAAACGGTGCGCCGGAGATCCCCACCGGTTTCGCCTCGAAGAAGGTCGTCAATTCACGCAGCTTCATGGTCGTGGCCGCCAACCCGTTGGCCACCAAGGCCGGTTGCGACATCCTCAAGGCCGGTGGCAGCGCGGTGGATGCCGCAGTGGCCGTGCAGATGGTGCTGAACATCGTCGAGCCGCAGTCGTCGGGCATCGGTGGCGGTGCCTTCATGCTGTACTACGACAACAGCACCCGCACCGTGACGGCCTATGACGGGCGCGAAACGGCGCCTGCTGCGGCCACCGAGAACTACCTGCGCTGGATCAGCGACACGCAACGCACCACGCCGCTTCCCACTGCGCGGTCCAGCGGCCGGTCCATCGGCACGCCGGGGGTGCTGCACATGCTCGACGCAGCGCACAAGGACGCCGGCCGGTTGGCCTGGAAGGACCTGTTCGGCCCGGCCATCAAGACAGCCACCGATGGCTTCCGCATCAGCCCGCGCATGGCGGCCTCGGTTGCCGGCTCAGCCGCCTCGCTGGTGCGCGACCCCGAGGCCCGGGCCTACTTCCTCAACGCCGACAACACCGCCAAGGCCGCAGGCACGCTGCTGAGGAGCCCGGCGCTGGCGACCACCTTCGGAGCAATAGCCAACGGCGGTGTCGCAGCCTTTTATGGCGGCGCACTGGCGCAGGACATGGTGGACGAGATTGCCGACACCACCGGTGGCATCACGCCTGGTGCCACCACGCTGGCCGACCTGGCCAGCTACCGGTCGAAGAAGCGCGAGGCCATCTGCACCCAGTACCGCACCTGGTGGGTGTGCGGCATGCCGCCGCCTTCCAGCGGCGGGCTGGCCGTGGCGCAGACGCTGGGCGTGCTCGAGAACTTCGACATGTCGATCAACAAGCCGACCGAGATGGACGACAACGGCGGCAAGCCCACGGCCTTTGGCGTGCACCTGGTGTCCGAGGCCCAGCGTCTGGCCTACGCCGACCGCGACCGCTACGTGGCCGACACCGACTTCGTGCCCCTGCCCGGCGGCAGCCCGGCGCGCATGATCGACAAGACCTACCTGCGCCAGCGTGCCAGCCTGATCAACCTGAACCGCAGCATCGGCACGGCCCCGGCCGGCGACCTGGGGCCCGTGATGGGGCTGGCCGCACCCAGCGGCGAAAACGGCACCACGCACATCAGCATCGTCGACGGGCGCGGCAACGTGGTGTCGCTCACCACCACCATCGAGAGCGGTTTCGGCGCCTTCCACATGACCCGCGGCGGCTTCCTGCTGAACAACCAGCTCACCGACTTTTCCGCCGCGCCGGCCGACGCGCAAGGCCTGCCGATTGCCAACCGGGTGGCTGCTGGCAAGCGCCCGCGCAGTTCGATGGCGCCCACGCTGGTCTTCCGCAGTGACAGTACCGGCGCGCGTGGCGAGTTCCGCATGGCCACCGGCTCGCCGGGCGGCGCCACCATCATCCAGTACGTGGGCAAGACGCTGGTGGGCGTACTCGACTGGGGCATGGACGCCCAGCAAGCGACGGCGATGATCGACTTCGGCGCGGCCAACAGCCCCAACACCAATGTCGGCAGCGAGCACCCCAACGTCAACATCGCCAACAACGGCGCCAACGACGCGCTCATCACTGGTCTGCGCGCGCTGGGCCACACGGTGAACACGGCCGCACAGTCCAGTGGCATCGGTACCATCGTGCGGCGCAGCAACACGGCCGGATACTTCTACTACGAAGGCGGCGCCGATCCGCGGCGCGAAGGCGTGGTGCTGGGCGACCTCTACCCCTGAGGCCGCGGCGGTTTAGCCGCGGCGCAGGTCGCGCGCGGCGGGCAGGGCCCGGTCGGACAAGCCCCGCGCCGCCCTGACGGCGTTGCGGATGGCGCGGGCCACGGCCTCGGCGGCCATCGCGCCCAGGGCGCTGGCGTCGCCTGCATGGCCGGCGGTGCCGGTGGCCAGGGCGAACAAGGTGTCGCCGTCGGCCACCGAGATCGGGTTCACGGCGCGCGACAGGCCGTGGTGGGCCAGCCCCGCCAACTGCGTGGCCTGGACCTTGTTCAGCCGCGCATTCGTGGCGACCACGCCGATGGTGGTGGCCATGCCGGTGGTCATGCCCTGCATGACGCGGTCCGGCCCGCGGCCCTGCAGCAGCGCGTCCAGGCTGTGGGCCGGGCCCAGGCCGTCGGCAGTGCGGGCACCGGCGATGACGCTGCCGTCGGCCGCCAGCACGTCGCCGATGGCGTTGACAACCACCAGCGCGGCCACAGTCAGATCGCCGACCTGCACCGACGCTGTGCCCACGCCGCCCTTCATGGCCCGTGCCAGGCCGAAGAACTTGCCCACGGTCGCGCCCAGGCCGGCACCGGCGTTGCCTTGTGCCGGGGCGGCAGTGCTGGCGGCCTCGCAGGCGGCGTAGCCCGTGCCGGCATGGGGGCGGATGCGCCCGTCGCCCAGCCACAGGTCGAACAGCACCGCAGCGGGCACGATGGGCACGCGGGCGGGGCCCACGACCAGCCCGTGGCCACGCTCGTCCAGCCAACGCATGACGCCACCGGCGGCGTCCAGGCCAAACGCGCTGCCGCCGGTGAGCAGGATGGCGTGGACCTCGGCGACGGTGTTCTCTGGCCGAAGTAGGTCGGTCTCGCGCGTGCCGGGCGAGCCGCCGCGCACCGCCACGCCACACACCGCGCCTTGCGGACAGAGCACCACGGTGCAGCCAGTGGGCCGGCCGGGCTCTGCGGCGTGGCCGACGGACAAGCCGGCGACATCGGTCAGCGAGCCGGGATCGAGGTCGAAGCGCGAATCGGCGGTGTCCATCAGCCCGGATTCTGGGCCCGCCCGGGGCGCGCGCTCGGCTCGGACCTCAGGCGAAGACGCCGGCCGTGTCCTGCATGCTCGCGCTGACCTCACCCAGGTGGTGCAGTGTGTCGCCGAAGCCCAGTTCCAACATGGTCAGGCGCTTGAAGTAATGGCTGGCGACGTATTCGTCGGTGACGCCGATGCCGCCGTGCATCTGCACGCACTGCTGGCCGACGAAGCGCATCGATTGCCCCAGTTGCACCCGCGCCTGGCTCACAGCCCGGCGCCGCTGCGCCGCTGGTTCGCCGAGCTTCAAGCTCGCGAAATAGCTCATCGAGCGGCCGAGTTCGAGCTGCATCTTCACATCGGCCATGCGGTGGCGCAACGCCTGGAAGCTGGCGATGGCGACACCGAACTGCTTGCGCGTGTTCATGTATTCGACGGTGATGGCCACCAGCCGGTCCATCAGGCCGACGGCTTCGGCGCACTGCGCGGCGATGGCCACGTCGGCGGCCAGTTCGAGCACCGCATGCCCTTCGGCGGTGATCAGCGTGGCCGCCGTGCCGTCCAGGGTGAGGTCGCCGGCGCGTGCGCCGTCTTGCGTGGGGTAGCCACGCACGGCCGCATCACCGCGCACGACGAGGAACAGGCCGATGCCGTCGGTGTCGTCCACCGCGCCCTGCCAGCGCGCGGGCACGATGAAGGCGTCGGCCTCGTCGCCGGCGGGCACCAGGCTCTTGGTGCCCGTCAGCAACCAGCCGCCGCCCTGGCGTTCAGCGCGCGTGCTGACATGCGCCAGGTTGTAACGGGCGGCCCGTTCCTGATGCGCCAGCACCACCAGCGCCGAAGCGTCGGCCATACGCGGCAGCCAGGCGGCCTGGAGTTCAGGCGCGGCGGCAGACAGCAGCACCGGCGCCACCAGCGCACCGGCGGCAAACGGCGCATTCACCAGCCCCCGGCCAAGTTCCTCGGCCACCACCATCGCGTCGATGGCGCCCAGCGCCAGGCCGCCGTGCGCTTCGGGCACCACCAGGCCGGCCAGGCCCAGTTCGGCGAGTTCGGCGTACACCGCCCGCGTCGCGCCACCGGCCTTGGCCAACGCGTGGCGGCGATCAAAGGTGAAGCCCTTGTCGACCCAACGCCGCACGGCGTCGCGCAGCGAGTCCTGGTCCTCCGTGAAGTCGAAATCCATGTCAGCTCCCCATGACGGTGGCGGCGACGATGTTGCGCTGGACCTCGTTGGACCCGCCGTAGATCGTCGTCTTGCGCATGTTGAAGTAGGTGCCAGCCAAGGGTGCGCAGTGCGCGGCGCCGACATGGTCGCCCTGCCAGCCGGCTTCCAGGGCCTCATGCACAAAGGGCAGGGCGTAGGGCCCGGCGGCCAGCATCATCAGTTCGGTGTAGCGCTGCTGGATCTCGCTGCCGCGGATCTTCAGCAGCCCGGCCACGTCCAGGCTCTGCTTGCCGGACTTCTCTGCGCTCAGCACGCGCAGCACCATCATCTCCAGCGCCACGATGTCGACTTCCAGCAGCGCGATTTGGTCGCGAAAGCGCTGGCCGTCGCGTCCTTCTCCCATCAGACCCTCGGCCTTGGCAATGCGCTTGAGGCGTTCGAGTTCGCGCTTGGCGCGGTTCACGTCGGCGATGTTGGTGCGTTCGTGGGCGAGCAGGTGCTTGGCGTAGGTCCAGCCCTTGTTCTCTTCGCCCACCAGGTTCTCGGCCGGCACCTCGACTTCGTCGAAGAACACCTCGTTGACCTCGGGTTCGCCGTCCAGCAACACCACGGGGCGCACCGTCACGCCCGGGGTCTTCATGTCGATGAGCAGGAAACTGATGCCGGTCTGCGGCTTGCCTTCGTTGCTGGTGCGCACGAGGCAGAAGATCCACTCGCCGTACTGCCCCAGCGTCGTCCAGGCCTTCTGGCCGTTGACGATGTACTTGTCACCCACCCGTTCGGCCTTGCATTTCAGGCTGGCCAGGTCCGACCCCGATCCCGGTTCGCTGTAGCCCTGGCTCCACCAGACGTCGCCGCTGGCGATGCCGGGCAGGAAGCGCTGTTGCTGTTCGGGCGAACCGAAGGCCATGATCACCGGGGCCACCATCACCGGGCCGAACGGCACCACGCGTGGCGCGCCGGCCAGGGCGCATTCCTCTTCGAACAGATGCTTCTGGATGGCGTTCCAGCCCGGCCCGCCGAACTGCGTCGGCCAGCCCCAGCCGAGCCAGCCCTGCTTGCCCAGAATCTTCGCCCAGCGCTGCATGTCGTCACGGGACAGGCGCAGGGCGTTGTGCACCTTGTGGCTGATGTCGGCGGGCAGGTTGTCTGCCACCCACTGCCGGATGTCGTTGCGGAAGGCTGTCTCTTCGGCGGTGAAGTTCAGATCCATGCGTTGAGGTCCCGGTCAGGCGTTTTCTGTGTGCTGACGTTTTAGCACGATCGTTCGAAAATCGTTTGTCCCAGTCGCGACAAGCCCGTCGGCGCGGGCCTTCAACGCTGTTCCAGCCGCATCACGTCGTTCTCGCGCCGCATCTGGAAGCGGGTGAGAAAGCTGTTGCCCAGCAGCACATAGGGCATGGCCGCCGGCACCACGACCGCGTCCACGTTGGCCACTTCCACGTCGCCAACACGCACGCGGCTCAGCGTGAGCAGCTGCACGGCGACCCGCCCGTTGGCGGTTTCCGACACGGCCGGCTGCGCCGTGCTCAGGTCCAGCCCCAGGCGCTGGGCTTCGTCACGTCCCAGGGCCAACACCGTGGCGCCGGTGTCGACCATGAAGCGCACGCTGCGGCCGTTGATGCTGCCGGCGGTGATGAAGTGCCCGCCCGGGCCGGCGGCGATGACGATCTCGCGGCCGCTGCTGGCCGGCGCAGCCCCGGCCAGGCGGGTCGGCGCGGCGGCACCCATGCGCAGCAAGAAGCGGGCGCCGTCACGTTCGACCACGGCGCTCTCGTCCTGCCAGCCCACGAAGCGCACGTCGGCAGCGGTCTGCCCCACGCCCAGCGTGCGCGGCTGCCCGTCCACCATCAGCAGTGCACGCTCGCCCATGCGCCCGGCCAACACCACGCCTTGCGCCGCCGCCGCCGCCATCGCCAGGCACAGGCCGGTGGCGACCAGGGCGGCCGGGGCCTTCAAGCGCGGGCTTTCATGGCCGGAAGTTGTCGAAGGACAAGGGCAGGTCCGGCAGGTCCTTGCGCAGCAGCGCCATGGCCGCCTGCAGGTCGTCGCGCTTGGCGCCGGTGACGCGCACGGCGTCGCCCTGGATGGCGCCTTGCACCTTCAACTTGCTGGCCTTGATCAGACCCGTGATCTTCTTGGCCGACTCGGCGTCGATGCCGCTCTTCACGGCCACGCGCAGCTTCAGCCGGTCGCCGCCCATCTTCTGCGGCTTCTCGCTGAAATCGAGGAAGCGGATGTCCACACCGCGCTTGCTCAGGCGTCCCAGCAGCACGTCGCGCACCTGGTCGAGCTGGAAGTCGCTGTCGCCCCACAGCACCAACTCGCGCTCCTTGGCGCTCTTGTCGTTGAGGTCGATCTGCGCGCTGGAGCCCTTGAAGTCGAAGCGCGTGCCGATCTCTTTGGTGGCCTGGTCGACCGCGTTGCGCAGCTCCACCAGGTTGGGTTCGATGACCGTGTCAAAGCTGGGCATGGGCGAGCGCGGAAGGCGTCAAGAAAAAAGTGAATCAAAATTCTGCCATGCCCACCCCCGCCACGAGCCTGAATATTCGACGCCGCGCCAGCCTTCGCGCGCACAACACCTTTGGCCTGCCGGCGCTGGCCGACGTCCTCGTGCGCGTGGCCAGCGACGCCGACGTGCGCCGCGTGGTCGACCACCCCGAGCTGGGCCTGTTGCCCAAGTTCGTGCTCGGCGGCGGCAGCAACGTGGTGTTCACACGCGACCTGATGTCGGTGGTGGTGAAGGTCGAGGTCATGGGGCGCAGGCTCGTGCGCGAGCTGCCTGACGCCTGGATCGTCGAGGCCGGCGCTGGCGAGGGCTGGCACGACTTCGTGGCCTGGACGCTGGACCAGGGCTGGCCCGGCCTGGAAAACCTGGCGCTCATCCCGGGGTTGGTGGGCGCTTCGCCGGTGCAGAACATCGGGGCTTACGGCGTCGAGCTGAAGGACCGCTTCGATTCGCTGGATGCGGTGGACCTGGTAACCGGCCGCAGTGTCAGTCTGGATGCGGGCGACTGCAGTTTTGGCTACCGCGACAGCGTCTTCAAGCACGCACTGGCAGGCAAGTCCGTCATCACCCGGGTGCGGTTTCGCCTGCCCAAGCCGTGGCAGCCGGTGCGGGGCTACCTGGACCTGGAACGCAAGATGCACCAGACCGGCATCACCGCGCCGGACGCCCGGACCGTGTTCGACTGGGTCTGCGCCATCCGCCGTGCCAAGCTGCCTGACCCGGCCGTCATCGGCAACGCCGGCAGCTTCTTCAAGAACCCCGTGGTGAGCGCCGAGCAGTGCCGCGACATCATCGGCCGCGACCCCGAGATCGTGCACTACGCCCTGGCCGACGGCAGCATCAAGCTGGCGGCGGGTTGGCTCATCGACGCCTGCGGCTGGAAGGGCAAGACAGTCGGCCGCGCCGGCGTGTACGAGGGTCAGGCCCTGGTGCTGGTCAACCGCGGTGGTGCCAGCGGTGCCGAAGTGGTGACGCTGGCCCGCGCCATCCAGGAGAGTGTCTACGGCCGTTTCGGCATCCGCCTGGAGCCCGAGCCGATCATCCTGTGACTTTGCCCGACTCGGGCATGAGCCCGGCGGCGCGAATCGCCTCGCGCGTCTGCGGCAACAGGTTTTCGAACCGTTGGACGAGCCGCGCGATCTCGTGGGCGGGCAGGTGGGCGGCGCCTTCGTGGAGTGCTTCGGCCGTGGCTGCCAGCGCCGACAGCCCCAGGTTCAGTGCGGCGCCCTTTGCGGCATGGGCGTTGACCCGCAGCTCCAGCGGTTGCGCGTCGCGGATCGCGGCGCGCAACCGCTCCACGGTGTGCGGGCCCTGGTTCAGGTAGGCGTCGATCAAGCGGGCCAGGCGCTCGCGCGGCAACGTCTGCAGCGCGCGCTGCAGCGCGCGCTCGTCGATCACCGGGGAGCCATCGGCCGGTTCGGCGGTGTGCAGGCCGGACGCGACCGGGCTGGCCGTGCCGTCGATCACCGCGCTGCCGAACAGGCGCCGCAGCGAGCTGGCCAGCTTGTCCTGGCTGACCGGCTTGGTCAGGAAGTCGTTCATGCCTGCGACGAGGCAGCGCTGGCGCGTCAGCTCCAGGGCGTCGGCCGTCAGCGCCACGATGGGCACCGTGGCCGCCGTGCGGTTGGGCAGCGCGCGGATGGCGCGCGTGGCGCCCAGGCCGTCCAGCACAGGCATGTGCAGGTCCATCAGCACCAGGTCGAAAGACTGCTCTTGCGCGGCCTGCACGGCTTCTTCGCCGTTGGCTGTGAAGTGCGCTTGGTGGCCCAGCTTGTCGAGCAAGGCCGCCATGTACTGGCGGTTGACGGGGTGGTCCTCGGCGACCAGCACGAGCAGTCGTTGCGTGGCACGTTGGTTGCCGGCAGCGTCGGCCGCGGCAGGCAGATCGCGCGCGCTCGCCGCGGCCACCTGCAGCGGCAGGCTGAATGTGAACAGGCTGCCTTCACCCGGGCGGCTGCTGGCGGTGATCTCGCCATGCATCAGCCTGGCCAGGTTGCGTGAGATCTCCAGCCCCAGGCCGGTACCTGCGTGCCGGCGCGCGGTCGGGTTGTGGCCTCGCACAAAACGATGGAATAACTGGTTGCGCGTGGCTTCGTCCATGCCCACGCCGGTATCGGTGACGACAAACAGCAGCGTCTGGGCACCGTGCTCATCGGCGCCGTTGTGCACCTCCAGCAGCACGGCGCCGCGGTCGCTGAACTTGATGGCGTTGGAAAGCAGGTTGACCAGGATCTGCTTGATGCGGGTGGCATCACCGACGATGCGCTCAGGCAGGCCGGGATCGGCCTCGACATGCAAGGCCAGTGACTTGCTGTGGGCCTGCGGGCGCACCAGCGCATCGACATCGTGCAGCAGCCCGCGCAGGTCCAGCGGCGCAGGGTTGACCGTCAGGCGCCCGGTTTCCAGCTGCGACATGTCCAGGATGTCGTTCAGGATGGCCAGCAGGTGGTCGGCCGACTCGGTGGCGGTGCGCAGGCAGTCCATCTGCCGCGAATTCAGGCCGCTTTCGCGCAGCAGGGACAGCATGCCCATCAGGCCGTGGAAGGGCGTGCGCACCTCGTGGCTCATGTTGGCCAGGAACATGCTTTTGGCCTCGCTGGCCTGCTCAGCCTCGCGACGGGCCCGGTCGAGATCCTGGGCCTGCCGTTCCAGCGATCGGCGGCGCTCGCGCCACTGGTGCAGGTGCCGAAGGGCGATCCATGCAAAGGCCAGCGACAGCCCGGCCATGAAGACGGTCAGCCCCAGGCCCCACTGGTTCTGCCGCCGCACGGCGGCCGCACGCTGCTCCGTGCGCTGCGCGACGAGGTCCGTCGTGGTCAGCGCCAGTTTGTACAGCGGCTCATCCAGGGCCTGCAGCGCGGGCAGCAGAGCCACCATGGCGTCGCGGTTCGACGGCACTGCGGGACGGGGCCCCAGCGCGCTCTGGGCGCTGGCCGCGAACTGGTCAAGGGCAGTGCAAAGTTCCAGATAGGCCGGCACGTCAAGGAGCAAGGATGCCGCTGGGCGGGACTGCAAGGCCCCGACTGCCACCTGCCACTGCGTGAATCGACCGCGCAGGCCATCAGCGTCAAACGGCTGCCCTTCGTCCAGGGCCTGGCGCCACTGTTCGCGCAGTTGCAGGGTCTGCACATGGGCCCCGTAGACGGCGCCCACGGCCTGCTCGTCGCTGGCCTGCATGGCGTGGCGCAGCACGGCGTACTGCCTGGCCTGCGCCAGCATCGCGACCACCAGGGCCAGGGCGAGTGCGGCGCCGATCAGACCCAGCCACGACACACGCAGCCTGGTCAGGCGCTGGTCTTGCGGCAAGTCGGTGGGGTGGGCCATGCTGTCCGCCCCGCATCAATCCACCGTCGGCGACGAGATCTACAGCAAGGTGGCGGATCGTGAGGGCATGCTGCGTCTGGATGCCCCAGACAAGCGCCTTGATTCTAGCGGCCGGCCTCAGCCGTCGGCTCGCATCATGTCGCCCAGGTCCATCCCGGTCAGGCTTTTGGCGCTGCGGGCCAGCCAGTACATCAGGCCCATCATCATCAGCATCGAGGGCACGGCGATGATCGGGTAGCTCAGCAAGGTCAGGCGGCCGAGCTCCTGGTTGAAGGCCTCGCTGCCCGCCGGGCTGGTGACGATCCAGCGCGCCAGCACGTAGTTGGCCACGGCCGAGAAGAAGAAGGTGCCAGCCAGCAGCAGGGTGCCCTGGCGCAACCGCAGTTCGAAATCCACCGTGGTACGGCGTTCGTGCAGGGCACCCTGAATGCGCTCGATGTCGAACAGGCTGGCGTTGAACACCATCAGGCGGATGAGCGGCGACGAGGTCCAGGTCGACCCCAGCACCACCAAGCCGATCAAGCCGGGCACGGCGGCTTCCTTGACCGCCAGCCACTGCGCGTCAAGCTTGAGCAGGCCGATGCCCCCCGTGAGCAAGGTGCTGACCACGCCCAGCACCGACAGCCAGTTCAGCTTGCGCCGGCGCACACCGTCCCAGGCGCCCCAGACGAGCGGGAAGGCCAGCGCCAGCAGCAGGGCGTTCAGCGACCCGAGGCGGTCGTCGCCGCTGAGCTTCATCAAGATGACCGCCGGCACGATGATGGTGACGGCGATCTCCAGCAACGGGTTGGGCTTGGCGGGGGCTTTGGCAGTGTCCATGCCCGAGACTGTGCCACGGCAAGCCGCCGTCAGGCGGCAGCACCCCCGGTGACCTGTGCGCTACTGCAGCCGAAGCCCGCGCAGTTTGTCGAGCTTGGCGCCGTACAGGGCCTGGCTCTCGCGTGTGGTGCTGTTCTCGAACGCCAGACCCAGGTGGCGGGATGCGAGCGTCAGGTTACCCAGGTGGGAGTAGGTGACCCCCAGCAAAAAATGCACCTCATGCTGGTACGGCTGCAGCCGCAACTCCTGCGCCAAAAGCCGGCGTGCTTCGACCGCGTCGCCGGCTGCCAGAGCCTGGCGCGCCTGGTCGTAGTAGTGAAAGGGCGGGACGGGTTGCACGCTTGCCAGCCGTTCGCCGACCAATCGCGACTCGTCAGGCCGGCCCGTGCGTTCGAGCAACCGCACCAGGTTGGACAGGGCACTGGTGTTCAAGGGTTCCTGGACCAGCACGTGGCGCAGCGCACTTTCGGCCTGCGGCAGCAGGCCCAGCCGCGAATACACCACGGCCAGCGTGTTCACGCCCGCCAGGAAGCCCGCGTCCTGCAGCAGCGCCGCGCGCGCCCACCAGTAGCCGTCGCCAGCCCGGCCCTCAGCCAAGGCCTCGGCGGCGCGGTTGTTCATGAACATCGCGGCGATGGTGCTCTGGTCGATGGGCCGTGAACGCTGGCGGCTGATGTCCACCGCCGGAAGGAAGTCCACCGTCAGTGAACCGGGGTCGGTGTCACCGAGCAGGCTGGCTGCCGCGGGGCGTGCCGCCTTGGTGAGCACCAGATTGACATGGCCGCTGACCAGGTAGAGGTCGCCGATGCGGCTGTAGGCGTCGTCCGCCAGCACACTCTGGAAGGTCACTGGCAGACCCAGGTGGTGGGCGAAGGCCGCCGTCATGATGACCAGCGACAGGCAGTTGCCGGCGCGGTCGTCGAAGGCCTCGGCCGCGCTGCGCGTGGCGCCGGCGTCGTAGCTCAAGCGCAGCTTGCCGCGGTTGTACAGCGCGTCGATCAATTCGCGGCGCGGTTCGCGCTGGTGGGTGGTGCGGGCCAGTGCGCTGTCGGCGTACTTGATCATGGCCGGGCTCATGGCGAAGATCTGTCCGGCATCGATGGCCAGGGACGTCGGTGCGACCAGTTCGTCGTGGAGCAAGGCCGATACGGGGCGGGGCGCCGGTGTGCTGGCGCAGGCGCCGAGCAGGGTGCAGATCAACAGGGTGGCAACGCGTTGCATGTCTGACCTCGCTGCGGGCGCGGCCTGCTTGCTGCCAGCCGCTGCAATCGATCCTACGCCGGAGCCGACGTGCGCGTTGCGTTGCCTTCAGGCCGCAGACAAGTGCAGCTTGGTCCGCAGCCGACCCGCCAGCCGGCGCACTGCGCTGTGCGGCGAGGTTTCTGCCATCGCCAGCGTCTGCTGCGCATAGGCGGGGTCGGCCTGCAAGCGCTCGACATGCACGCGCAGGCCTTCTCCGGCCATGAGCCATTTCAGCTCGATGATTTCGACCAGGGCCACCGGGTCGTGCTCGGCGGGAGTCGCGGCTTTCATGGGCTGATTGGTATCCACGTCGTGAGCCTAACGGGCGCCACCCTCTCCAAGCTGACAGCAATCTGGAGAGATTCCCCCAAAATCCAGCTTCCGACTGTGTTCAATCGCCCTGTTTGCCGCTGCCATGACGCCCGCTCCCCCCCTGACCGCCCTGGCGGCACTGCCTGCCCAGATGTCCCGCGCCGGCTGGGCGGTGCTCGATGCCGCCACCCTGGCCGCGCTGTGCCAGAGCGCGCCGGGCCTGCCCGCCGCCTGGGCTGCGCACTGGGCCGACCTGCCGCCCGACCCGCATTTGCGTGACGGCGGCCGCTACAGGCGGCGCCGGCACGGCTGCTTTGTCGTCGAGGCCGACCAGGTCCAGGCCGTGGCGCACCGCGCGCATTGGCAACCGCTGGAATACAACGCCCTGCACGGCGGTTATGAACGCTGGTTCGAGCCGCTGGCGTCGAGCCTGGCGGCCGACCCCCGCTGGACCGGCCTGCTGCAAGGCCTGGCCGGCGTGGCCGCGCTGTTGCACCGGCCGCCGCGCTGGTTCGTCGAGGCCCATGCTTTTCGCATCGACACCGAAGGCGGCATCGGCCGGCCCACGCCCGAAGGTGCGCACCGCGACGGCGTTGACCTGGTGGTGGTGATGCTGCTGGCGCGGCACAACATCAAGGGCGGCGAAACCCGTGTCTTCGATGCGAACGGCCCCCAGGGTCAGCGCTTCACGCTGGCGGAGCCCGGCAGTGTGTTGCTGCTGGACGACGACCGCATGATCCACGAGAGCACACCCATCCAGCCGCTGGACCCCTCATCCCCGGCCTGGCGCGACACCTTGATCCTGACTTTCCGGCGCGGCGGCTTTCAGGGCCCCGCAGCGGTCGAACGCTCAGACCCGACCAGCCCTTGAAACCCCGGACTCCGCCCATGAGTGAACTTGCCATCGGCCTTGCCGACATCCAGGACGCCGCAGCGCGACTGCACGGTGTTGCCCACCTGACCCCGGTGCTGCGCTCGCGCACGGCCGACGAGCGCACCGGCGCGCAGGTCTTCTTCAAGTGCGAGAACTTCCAGCGCATGGGCGCCTTCAAGTTTCGCGGCGCCTACAACGCGCTGGCCCGCTTCACGCCCGCGCAGCGGCAGGCCGGCGTCATCGCCTTCTCGTCGGGCAACCACGCCCAGGCGGTGGCCTTGTCGGCGCGCTTGCTGGGCATGCCGTCGGTGATCGTCATGCCGCAGGACTCGCCGGCCGCCAAGCTGGCCGCCACGCGTGAGTACCAGCAAGGTCAGCCGGGCAGCGAGGTGCTGCTCTACGACCGTTACATCGAAGACCGCGAGGCCATCGGTCGGCGCATCGCCCAGGAGCGTGGCATGAGCTTGATCCCGCCCTACGACCACGCCGACGTGATGGCCGGGCAGGGCACGGCAGCGCTGGAACTGCTGCAGCAGACGGCGGACTCGGGCCCGCTGGACATGTTGTTGGTGTGCGTGGGCGGCGGCGGGCTGATTTCCGGCTGCGCCGTGGCCGCGAAGGCCTTGTGTCCGGACATTGAAGTGCGTGGCGTGGAACCCGAGGCCGGCAACGACACGCAGCAAAGTCTGGCGCTGGGCCGCGTGGTGCACATCGACACGCCCGTGACCATTGCCGACGGCGCGCAGACCCAGCACAGCGGCGCGCTCACCTTCCCCGTCATCCAGGCGCTGGTGGCGGGCATCGACACGGTCAGCGACGCGCAGCTCGTCTCCACCATGCGCTTCTTTGCCGAACGCATGAAGATGGTCGTCGAGCCCACCGGCTGCCTGGCCGCTGCCGTGCTGCTGGAAGGCGTGGTGGCTGCACGCGGCAAGCGGGTGGGCGTCATTGTCAGCGGCGGCAACGTCGACCTGGTGCGCTATGCCAGCCTGCTGTCCTTGCATTGAGCCCCCCGCATTCCAACAAACCCAGCCAACACCGAGAAGCTTCATGACCGACACCGCACCCAAGACGCCCGACGCCGAAGCTGCCAAACGCCTGCGCGACCACGTTGACAAGCTGCTGGCCCGCCCGCCCGCCAAGAGCACCGGTGCCGTCGACTTGGGCGGTCGCCGCTTCGACTACACCGTGCATGCCGCCTTCGTGCCCGTGGCCGCCACCGGCCTGGACGGCGCCAGCAGCGAGCCCGAGGCCGCGGTGCTGACCACCGCCTACCTGCTGAATGGCGCCGATGCGGCCCGTCGGCCGGTGTGCTTTGCCTTCAACGGCGGGCCGGGTTCGGCATCGATCTGGCTGCACCTGGGCGCCCTGGGTCCGAAGCGTGTGGTGGTGCCTGATGACGGCAGCATGCCCGCCGCACCCTATGCCGTGGCCGACAACCCGCACAGCTGGTTCGAACACTTCGACCTGGTCTTCATCGACCCGCCGCACACCGGCTGGTCCGTCACCGCCAGCGAGGCCGCGCGCAAGAAGTTGCTGTCGGTCGATGGCGACGTCGAGGCCCTGGCCGAGGTCATGCGTCTCTGGCTGACCCGGCACAAGCGTTGGGGCTCGCCGCTGTACCTGGCCGGCGAGAGCTACGGCACCACGCGCGGCGCGGCGCTGGCCGACAAGCTGCAAAGCGTGGGTGCGGCACTCAGCGGGCTGATCCTGGTGTCCTGCGCCATGGACCTGCAAACGCTGGTCTTCGCGCCGGCCAACGACCTGCCGTACGCGCTGTTCCTGCCCGGATTCGCCAACGTGGCGCAGTACCACGGCTTGCTGGGCGGGGCGCCGGGCAAGGCGTCCGAAGCAGCGCGCGCGGCGGCAGAAGCTTTTGTGCAGGACGACTACGTGGCCGCGCTGCACGCCGGCGCGCGCCTGTCCACCACCCAGCGCACGCGCATCGCCCGCCGCCTGAGCGAACTCACCGGCCTGCCGCGCGAGCTCATCGAGGAGAAGAACCTGCGCATCAGCGACCAGACCTTCTTCTTCGAGGCACTGCGCCCGCGTGGCCGCATGGTGGGCCGGCTCGATGCCCGTGCCACCGGCCCGATGGCGGCCAGCCGCACCCGCGAATGGGAGTTCGACCCCGGCATCGAAGCCATCGCCGCGCCTTACGCCACGGCGGCCATGGGTTACTTCGGCGAGCAGCTGGGACTGGACATGGAGCAGCGCTACCAGGTCATCGCCGGCGAGGTCAACCGCGGCTGGAACTGGAACCGCGGCACCGACCAAGGCAACAGCTACACCAGCACCAGCCCCGACCTGGCGCGCGCGTTGCGCCGCAACCCGCAGCTCAAGGTGCTGGCCGCCAGCGGCCGCTACGACCTGGGCACGCCGTACAGCGCCAGCGACTGGTCGCTGGCCCAGCTCGACGTGCCCGCCGACGTGATGACGCGGGTGACGCACCGCTACTACGACGCCGGCCACATGATGTACACAAGGCAGGCCGACCTGATGCAGCTCAAGGTCGATCTGGCGGCGTGGTTGCAGCATTGAGCGCATGCACATCGGAATCCTCACTGGCGGGGGTGACTGCCCCGGCCTGAACGCCGTCATCCGCGCCGTCACCCTGGCCTTGCGCCGCGAGTGCAAGGCCCGCGTGACGGGCATCGAACGCGGTTTCTTCGGCTTGCTGACGGGGCGCACCCTGCCGTTGGACGAAGACTCGGTGGGCGGCATCCTGGCCGAGGGCGGCACCATCCTGGGCACGCACAACTCGTGCGACCCCTTCCATTACTTTGGCGCCGGCGGAGCGGACGTGTCGGCCCAGGCCCTGGACTTCGCGCGTTCGATCGGCCTGGACGCCGTGGTGGCCATCGGCGGCGACGGCACCATGGCGATCGCGCACAAGTTCCACGGCATCGGCCTGCCCATGGTGGGCGTGCCCAAGACCATCGACAACGACCTGTTTCATACCGAACGCACCTTCGGTTTCGACAGCGCCGTGGCCGTGGTGGCCGAGGCACTGGACCGGCTGGCGACCACGGCGCGCAGCCATGGCCGCGTCATGATCGTCGAGACCATGGGCCGCTATGCCGGCTGGATCGCTCTGGAAGGCGGCCTGGCGGGCGGCGCCAATGTCGTCCTCATCCCCGAACTGCCATTCCAGATCGACCTGGTGACGGCACTGTGCCGCCAGCGCGAGGAGAAGGGCGGCGCCACGCTGATCTGCGTGGCTGAAGGCGCACGCGCCCAGGGCGGCGACATGATTGCGCGCGCCCTGCTGCCCGACAGCCCCGACCCCGTGCGCCTGGGCGGCGTGGCCCAGTGGCTGGCGCAGCAGTTGCAGCCCCGGGTAGCCAGCGAGGTGCGCAGCATCGTCCTGGGCCACACCCAGCGCGGCGGCACGCCGACAGCCTTCGACCGCGTGCTGGCCACGCGCTTCGGCTACCACGCCGCGCAACTCGTCAAGGCCGGCCGCTTCGGGTGCATGGTGGCGCTGCAGTCCGACGCCTGCACCCAGGTGTCGCTGTCCGAGGTGGCGGGCAAGAACCGCCTGGTGCCCGCCGACGACGCCTTGCTCATGGCCGCCCGCGGCACGGGCGTGCTGCTGGGCGACTGAGTCGCCCGCGAATTTCAGGCGTCGCGCACGTCGCCCACCGGCTGCGCACCGAAGTCGCTGCGCGCCAGGTAGGCCAGCACCTTGGTGGCGGCCTGGGCGGGTGAATCGAGCTGTCCCGCCGCCTGCAGGGCCACGAAGCGTTCGCGTTCAGGAAACAGCGACGGGTCGGCGCTGCGCAACTGCACCTGCATGTCGGTGTCGATGACACCCGGGGCCAGCGACACCACCTTGGCGCCGTGGGCCTGCGCTGCTTCTTCGAGCGCCAGGGCGCGGGCCAGGTGGTCCAGCCCGGCCTTGGTGGCGCAGTAGGTGGCCGCGCCCGCCATGGCGCGCCGCCCCAGGCCCGACGAGATGAAGAGCACGCGGCGCGGCATCGTCCAGCCGGCGGTGGCGCGCAGGAAGGCCGCACTCAGCAGCAGCGGTGCTTCCAGCCCCACACGCACGGCCTGCGACAAGTCGTGGTCAGTTGTGTGCGCCAAGGGCCCGGGCGGCGAGACCACGGCGGCGTTGTTGATCAAGGTCACCGACACCGGCGACAAGCCGGCCTGGGCCCGCAGCCAGGCCTCCAGCCGTGCCGCCACCGGGCCGGGGTCGGTCAGGTCCATGGGCCACTGTTCCAGGTCGGCGCCTTGCACCACCCACAGGTCGGCCACGTGGCGTGAAATGGTCAGCAACCGGTGGCCCGGCTTGAGCAGTTGCTCTGCCATCGCAGCGCCGAGGCCCCGGGACGCGCCGGTCAGTATCGTGAGATGCATGGTCATCCGGGATGATAGGCCGCGACCTCACCAACACGCTGGGGCTGTCAAAACGGCGCCTCGCTGGTGAAGCTGCAGTCGCTCCCGTTCTCTGGATGCATGAAGCGCAGTTCGCAGGCATGCAGCAACAGCCGGCTGGTGGGCGTGGCGTCGGTGCCGTAGAGATCGTCGCCGACGATGGCGTGGCCCAGGTGCAGCAGGTGCACGCGCAGCTGGTGCGTGCGCCCGGTGACGGGTTCCAGCCGCAGCCGCGTGCGGTGGGCGGCGTGGTCTCGGGCCAGCACCTGCCAGCGGGTCAGCGAGGGCTTGCCCGACGTCCAGTCCACCTTCTGGCGCGGCCTGCGCGGCCAGTCAGCCATCAGCGGCACATCGATGCTGCCCGTGTCGTCGGCCACCAGGCCGTGCACCACGGCCTCGTAGCGTTTGTGCACGACGCGCTGCTCGAAGCTGCGGTTCAGCGCGCGCTGCATGTCGGCGCCGCGCGCCAGCAGCATCAGGCCCGAGGTGCTCATGTCCAGCCGGTGCACCGTGCAGGCTTCGGGGTGGGCCTGCTGCACGCGCGTCACCAGGTTGTCAGCCCCGGCCGGGCCGCGGCCTGGAACGGCCAGCAGGCCGGCGGGTTTGTCCACGACCAGCAGGGAGT
>JANNWL010000437.1:0-6503 GCA_031414735.1 Burkholderiales bacterium | reverse complement strand
ATCAGCGGCGGCGCCGACACGGCCGACGCCAAGCTGGCCATCATGGAAGAGTGCGGCTTCACGGTCACGCGCAACCCGTCGGAAATGGCGCGCCTGCTCAAGGCTTTGCTGTAGCGCGGTTTCGGCTCTGCCGCGCGGGCCGCTTTTGAGCGGCCCGTGTCCATTTACGGCCTTCATCTGTAGTTTCCGCAGAACCGCGTTGCACCATGACCTCTAAACTCCAGGGGTCTTCACCTGCATACCCAAGCCCCACCCCATGGACCAGTTCATGCACGCCGACTTCTGGATCGCCGTCGGCCAGATCATCATGATCGACATCCTGCTGGGTGGCGACAACGCAGTCGTCATCGCGCTGGCTTGCCGCAAGTTGCCGCCGGACCTGCGCACCAAGGGCATCATGTGGGGCACCGTCGGCGCCATCGTCCTGCGCGTGATCTTGATCTTCTTCGCGCTCACGCTGCTGGCCATTCCGTACCTGAAGATCGTCGGCGCTGTGTTGCTGCTGTGGATCGGCGTCAAGCTGCTGGCCCCCGACGACGACGGGCATGGCGACATTCAAGCCTCCGACAAGCTGATGGCGGCCATCAAGACCATCATCGTGGCCGATCTGGTGATGAGCGTGGACAACGTGATCGCCATCGCCGGCGCTGCCGAGAGCGCAGGCGGCGACCACAAGATGCCGTTGGTCATCTTCGGCCTGCTGGTGTCCATCCCCATCATCGTGTGGGGCAGCCAGTTGGTCATCAAGCTGATGGACCGCTTCCCGATGATCATCGTCCTCGGCGGCATGCTGCTGGGCTGGATCGCCGGCACCATGGCCGTTACGGACCCGGCGCTGGCTCCCTACCTGGCCACGGTGGCGGCCGAGAAGGCCGGCGCTGCCAACGAGGTTCCGGCCCTGGTGCGCTACGGTGCGGGGGTGGGCTGCGCCTTGCTCGTACTGGCCCTGGGCACGCTGGTCAAGCGGCGCGCCCAGGCCGCGAGCTGACGCGCGGACTGCCCGTGGCTATCGCCCCCGGCAGTCGCGTAGCGGGCTACCGGCTCGGGCGGCTGCTGGGCAGCGGCAGCCACGGCGCGGTGTACCTGGCCGAGGACTTGGCCACCGGGCAGGTGGTCGCACTCAAGGTGGTGCCCCTTCCAGCAGGGGACAGCGTCGCCAGCAAGCAGTTTCTACGCCAAGCCGCCACAGCCCAGGCCCTGAAACATCCGGGCATCGTCGCCCTGCATGCAGCCGGGGTCCACCGCACAACGGGTTGGTTGGCGATGGAGCCGGTGCCCGGCAGCGACCTGCAGCGCTATACCGCGCCGGCGCGTCTGCTGCCCGAACCCGTGGTCTTGCGCGTGGGCGCGCGGCTGGCCGAGGCCCTGGCCCACGCCCATGCGCTGGGCGTGGTGCACCGTGACATCAAGCCGGCCAACGTGCTGGTGCACTGGCCGGCCGACATCGTCAAGCTGGCCGACTTCGGCCTGGCGCGCACGGCCGACGCCCAGGCCACGCGCACCGGCCTGCTGCTGGGTTCGCCCGGCTACATGGCGCCCGAGCAGCTGGCCGGCGCCGTGCCCGACGCCCGCACCGATTTCTACGCTCTGGGGGTGACGCTGTTCCAGCTGCTGTCCGGCCGGCTGCCGTTCGAGGGCGACAGCATGGGCGCGCTGCTGCGCCAGGTGGCCACTTCAGCCGCGCCCGACCTGCGCCAGATGCACCCCCGCCTGCCTGCCCCCGTGGCCAAGCTGGTGGCGCGGCTGCTGTTGCGCGAGGCGGACCGCCGCGCGGAGACCGCCGCCACGCTGGCCCAGGAACTGCACGTCGCCATGCAGGGCTTGTCGCGATGAACACGCGGCCGATGTCACGGGCTCAGCGCCGCCGACACAGCAATCAGCGCGCCGAACGGATGCACAATTGCTCCCCACGTCACACCCAGCGCCCAGCCCAGTGCCCACGACGATAGAGCTCCATGCCGCGGTGGACCCGGGCCGCGCGCGCAGCAACAACGAGGACTCCGTGGCCTCTGACGCCAGCGTCAGGCTCGCCGTGCTGGCCGACGGCATGGGCGGGTACAACGCCGGTGAGGTGGCCAGCCAGATGGCGACGTCGTTCATCCTGGCCGAACTCGGGCGCTGGCTGCGCGAAGCCCACGCCCAGGCCAGCGACGGCGAGGTGCGCCGCGCCATGGACATCTGCGTGGACAACGCCAACCGCAGCATCTTCAACGCCGCCAACACCAACCCGCAGTACGCCGGCATGGGCACCACGCTGGTGGTGGCGGTGTTCCGCGACGACCGTTTGATGCTGGGCCACGTCGGCGATTCGCGCTGCTACCGGCTGCGTGCCGGGCGCTTGCAGCAGATCACCCGCGACCATTCCTTGCTGCAAGAGCAGATCGACGCCGGCCTCATCACCCAAGAGCAGGCCGCGTTCTCGGCCAACAAGAACCTCGTCACGCGGGCGGTGGGGGTGGAAGACACCGTGCTGCTGGAGACCCACCCACACGACATCCTGGCCGGCGACCTCTACCTGATGTGCTCCGACGGCCTGTCCGACATGCTCGACGACACCCGCATCCTCCAGGTGTTGTTGGCTCACGATTCCTTGCCCGCCTGCACACAAGCGCTGATTGCTGCAGCCAACGCCGCGGGGGGAAAGGATAATATCTCCGTCGTCTTGGTGCGGGCCACGGGCAGCACGCCGGCCCGAACAGGCTCGTGGTGGCCCTTCAAGCGCTGAGGCCGCACCAGGCATCCAGAACCGGCGCCGCAAAGCGCCCCACCCGTTGCGAGGCAACGGTTTGATCGAGGACATGAATGGGCAAGCTGGTCGTTTCACTCGACGGTGTGGTGATCAAGGAAGTCCAGATCACCAAGGACAAGACGACGCTTGGTCGCCGGCCCTACAACGACATCGTCATCGACAACCTCGCCGTCAGCGGTGAACACGCCGTGCTGCAGATGGTGGGCGCCGACGTCTTCATCGAGGACCTCAACAGCACCAACGGCACCTACATCAACGGCCGGGCTGTCAAGAAGCAACTGCTCAGCCACAACGACACCGTCGAGATCGGCAAGTACAAGATCAAGTACCTGGTCGACGAGGCCAGCGACTTTGAGAAGACCCAGATCGTGCGCGCAGGCGGTCACGCCATGGGCGCTGGGCAGGTACCCGCCGCGGCCCGGCCGCAACCCGGGTTCGCAGGCAACCCCGTGGTCGGCGCGCCTGCCGCTGGCGCACCGGCACTGGCCACCCAAAGCGCCCTGATCAAGGTCCTGAATGGTGTGGCCGCCGGGCGCGAGGTGATGCTCAGCAAGGTCGTCACCACCGTCGGCAAGCCCGGCGTGCAGGTGGCCAGCATCACGCGGCGGCCCACCGGGTACAACCTGGCCCACGTCGAAGGCGTGAGCCGGCCCAACATCAACGGCGTGGCCCTGGTGGGTGATTCGATGCCCCTGCGCAACGGCGATGTCATCGAGCTCGCCGGCACGCAAATGCAGTTCATCTCCCGATAGGGCAGCCGCAGCGCATCCCCGCCATGCAGATCCGTGTCCTTGGTTGTTCCGGGTCGATTGCCGCGGGCAGCCGAACCACCTCGTTCCTGGTCGATGGCGATGTGCTCATCGACGCCGGCACCGGCGTGGGCGACCTGACGTTGGACGAGATGGTCGCCGTCGACCACATCTTCATCACCCACTCCCACCTCGACCACGTGCTGTCCATCGGGCTGCTGGCCGACAGCGTCACCCGCAAGCGCAGCGCGAACCGCCGGCCGCCGGTGCAGGTGCATGCCCTGGCCGCCACCATCGACGCCTTGCGCAAGCACATCTTCAACGGCGTCATCTGGCCCGACTTCACGCGCCTGCCCAGCGCCGAGCACCCGGTGCTGAGCCTGGTGCCGCTGGAAGTCGGCCAGGTGGTGTCGGCCGGCGTCCGCCAGATCGAAGTCCTGCCTGCCCGCCACACCGTGCCCGCCGTGGGCTACGCCGTGCTCGGCACGCCCGGTGCCTGGGTCTTCAGCGGCGACACCGGGCCCAACCCCGCACTGTGGCAGCGCCTGGCGTCGATGCCCGTGGCGGCCCTGGTCATCGAAACCGCCTTCCGCGACGACGAACACGCCCTGGCTACCATCAGCCAGCACCTGTGCCCGGCCCAGTTGCAGCGCGAACTGGCGCACCTGCAGGCGCCGGCCGACGTGTACATCACCCACATCAAACCCGGCGAGGTCGACGCCGTGATGTCCGAAATCGGCGCCCAGGGCAGCCGGCACCGCATCAGCGCGCTGGTGTCGGGGCAGGTGATGGTGGTGGGGTAGCGGCAAAACTCGGCATTGCTCAGCGTCCCCGGCCCTTGCGGCCCGCTGTCATCGCTTGCGTTTGCGCACCCGTGCACTCTTGCGCGTGCGCACGAAGAAGTCCTCAGGCTTCGTCTTGACCCAGGCCACGAAGGCTTGCAGCTCGGGATGCTGCAACAAGGCCTCCACGGTGGCGAATTGGCGCGCCAGTTCGGACTCCGTCAGCAGTGCATGAACCTGGCGATGGCAAACGCGGTGCAGAAACTCGGTCTGCCGCCCGCCCTTGCTCTTGGGCACCAGATGATGCAGGTCGCGCTGCGCAGGCGGGATCACCCGGTCGCACAGCGGGCACACCACGACCGCCGGCGGCGCCGAGTTCAAACCCCGTCCTCGTGCTGCAGCGGGCTGTCTGAAGACGCGGCCGGGGCTGGATCCTCAGCGCCAGCGCCATCCCCCCGCGGCAGGTGGGCCAGCGTGTTGCGTATGAACTGCTTTTCGTAGTGGCGGTTGCGCCGGTGCTTCTTGGCCGACGCTCGCTGGCCCTGGCGCTTGTCGAAAACAAAGTCGCCGAGACGGCTGAGATCGCCCAGATCGGCGATGTCGTTGGGTGAATTGCGGCGTGGCATGCCGAAACCGGTGAAAGCGGGCGAAGACCGGGCAGGGTGAAGTGGCAGCGGGCCCGCGGGTCAAGCCAGTTTCGCCAGCAACCAGCCCGTGGCCGCGATGTGGCCCAGGGTGACGACCACCGACAGTCCGTGCAGCCACTTGAAGCGCTGGCGCAGGCCGGCGTCGGTGGCGCGGTTGATGGCCGGCATCAGCACCTGCCGCACAGGCACCGTGGTGATGGCCACGGCCGCCATCACCGCAGCAAACAAGGCGTTCTGTGGCCACCAGAGCAAGGTGGCCACAGCCGAGGTAGCGATCACGAACGCATAAAACCAGGGAAACGCCAGCCGCAAGGCCTGCCCGGCGGTCTTGGCGGGCAGCGCCTTGAACAAGAAGGCGGCAAAGCCGAACGAGTACAGCGTCATGCCACCGAACAACAGGGCGGTACTCAACACAGCCAACGACAAGATCATGGAATCGTCCTCACGGCCAAGCCTGCATGCGACGCTGTGCAGCGCCTCCCCGTGCGAGTTATCCCACCGGCGGGCCACACACGGGCCCGTGGGGTCATGTCCGGCCTCAATCGTCGGTGAATTTGAGGGCTTGGTGGACCTGCCTCAGGTGCTCCGAGGCAAGAAGCAAGACTTGACCCCGTCCGCCAGGCTTGCCCCCGTCCGCCCTGTAAGCTCAAACCCAGTTTTCACATGCCAGGCCCGGCACGCGTCGGAACTCGGCGAGGTTGTTGGTGACCAGGGTGGCCCCAAGCGCCAGCGCGTGCGCCGCGATCAACGTGTCCAGTGCGCCGATCGGCTGACCGCGCGCTTGCAGCTGGGCCCGCAATGTGCCGTAGGCATACATCGCCGCAGCGTCGAAGGGCAGCACCTCGAGCGGCGCGAGAAACTTCTCAAGGGCGCCCTGGTTTCGCGCCGATCCGCTCTTGGCGACGCCAAAAGCCAATTCGGCACCTGTGATGCTGGAAACGGCGACATCGCCATAGACAAGCCCCTCAAAGTGGGCCGCAACCTGCGGCGGGCGCTTGTTGATGATGTAGACGCAGATGTTGGTATCGAGCAGGCGTATCACGGTGCGTCCCATGCCTCCCGCTCTTGCGCTGCCGGTTGCTCGCGCTCCAGCGTGAAGCCCGGCTCGAACTCTTCCAGCGCCTGAAACATCACCAGCCAGGGCGCGGCAGCCGGCAGCAGCAGCACACCGTTTCCGAATCGCTTGACCACCACCTCGGTGCCCTCGAAGCGATAGGCCTTGGGCAACCGGACGGCCTGACTGCGACCCGATGAAAAGAGCTTGGCGGTTTCCATGCGGTTCCCTTGCAACGATAGCTATCAATGGTAGCTATCCTGGTCCATCAGGTCAACAGACACACCACGCGCACCTCCGAGCGGCATAAGTCTGACGATTCCCGTCACCCCCGGCCCGCAGGCGCTCCCGCTCGCGCCGCCAACCTGACGCATTGCGTCGGTGTTTGCGGCATAAGCCCTGGTTTTGAGCCCGCCTGGGCGATAAATCAAGCTGGCACGGACCCTGCAACACTCTCCTCGCGTCCCGTCCCCAACCCCATTTCTGCGGAGTTTTAAAAATGAACATGAAGCGAGTCCAAAA
>JANNWL010000436.1:0-3447 GCA_031414735.1 Burkholderiales bacterium | reverse complement strand
CTGGAGCCCCGACTTCGTGCCCAAGCTCGCAGGCGAGGCCGTCAGTTCGGGGGTCATCCACCAGGTCATCCAGATCACCGGCGCCGAGGCCATGCACTGGAGCAAGGAGCTGGCGCAGAAGGAGGGCATCTTCACCGGCATTTCCGGCGGCGGCTCGTTCGCGGGTGCGCTGAAGGTGTGCGCCCAGGCGCCTGCCGGGTCCACCGTGCTGTGCATGCTGGCCGACACCGGCGAGCGTTACCTGAGCACGCCGCTGTTCGCCGAGGTCGGCGCCGACATGAACGAAGCCGAACTGGCCCTCATGCGGTCAACGCCCGGTGGCCACCTCGCCGCCAAGGTGTGACCAACTGCCGTGGCCGGCGGGCCGGCCCTCAGAACGTCGCTTGATCGCTGGCGCGCCGCGATCATCGGGATGGCGTTGAGCCCATGCGGGTAGAGCACCGACCACAGTGCCTGACCGCTGCGTGTGCGCATCGGGTGGGCTGGTCATCGTGGCACCCGTTCAGCGTGGGGCGTGGCGGTCGGGGCCTCGTCCGCCCAGTCCTGCAAACGCACCGCGCGCGGTGCCAACGCGTCGGGGCCGAAGAGCCTGGCCCATTGAGCCAGCGCGAGGTCGATCAGCGCTTGTCGCCCATGCGCCGTCGCCACGGGGGACGAGGCATCTGCGACGGCTGAAGGCGTTTCGGGGGCGGGCTCACTCCGGGTCATGGGCCTGACCTTGGAAGCGTCCGTCTCAGCGGCCCATGAGTTGGGCAATGACGGCCTTCGCCGCAGCCTCAGAAGACGCCGGGTTCTGGCCCGTGACGAGTTTGCCGTCGATCACGACGTGGGGTTGCCAGTCCGCGCCCTTGCTGTACTTGCCACCGTTTTCCACCAGCATGTCCTGCACCAGGAAGGGCACGACCTGGCTGAGTTGGACGGCATGCTTTTCCCTGTTGGTGAAGCCCGTGACATGTCGCCCGCTCACGAGCGGCCGGCCATCGGCCGCCTTGGTGTGGCGAAACACCGCTGGGGCGTGGCACACGGCAGACACTGTCTTGCCCGCGGCACTCATCGTTTCGATCAGTTTGATGGAGTCGGCGTCCTCGGCCAGATCCCACAGGGGGCCGTGGCCGCCCGGATAGAACACTGCGTCGAAGCCTTCGGCCGACACCGTCGCGAGCCGCTCGGTGCGGGCCAGCGCAGATTGCGCGGTGGCGTCGGCATTGAATCGGCGTGTCGCGTCGGTCTGCGCGTCGGCTTCGTCGCTCTTCGGGTCCAGCGGCGGTTGCCCGCCTTGCGGGGAGGCCAATGTCACGCTCGCGCCGGCATCCAGGAAGGCGCAGTTCGGCGTGGCGAATTCTTCGAGCCAGAAGCCCGTCTTCTTGCCCGTGGTGCCGAGTTGGCTGTGCGAGGTCAAAACCATCAGGATATTCAAGTCGTCTCCAAAGGGTCCGTGCGGCTGCAGTCGGGTCACAGCCAGGGAGCCCAACCCGACTGCAGGCCATGACCAAGATCGCTGCCGTGGCCGCAAAGTCGACGGGCGAGACACCCGCCGGACCGCCCGCACCCAAGCCGCCCGGCTTGTCCCTTCTGTCGAGTGACGGAAGGGGCGTGAGCCGCATAATTCACAGCGATTCGCGCTGGCCCTGCAAAGCGCTGGTCGCCGAAGAAGGCCGGGCTCGACCGAGCCCGCAGTCCGCCCCCGAAGCAGGGGCGGGTTACTTTTCCAGACTCAAGGAGACAAGGCATGAACAAGTTGATGGGGCGGCTGCTGGCCGCGTTGGTGGTGACCGTGGCGGCAGCGGCGGTCCAGGCGCAGACTGTGGACATCGAGGGCGTCAAGCTGGAGCCGACCGCCCAGGTGGGCGGCGCGGCCTTGCAGCTCAACGGCGCGGGCCTGCGTACACGGGCCATCTTCAAGGTCTATGTCGCGGGGCTGTACGTGCCGCAGAAGTCGGCCGACGCCAGTGCGCTGCTGGCGCAGAAGGGTGCGCGCCGAATTTCGATCACGATGCTGCGCAATGTCGATGCGGACTCATTTTCGGGCGCCTTGAACGACGGCCTGCGCGCCAACCACACCGAGGCCCAGGTGGCGGCATTCAAGTCGCAGATCGACACCCTGAACGCCAACCTGAAGGCCGTGGGCGAAGCCAAGAAGGGCGACGTGATCCACTTTGAGTACCTGCCGGATGCCGGCACGCGCGTGACGGTCAATGGTCAGGCGCGGGGCGCTGCCATCGCAGGCGAAGACTTCTTCACAGCGGTCATGCGGATTTGGATCGGCGACAAGCCGGTCGATGCCGACCTGAAGAAGGGCATGACGCGCGGATGATTCGCGGCTGGGGTGGCACGGGCCACCCCAGGCAGTCCGGTGCGGGACGACGCGCGGAGCCTGCCTTGGGTGGGTTCAGTAGGTGCGGTTGGGTACCGCTGCGACCGGTGTCGACGCGGTGGGCGCCTTGGTGACACGCACCTTGCCGCCTGTGGTGACCAGAATCACCGTATCGCCCGCAGCCAGCGTCTCAGCCGCCTTGGCCTGGACGACGGAACGGCGTTCGCCGTTCTTCAGTTGCACCAGCACCTCGACGGCCTCTTCGCGGGTGCTGGCGCGTTCGACAGCATTGCCCACCACGCCGCCGACCACGGCGCCGATGATCCCGACCACCACCGCTTCGCGGCTGCCACCGACCGACGAGCCGGCCACGCCCCCGGCGATGCTGCCTGCGGCAGCGCCTATGCCTGACTGGGTGCCGTCGACCACCACCGGGCGGATCGACAGGACCACGGCGTCAACCACGGTGGCCATGCGCTGGGCGTCGTTGCGGCTGATGACGTCGGGGCTCGTGGTGGTGCAGCCGGCCAATATGGCCATTGCGGCAACTGCGATCCAGGTCTTGTTCATGTCGGTACCTCGAGTGATTCGCTGAGAGATACGGGCGTACCCCGGGAGGTTCCGCGCCGCGTTGTAAAGATGCGTGTACTGCGCAACGGCTGGCGGGCTGGCGGCGTTGACCGTCAGTCGTGCAGCCGGCTGCTGCGCGGCACCGATGCGAGCAGGAATTCCATCTGGTCGGCCACGATGCGGCGGCCGCGCAGGATCATGTCCTCGTGCAGGCTGGGCACATAGGGCATGTAGAGCAGCGTCATGCGCGCTTCCTCGGGCATGCGGTTGCCCTTCTGGCCGTTGCAGGTGCGGCAGGCGGTGATGCAGTTCATCCAGGTGTCGTGGCCCCCGCGCGACACGGGCACGATGTGTTCGCGTGTCAGGTCGTCCAGATGGAAGTGGCCGCCGCAATAAGCGCAGACCTGGCGGTCGCGCGCAAACAGCTTGGGGTTGTTCAGCGCTGGCGCCTGGCGCCAGGCACGGCTGGGAATGGCGCCGCGCACCGCGATGATGGGCTGCAACTCGATGCGTGACTGCACGCCCGTGCTGCGCTGCATGCCGCCGCGAAGCACATGGAAAGT
>JANNWL010000435.1:0-3106 GCA_031414735.1 Burkholderiales bacterium | reverse complement strand
CGGTGTGGGTGTGTCCGCCCCTCGCTGCGCAGGCCCCCGCACCCGCGCAGGTGCAAGCCGCCACCAACGAGGTCGGGCAGGTTGTCGCCGACGGTTGCGCTGGCGACGGTCGCACGCGGACCGGCACGGCGTTCGTCTGGCCCGACAGCGCGCGCGTGGTCACGGCCCGGCATGTCGTGGCGGGTTGCACCCGGCTGTCGGTGCGCTTTCCGGGCAAGGCGCCCTTGGGTGCCCGACCCGAGCGCGAACTGACTTCCGAGGACCTGGTGCTGCTGCGCCTGGACGCGACCTCCGGCCTGACCCCCGTGCGCATCGATGGCGCGCTGCCGCCCATCCACTCGCGGGTGGCCGCCGTGGGCTATGCGCTGGGTGCCCCGACGGCGGCAGACAAGCTGCTCACCGTCGATGCAACCAACGTCGAACCTGGCGCCAAGCTGAAGGACCTGCTGCCAGCGCACATCCGCCAGGAAATCCAGGCCAACGGACCCTGGTCGCTGGAAACGGGCATCCTGCGGCTGGACGGCAATCTCGTCAGCGGCCTGTCGGGGGCGCCGTTGCTGGGCGCCAACGGCGCGGTGGTGGCGGTTGGTGCGGGCGGGCTGCAGGACGGCGCCGGGGGCATCGTCTGGGCCGTGCGGGCGGCCTACCTGCCCAGGCTTCAGGGCGCGCCCATCATCACGGCGACGGCCCCGCTGGGGCGCAGCACACGCTTTGCCTTTGCCGACCAGGCGCCGCAGACCGCGCTGACGCAGGTCAGTTGCGGCAACTTCACGCTGACCCGCTCTCGCACCATGCCGCTGTCCTTGCTCCGGCGCTACACCGACGACCCGCGCGGGCTCGAGCTGCTGATGAACACGGCGGGAAGCGCGCTCAGCCCGGGCGGCACCGACCGTTTCGACATCTGGGTCGACCTGGCATCGGGCGCGGCCTTGGCGGTCCCCGAGCGCACCCAGTTGGTGAATGGTCCGGTGGGCTGTTTCGCGGCCGTGTCGCCGACCGTGGGCCTGACGATCACCACCCACCGCACGCAGGCCTCGAACCCGCAAGGCATCGTGGCCGAGGTCCAGCAGGTGTCGCTTGCATTCGAGGGCAGCTTGAACGCCTTGTTGCCCGGGGGGCAGGCCGATCCCATGTTCACCTACACACTGCCCATCACCCGCCAGGACGGCTTCATCGTCAACCGCAAGGCGGCAATTCGAAACCTGCAGACCGGCATCAACCAGGTGCAAGTCGATTACGTGTTCCTTACCCACCTGGCCCGCGGTTCCACCTACGTGGGGATCAGCGCCGTGCGCATGAACCAGCAGGTGCGCATTGACCAGGCACAGTTCTGCAGCGGCAACCCGCGGGCGCCGCAGTGCGGCGCCTACATGGCCGGGTTTGCCGACTGGGCACGCGCTGCCGTGGGCGTCTTCCTGTCGACCATCCCGCCGATCTGACGTGCCGGCCGCCGCCGACGGGGCCCGCACCGCGGTCAGAACAGCTCGACGTCGCTGTCGCGAGACCCGTCCTCAAGCTCGCCGGCGGCGACCAGCTGGGCGTGGTCGCCGACCTGGTTGCGGCCGTGCTGCTTGGCGTGATAGACCGCCTTGTCAGCACGCTCGAAGGCTCCGCTCGGGGTGTCGCCGGGGCGGACCTGGGTGAAGCCGATGCTGACCGTGATCTTGCCGACGCGCGGAAAGGCATAGTTCTCGACGTTGGCGCGCAGGCGCTCAAAGGCGGTCACTGCGTCGCTGGCCTGGCCGCAACGGATCAGGGCCACGAATTCTTCGCCGCCGAAGCGGTAGAGGTGGTCGTGGAAGCGAAAGCTGTTGCGCATCAACCGTGACAGCAGCAGCAGCACCTCGTCGCCGATCAAGTGGCCGTAGGTGTCGTTGACGCGTTTGAAGTGGTCGATGTCGATCATCGCCAGCCACGGCCCGCCGCCTTGCCCGGCGCTGCGGCGACCGGCCTGCGCGCCTGCGGCTGCCGGCCCCGGCGTGGCACTGGCGGCGATGCGCATGAAGCTGTCATCGAAGGTCTTGCGGTTGAGCAGCCCGGTCAGGGTGTCGCGTTCGCTGTAGTCGAGCAGACCTTGAAAGTTGCGGTAGACGCGCAGGATGCTGTCGACCATGCGCTGTGCCTCATCGCCCAGCGGCGCGGCGGTCTGCACTTCGAGAACGCCGACCACGTCGAGGTCGGTGGTCAGCGGGAACAGCATCAACGCGGGCGTGCCCGTGGCGGCCGCGCTGGCGACGGTGGTCGCCCCCTGCAGGCAGGCCATGCGCTCGGGGTGGGCGGCCAGCTCGGGCAGGCTGTCGAGGTCGGACCACAGCGGGTCGCCACTGGCCGCCATGTCGTGCAGGCCGAGTCGGGCGCGGGTCAGCCAGCGCTGCGCGCCGGGCTCCCCGACACAGCGGTGGATGGCCACCAGCGTCGGCTGCAGCAGGTCGCGCAACGCGCCGACCAAACTGACGTCAAGAACGTCGCGGTCGCGAAACCCCGTCAGCTCGGCAAGATGTTCGACGGCTTGGGGCATGGCTGGGTGGGGGCAGGAGGTCCGTCGATGAATGGTGCCACGACGCAACCATTGTCACCCAATCCATTCGGGCGATCAGCATCACTGCCCGAGCCCCGAGGCGATGTCGCCGGCCCCGCCCCCTCAACGCGTGTCGTTGAGTTTCCAGTCGTAGTCCAGGAAGGCGATGTCCAGCTTCTGCCCGCGCACGCGTTCACGGTCGGCGGGGCTGTCGGCGAGCAGGTCGGCGTGGCTGGCGGCAAAGCCGGTCAGGGACTGGATGCCGCGGTGGCCTTGCTTGAAGTCGTCGCCGTACCAGTCGAAGATCTTGCTCAGTTCGAGCTTGCCGCTGCTGCTGTTGAAACGATTGCGGCTGCGGTCGCCGATGAAGCGCCGGGTCTGCTCGTCGAGTTGCGCGTCCAGGCGCTCGGCCACGAAGGCCTCTTCGCGCAGCATGGGGCAGCCGACGCTGGCGCAGTTGACGGCGAAGTGGATGCGCGGGTCGTCATAGCGGCCCTTGGCGCGCAAGGTGTCGTGCTCGATGTTGTCCAGCGACATCTCGGTGCCCAGCAGCTTGATGAACTTGGGTTTCCAGGGGTTGGACAGCAG
>JANNWL010000434.1:0-5082 GCA_031414735.1 Burkholderiales bacterium | reverse complement strand
GCCACCGCCACCGCCACCCAGTGGATGAGGTGGTTGGTGCTGCCGCCCGTGGCCAGCAGCGCCACCATGGCGTTGACGATGACACGCTCGTCGACGAGGCGGCCAATGGGCATGAAGCGCGGGCCGCCCCGTGCGATGCCCAGCGCGGTACGCACGGCCTCGCGTGTCAGCGCCTCGCGCAGGCCGGCGTGCGGGTGCACGAAGGCGGCACCCGGCACGTGCAGGCCCATGGCCTCCAGCAGCATCTGGTTGCTGTTGGCCGTGCCGTAGAAGGTGCAGGTGCCGGGCCCGTGGTAAGCGGCGCTCTCGGCGGCCAGCAACTCGGCGCGGCCCACCAAGCCCTGCGCGGCCTGTTCACGCACCTTGGCCTTGTCGTTGTTGGACAAGCCGCTGCTCATGGGCCCGGACGGCACGAAGACACACGGCAGATGCCCGAAGTGCAGCGCGCCGATCAACAGCCCCGGCACGATCTTGTCGCACACGCCCAGCAGCAGCGCGGCGTCGAAGACATCGTGGGTCAAGCCGATGGCCGTGCCCATGGCGATGGTGTCGCGCGAGAACAAACTCAGCTCCATGCCGGGCAGGCCCTGCGTCACGCCGTCGCACATGGCTGGCACGCCGCCCGCCACCTGCACCGTGGCGCCATGCAGCCGGGCCTCGTCGCGGATCAGCGCCGGGTAGCCCTCGTAGGGCTGGTGGGCCGACAGCATGTCGTTGTAGGCCGTGATGACGCCGATGTTCGGCGCCTTCTGCGCCACCACGCGCAGTTTGTCGTTCTGCGGCAGGGCGGCGAAGGCATGCGCCACGTTGGCGCAGCCCAGGCGCTCGGCGCCAGGCGGGCGCTGCGACAGCCTGTCGATGCGCGCCAGGTAGGCCCGCCGCGTGGCGGCGCTGCGGTCGGTGATGCGCTGGGTGACTTCGGTGAGAACGGCTCGCATGGGGGGCACCTCGATGTAACCTATGCCTTCATTGTTGTGTAACCCGGTTACATCGTCAACTCTGCGGACGCCGTGTCGCGGCATCGACGTTGCCGACCGGGCGCCCGCCATGCGATGCTGAAGCCCATGCACACACCGATCGCCACCGAACTGATGATGGGCGACCCGCAGGTCTCGCTGCAACGGCTGCGCGCCCAGTGGCAGGGCAGCCGCGAGCGCTGGGTGTTTGGCTACGCGTCGCTGATCTGGCGCCCGGAGTTCGACGCCGCCGAGCACCGCCCAGCGCTGGTGCACGGCTGGCACCGCGCGCTGCGCATGCGTTCGCGCGTGAACCGCGGCACGCCGCAGCAACCCGGTCTGGTGTTTGCGCTGCTGCCCGGCGGCGCCTGTCGCGGTGTGGTCTACCGGCTGCGGCCGGAGCATGCCGAGGAAGAGCTCGATCGCCTGTGGGCGCGCGAGATGCCCACCGGCGTCTATGACCCCCGGCTGTTGCCCTGCCGCACGCCTCGCGGCACGGTGCAGGCGCTGGCCTTCACCCTGCCGCGTCGCCACGAGTCCTGTCTGGCGCGCCTGCCCGACGAGCAGATGCTGCACATCCTGCGCCACGCCCGTGGCCGCTATGGCAGCACGCTGGACTACCTGGTCGAAACGGCCACCGCGCTGCGTGACAAAGGCGTCACCGACCGCGATGTCGAACGCCTGATGGCGCTGGCGCGGCGGCACGGCCTGGTTTGAGCGAATGGGCTCGGTCCCCGGTCCTGTCGTGTTTTGGCGCGGCTTCGCGATCTCTTTGTAGACGGGTCCAGCCGCCACCCCAAAGGCCGGGCCTGCGTCGCAACCCACCCCAAGGAGACCAAACCATGAGCCAGAAACTCAACCTGCGCATCCACAGCGTCAAGTGTGTAGACGAGACCAACGGCCAGTACATTGAACGCTTCGGCAACGACGAAATCTGGCTGGGCGGCTACCGCATTGCCAGCAACGGCGACACCACCGTCATCCCCGCATTCCAGATAGGCGCCGGGTTCGACGACGGTGACGTGGTGGTGTTTCAGCCGCCGCGGGTGATGTGCAGCTTCGACTTCGGCACCCCCGGACGCTCGCAGGAATTCGGCGTCGGCCTGGTGCTGGTTGAAAAGGACAACGGCGGCATGCGCGAAGCCATCGAGAAAATCGCAGCCCGCGTGCAGACCGACCTGAAGGCACAAATTGCACTGGCACCGCCCGCCGGCGGCCCCACCCCGCGGGGGCTGATCTTCGAGATCCTCAAGTGGGCCTTGCCCCTCATCGCGTCGAAACTGGCAAGCTACGTCAAGCGGGTCATCATCGCCGCCTACAACGACGACATCTTCCAGCCACAGCACACCACCCAGAGCGTGCGTGCCCCCAACTTCAGCTTCGGCGGCAGCCCAAGCAGCGCCAGAAAGACCCTGGTCTTTCGCGAGCATGACGGCCTGTACGAGCTGGTGTACGACTGGCAGGTCAGCGGCGCGGGCACCGCCGTGGGTTGAAGTTCAGTCCGCCGCCTGCGCCTTGGCCTGCTGCAGGCGCTCGCGCAGCGCGTCGAGGTCGGCCACCGTGTCGACGTCCAGCAGCACGCCGGCGTCGTCGAGTTCGACGCCCTGCGCCGGGTAGCGCGCCATGACGCGGCGGGCGCCGTCGTCGCCGGTCAGGCGCACGAGTTCGGAATACAGCTCCGCCGAGAAGCCCACCGGGTGGCCGCGGCGGCCCCGGTGCTGGGCGAAGGCCACCGGGTACTGCTCCATCGCCGTGGCCACGGCCAGCATGCTGGCCGGCGTCACCAAAGGCATGTCGCCAGGCAGCACCAGCCACCCGGTGGCGCCTGAGCGCTCGGCCACACCGGCGGCGATGGAGTTACCCATGCCGCGTGCGGCGTCGGCGTCGCTGACGACCAGGATGTCGCGCGTGGCGACCTGTTTGCCGACCAGGGCCGCCCGCGCCGCCGTGGTCACGACCAGCACGGGCAACTGCGTCTGGCTGGCGTTGCGCAGCGTGGTGCCGAGCACGGTGGCCGTGCCCAGGGACTCTTCGAGCTTGTGTTGCGCACCGCGATACCGGCTGCCAGCGCCAGCGGCCAGAACGAGGATGGTGGGACGGACTCGCATCTTGATTTCGGGCCACGCGCACCGCCTGGTCCCGGCTTGCGTCGCACACCCCTCCTTGCGTCGCAGAATGACGGCGATGGCGCGCGCGGGCTAGTGGGACCATCACTTACGGCCTCACCCCTAAGGGATGCACCGGGTTTGGTTGCAGTGGGTTACATCCCCGGCACCATCGCGGCGCCCTGCCTATACTGGTCCGATGGACATTGCCGGCCTGCGCAAGAGCTACGAACGCGACGAACTCGACGAGGCGTCTGCTGCTGCCGACCCCTTGCATCAATTCCAGCGCTGGCTGGAGCAGGCGCTGAACGCGCAGCTGCCCGAACCGAACGCCATGACGCTGGCCACTGTAGGCGCTGACGGCCGGCCCTCGACCCGCGTCGTGCTGATCAAGGGCTGCGACGAACGCGGCATCGTCTGGTACACGAACTACCGCAGCCGCAAGGGCCAGGAGCTGGCTGCCAACCCCCATGCCGCGCTGCAGTTCCATTGGGTCGAGCTGGAACGCGTGGTGCGCATCGAGGGCAGCGTGACCCAGATCGACGCCGCAGAGTCCGACGCCTACTTTGCCAGCCGGCCGCTGGACTCGCGCCTGGGCGCCTGGGCCTCGCCGCAGAGCGAGGTCATCAGCTCGCGGGCCGTGCTGGTGGCCAATGCCGCACAGGTCGCCGTCAAGCACGCCCTGCACCCGACGCGGCCGCCGCATTGGGGTGGCATGCGCCTGCAGGCCGACCGCTGGGAATTCTGGCAAGGCCGCAAGAGCCGCCTGCACGACCGCCTGCGCTACCGGCTGGAGGGCACGGCCTGGGTGCGGGAACGCCTGGCGCCCTGAATCCCTGAACCCCTGAACCGGGCCTGCGCTCAGCTTGGAGGCGTGGCGACGAGGCGGTCGACTGGAATCTGGCGCACCACCCGCTGGGGGAAGGGAATGCCGACCCCGGACTCGTTCAAAGCGCGCAGCACGGCCAGATTGACATCCGAGCGCAGGTTGTTCTGGCCATTCTCGGTGTCCGCCAGCCAGAAAGAAATCGTCAGCTCCAGACCGTCGGTAGCAAAGGCAGACAGCAGGACCAAGGGCGCGGGCTCGGCCAGCACGCGCGGCACGGCCGCCACCGCCTGCGCCAGACGGGGCATCAAGGCGTCCAGGTCGGTGCCGTATTCGACCTGGACAACGGTGCCCATGGACACCCGCGGGTCGGCCAGCGACGAGTTCTCGACCCGCTGGGTGATCATCATCTCGTTGGGCACGATGGACTCGCGCCCGTTCAGCGCCCGGATCACCGTGTAGCGTGTGCTGATGTCGGTGATGCGGCCCTCGAAATTGTCGACCCGGACCATGTCGCCGATGCGCATGCTGCCCTCGGCCAGGATGACGAAGCCGCTGACGTAGTTGGCCGCCAGCTTCTGCAGGCCCAGGCCGATGCCCACGCCCACCGCGCCGCCCAACACACCCAGCGCGGTGAGGTCGATGCCGGCGGCCGACAGCGCGAACATCACGCCCAGCAAGAGCAGCAAGGCGCGCAGCAGGTTCGCGGCCATCTTGCGGATCGACAGGTTGTCGACGGCGCCGGCCAGCAGTTTCTTTTCGAGCGCGGCCGACACCCACAGCGCCAGCACCATCACCAGCACCGCAGATACCACCCCTTCGATCAGGTTGCGCACGCTGATCTTCGTGCTGCCGATCTTCCAGGTGATGCCGTCCAGCTCCTGCAGCACCAGCGGCAGCACGCCCGTGATCCAGAGCACCACGCCCACCCAGGCCAGCCACGACACGCTGCGCTCGACCACGCGCATGAAGCCCGAGTTCGGGAACGCGCGGTGCAGCACCCGCGCCACGAGGCGGATGACCACCAGCGACACCAGCACCGGCACCACCACCTTGAACACCGCGACCGGCACGACGCCCTGCGCCAGGCCGTGCAGCCCCCAGCGCACGGCCACCGCCAGCAGCAGGGCCAGCACCGGGAACAGCACGCCACCGACCACGCCGTCGCCAAACCACACCGAGCCCGGCTGCGCCG
>JANNWL010000433.1:0-1572 GCA_031414735.1 Burkholderiales bacterium | reverse complement strand
CGGCGGGGTGCTCAGCGTCGGCGTCTTCCATCGCCAGATCGATGACCTCATCCGTCGCCGCATCACGCTGGAAACCGTGGCCGAAGCGCCGGTGCCGCGCTGGGTCAGCCGGCCGGCCAACATTGGCCGCGCCAAAAGCACGGGGCTGGAACTGGAAGTCAAGGGCCGCGCCGACCAGCTTCTGCCGGCGTGGCTGGCCTCAAGGGCCAAACCCGATCCGGGGCCGGCCAAGGGGCGCGGGCCGGGACTGCAACTGCGCGCGGCACTGTCGATCTACAAGTCAGAGGTCGAGCAGATCGACGACCCCAACGCGCGCCTGGATGGCCAGGCGCCGTGGAGCGCCACCATGGGCTTCGACCACGCCATCCACGGCAGCATCTTCAGCTACGGCGCCAACTTCTCGATGACGCCGGCGTTTTCGACGCAACAAACCGACCGCCAGCGCGTCTGGCGCAGCCACGCCCGGCGGCTGGACGCCTACGCGCTGTGGCGCTTCAACAAGGAAGTGCAGTTGCGCCTGTCGGCCAACAACCTGGTGCCCGAAGACAGCCTGTCCACCAGCCGCGTCGAAGACCTGGACGGCTTCGGCGCCAGCAGCCTGTCGCGGCGCCAGACGACGACGCTGTTCAACGCCAGCCTGCTGCTGCGCTTCTGATGCGGGCGTTGCAGATCCATGCCGGCCCGGTGGCGCTGCGCCACCTGCGTGAACACGGCCTGGCGCCGGGCGACGTGCGGGCCATCCCGGCGGCGGCCGGTGGGCCCAAGGGCCTGGCGCTGCTGCCGCTGGACGGGTATCTTTTCGGCGACTGGCTGTCCCAGGTGCATCACACCGTGCATCTGATCGGCGCGTCGATAGGCGCCTGGCGCATGGCCGCCGCCTGCCTTCCTGACGCTGGCGCCGCCCTGGCCCAGTTGGGCGAGGACTACATCACCCAGACCTACCCGCACGAGCCGGGCCGCATGCCCACGGCGCAAACCGTCACCGAACACTTCAGCCGCCATCTGCAGCAGCGCCTGGGCGACCGCGCTGCCGACGTGCTGGGCCACCCGAGTTTCAGGCTGCATGTGATTGCCGGCCGTGGTCGCCGTCTGCTGCACCGACCCGGGCGCGTGGCGACGCCGCTGGGCTGGCTGGGCGCGTTCACCGCCAACGCCATCAGCCGCAAGACGCTGGGTGGGTGGATGGAGCGCGTGGTGTTCAGCGACCCGCGCGACGCCTTGCCGCTGTCGCTGGACGACTTCCAGACGCACCGGGTGACCCTGACGCCCGGCAACCTGGCGCCGGCCGTGCTCGCCAGCTGCACCATCCCCTTCATGATGCAGCCGGTGCAGGACGTGCCCGGCGCGCCGCCCGGCACCTACTGGGACGGCGGCATCACCGACTACCACCTGCACCTGGACTACCGCCCCCTGGCCCCGGGGCTGGTGCTCTACCCGCACTTCCAGGGCCGCGTCGTGCCCGGCTGGCTGGACAAGACCTGGAAACAGCGCCACCGGCCGACCGCGGCGCTGGACAACCTGGTGCTGCTGTCGCCCCGCGCCGACTGGGTCGCCAGTCTGCCCAACGCCAAG
>JANNWL010000432.1:0-1558 GCA_031414735.1 Burkholderiales bacterium | reverse complement strand
TAGGCCAGCGCGCCTGTCGTCACGCTGCCGAACTGCGAGTTGCTGTCACGCCGCGCGCTGGCCTGCCAGCTGTGCTGTGCGGCGGCACCCGACAGGCCCAGGGCCAGGCCGTCGATGTCGCGCTGGCTCACCGCAAAGGGTGCGCCGGGGCGGCTGACCGTCTCAGTCGTGCGCTCGGCCAGGGCCAGCACAGTGCCGACAGGCGTGGCGATGGTGTTTTCCCAACCGACTTGGCGGCTGCGCGACTGGATGGTGCCCAGCGCGGCGAAAGCACTGGCACTGGCCAGGGTGTCGTAGGCGTCGACGGATTCGGCCACCGTCACGCGCATGCCCCAAGCTGGCATGGGCTTGCCGCGCAGGGTCAGCGCGGTCACCCGGTTTTCCAGCTCGGCACGCGCGTCGGCCGCCGGGCCGTCGTCGATGCGTGTCAGGCCCGTCGATTGCAGCGCCAGGAATTCGGCGCGCCAATCGGGCAGGGCCTGCCAGCCCAGGCGCAGGCTGCCGCTGTTTTGGCGAAAGCCATCGCGATCGGCGTTGAAGTTGCCGAAAGGCACGCGCGCATTGGTCGCCGAGAAGCTCTTCGTGTCGGTGTGCTGCACCTGCACGGCGGCATCGATGGTGCCGTCGCCAAAGCCCAGTCCGCCAGCGATCTGGCCGTGGCTGTTGCTGCCGGCAGAGAGCTTGGCATTGCCTGTCAAACCCTGCGCGCCCTGGCGCGTGAAGACCTGGATCACGCCGCCAAAAGCGCCATTGCCGTACAGCGACGACATCGGCCCGCGCACGACTTCGATGCGGTCGATGGCCTCGAGCGGCAGGTTGTCCAGCGACGGCGTGCCCAGCGTGGCCGAACCGACGCGCACGCCATCCACCAGCAGCAGCGTGTGGCGCGCTTCCAGCCCGCGAATGAAGATCGACGAGGCCTTGCCCAGCCCGCCGTTGCTGGTGAACTGGAAGCCAGCCAGGCCCGCCAGCAGCTCGGGCAAGGTGCGGCCCTCGCTGCGCTCGATCTGGGCGCGGTCGATGACGGTGGTTTCTGCCACCAGGTTGTTGACCCGGACTGGCGTGCGGGTGGCTGTGACAGAGACGCGCTCGGCGTTCTGGTCCTGCGCAAACGTGGGCGCCGCGCATGCGGCAGACAAGAACAGCAAAGCTGCCGGCTTTGCGGCACGGCTGAAAGGAAGGGATTTCATGAACAGGGACTCCAACCACACACCCCGTGTGGCACGGCGAAAGGGACGCCGGGGTCGTGGTGGAAATGCGCAGGTGACAAAGGCCCGCACTGAAAGCGCTGCCTGGCCACCCGCACCGCCCTCCGCGACACCGGCACTCATCACACCAGGCCGGTATCCGGGCTCGCGAGTACCGAGGATGCAGCGCATCCCCGGAGCCTTTCGCGCCTTCCCAGGTCTGTGGCAGACCCAGTGGCTTGTCGTGCGAAAGGTTCCTCGCTGACCGTTGCGGGGGCAGCGCCGGAATCGGACTGCGATCAACAACGAACGCGTCCTCACCGGCTTCCCGTTTAACCTGCAGCCCTTGATCGGGACGACAGGCACCTGGT
>JANNWL010000431.1:0-23279 GCA_031414735.1 Burkholderiales bacterium | reverse complement strand
AGGCGCCTTGCGGAACTGGCCCTTGCCGAGGCGGCGGAAGTAGTGCGGCGCGTCGAACAAGCGCAGCAAGGCGGCGGCTTGCTGCTCTGGCCCGGCCTTGGCGCTGAAGTACTCGCGCGCCAGGTCGGCGAAACCGAATTCGGCCTCGGGCGCGAATTCCCAGGCCAGGTCGAGGTCGATCTCCTTGGACATCGCCTGCGCCTGCGCCAGCAGTTCGGCCGGCGCCGGGCGCTCGAAGCGCAGCATCACGTTGGCCGCCTTGACCTTCACCCGTTTGCCGGAGTCCATCTCCAACTGCAGCGAGCTTTCGGCCTCGGACATCACGCGGCCGGCCTGGAACTTGCCGCCTTCTTCAAAGAGTGCATACATGCGGCGGATTGTCACCGCTCACCGCTGCATGCAGGTGCAGCGCCGCCCGTGCAATGCGCTTACGGCTTGACGAATCTCAGCGTGAAGCGGTCGCTTTCGCCAATGGCCTCGAACCTGGCGCGGTCCTGGTCCTTGTTTCGAAAGCTCGGCGGCAGCGCCCACACGCCCCCGGGGTGGTCGGCCGTGTCCTTGGCGTTGGCGTTGATCTCTGAAGACGCCGCCAGCCTGAAGCCGGCGGCCTCGGCCAAGCGGGTGACGTAAGCGACATGGACATAGCCACTGCTGGCCTTGGCGTCTTGCACCCTGCTCGCCGGCAGGCGGTGGTCGACGACGCCGAACACACCGCCCGGTTTGAGGGTGTCGAACACACTCTTGAACGCCGCTGCGACGACGGCGTCGCCCTGCGCGGCCCAGTTGTGCACGTTGCGGAAGGTCAGCACCATGTCGGCGCTGCCTGGCGCGGCGTACTGCAGCTTGGCGGGTGGCGCGAACACGGCCGTGCGCACACGGTCGAAGCTGGCCGGGTCGGCCTTGAGCTTCTTGTCCATGCGCTCGGCGCTGCGGCGGTAGTAGCCAAACTCCGACTCGGGGTCGTCGCCGGCCACGATCAGCTGGCCGCGTGGCTTGAGGTAGGGCGCCAGGATCTCGGTGTACCAGCCGCCGCCGGGGCTGAGTTCGACCACCGTCATGTCGGGGCGGATGCCGAAGAAGCTGAGCGTCTCAAACGGGTGGCGCGCGGCGTCGCGCACCACGTTGGCGGGCGTGCGCTGCGGGTTGGCCAGCGTGGCTTTGAGCGCGTCGTCGGCGCGGGCTGGGGCCTGCGGGCCCAGCGACAAGGTTGCGGCAAGCGCGGCCGCGAGCATCCAGTTCTTCATGTTCGGTCCTTGGCAGGCGGTGGGCAGGCCGGCGAGTCTAAGCGCCGCCCCGTTTCCAGTTTGGCCGCCAGCAGCTGTCGCCATGCGGAGGCAGAATTCCGCCCTTCGTCGCCGCGCGCGTCACACCCACGTCATCTGAAGCCATGTTCACTGCCCCTCCTGTCCGCCTGGCCACTGTGGCAGCGGCCGCCATCGCGACCCTGGGCCTGGCCGGTTGCGCCACCCCGGGAGCCCCCCAGGCCGCGCTTGCGCCCACGGCCGCTGCGCCCGCACCCGTGGCTGCAGCCGCCTCCGGCACGCCCCCAGCCGCCAATGCGGCCGCGGTCAGGCCCGCCGACCCCACCGCCCCCAAGCCATTTGCCGAGATCATCAAGGACGCCACGCGCCAGGACGGTTTTGTGCCGATCTGGCGCAAGGACGACAAGGTCTGGCTCGAGATCGCGCCCGAGCGCCTGGGCCAGCCGATGTTGGTGACGGTGAACGTGGCCCAGTCGGTGGGTGAGCGAGGCCTGTATGGCAGCCAGATGGGGCGCGACTGGCTGGCCGAGTTCCGCAAGGTAGGCAATCAGTTCCAGCTGGTGGCCCGGCAGATGGCCTTTCGCGGCGACCGCGACCCGGCCTCGCGCTTGGCGGTCAGCCAGGGCTTCAGCGACAGCTTGATCGGCTCGGCCGCCGTCGCCAGCGCGCCGCACCCCGAGCGCAAGTCGGTGCTGGTGGACGCCAGCTTCCTGCTCGGCGACATGGCCGGCTACAGCACGCGGCTGGAAGCGGCCTTCCGCATGCCCTTTGCGCCCGACCGTGCCAATTCCTACTTCGAATCGACGCGCGCCGACGCCGGGCTGACCACGCTCTCGGCCAAGGTGCATTACGCCGTGCCGCGCATCGCCGCGCCGCCGATGTCGATGCCGGGCGGCCCGCCTGTGCCGCCGCCCACCCTGCCGCCGCAGACCACGCCCGACCCGCGCAGCCTGTTCATCGGCTATGTTTACAGCTTCCGCGCGCTGCCGGTCCAGCCCATGGCAGCGCGCCGTGCCGACCCGCGCGTGGGGCATTTCCTGGACAGCTATACCGACCTGTCCGACGACCTGCGGCCCGACAACCGCGTTCACCACATCACGCGCTGGCGGCTGGAGAAGACGGACCCGGCCGCTGCGTTGTCCGAGCCGGTGCAGCCCGTCACCTTCTGGCTCGACCGCAACATTCCCAAACGCTACCGCGCTTCCATCACGGCCGGTGTGCTGGAGTGGAACAAGGCCTTCGAACGCATCGGCTTCAAGAACGCCCTGGTCGCGCGGCAGCAGGAAGACAACTCCGAGATCGACAACATGGACGCGGCGCACGCTTCCATTCGCTGGTTCGTCGGCTCTGACGCCGGTTTTGCCGTCGGGCCCAGCCACTCCGACCCGCGCACGGGCGAAATCCTTGACGCCGACATCGGCATGAGCGACGTCTTCGGTCGCGGTTCGCGTCGCCAGATCAGCGAAGACGTGGGCCAACCCACCAGCTTCGCCGAGCCGGCCCCCTGGCAGGCCCAGGCCCAGGCGCTGTGGGGGGCGCAGAGCGCGTACCGCATGTGCACCTATGCCCATGACGCCGGCACCGAGGCAGGTTTCGCGATGGACCTGCTCGAAGCGCGTGGCGACCTCGACCCCGAAAGCGCTGAGGCCGAGGCCTTCGTGCAGTCCTACATCAAGGACGTGATCGTGCACGAGGTCGGCCACACGCTGGGCCTGCGCCACAACTTCAAGGCCTCGACCACCGTCACGCGCGAGCAACTCAAGGACAAGGGCTTCGGCAGTACGCGCGGCATCTCCAGTTCGGTGATGGACTACAACGCCTTCAACCTGCCGCTGGCCGGTGAGCCCAAGGGCGAGCTCAACATGACCACGCTCGGGGCCTACGACTACTGGGCCATCGAATACGCCTACAAGCCGCTGGACCCGGCGCGTGAAACGGCCGACCTGCAAGCCATTGCTTCGCGCAGCGCCACCGACCCGTTGCTGGTGTTCGGCGACGACGTCGACGCCGGCGGCTTCGGCCCCAACGACGGCCTGGACCCCACCGCCAACCGCTTCGACCTCGGCGACGACCCGCTGGCCTTCTACCAACGCCGCATGCAGCTGTCGCGCGAGCTCTGGGCGCGCGTGCAGGCGCGCGGGCCCAGGGCCGGCGACGACCCCGAGCGCCTGCGCCGCAGCCTGCTGGCCGGCTTCAGCCAGTTCCGCGACATGCCCACGCTGGCGGCCAAGTACGTCGGCGGCATGAGCACCTCGCGCGACCCGCAGGGCAGCGGCGGCCGCCCGGCCTACGCCCCCGTGGCGCCCGAAAAGCAGCGCCAGGCCTTGCGTTTCCTCACCGACAACCTGTTCAGCGTCGACAGCTTCCGCTTCAAGCCGGAATTCATGGCCAGCCTGTCGCCGAACTACGTCGAATGGAGCCGCCCTGGCCTGGTGAGCGTGCCGCAGTCCGTGCTGCGCCTGCAGACCCAGGCGCTGGACCGGTTGCTGGCGGCAGGCACAGCGCAGCGACTGCTGGATCTGCCCAGTTACCTGCCGGAGAAGGACCGCTTGGGTGTGATCTCGGTGAACGAGCTCTACGGCACCGTGCAAGGCGCCGTGTGGAGCGAACTGAAGACTGGCAAGGCGATCGACCCCATGCGGCGCAACCTGCAGCGCGAACACCTCAAGCGCCTGCAGGCCGTGCTGACCCGCCCGCCGGCCAGCCTGCCCGCCGACGCCGTGAGCCTGGCCCGCCTGCACGCCACCGAGCTGCAGGGCCAGCTGCGCACGGCGCTGGCGAAGCCGGGCCTGGCGGTGGAGAACCGCGCGCACCTGCAGGATGTGCTGGCGTTGGTCACCGAGGCGCTGCGCGCGACCTTGTCGCGGGGTTGAGTCCATAGGAAGTCCCCCGCCCGCGCGCCACGCGGGCGGGGTGCTCCCTTCAGCGCGCGGCCAGCGCAGCCAGCAGCTTGTCGTGCACGCCGCCGAAGCCGCCGTTGCTCATGCACAGGACATGGTCGCCCGGACGCGCGGCCTGGGCCACGGCGGCGACCAGCGCTTCCACGGTGTCGGCCACCACGGCCAAGGGGCCCATGGGCGCGAGCGCGTCGCGGGCGCTCCAGCCGTAAGGCCCCTGCAGGCAGAAACTGAGGTCGGCTTCTTCCAGCGCCCAGGGCAACTGGGCCTTCATGGTGCCCAGCTTCATGGTGTTGGAGCGGGGTTCGAACACCGCCAGGACGCGGCTGTGCGGCACGCCGGGGGCAGCAGGCAAGGACAGCGGCTGCTTGTCCAGTTTGCGGCGCAGCCCGCCCACGGTGGCGCGCAGGGCGGTGGGGTGGTGGGCGAAGTCGTCGTAGACCTTCACGCCACCAACCTCGCCGCGCAGTTCCATGCGCCGCCGCACGTTCTTGAAGCTGCCCAGCGCGGCGGCGGCCACTTCAGGCGCCACGCCCACGTGCTCGGCCGCGCCAATGGCGGCCAGCGCGTTCATCTGGTTGTGCTCGCCCAGCAGGTCCCATTCAACCCGGCCCAGCTTCAGGCTGCCGCGCAGCACGTCGAAGGCCTGCGGTTCGCCGCGCGCGCACAGGCCACCGGGCTCTTCGCGCTTGGTGCCGAAGCGCTGCACCTCGCTCCAGCAGCCGCGCTGCAGCACGCGCTGCAAGGCCTCGTCGCGGGCGTTGACGATGAGCCGCCCGGCCTGTGGCACGGTGCGCACGAGGTGGTGGAACTGCGTCTCGATGAGGCCCAACTCGGGGAAGATGTCGGCGTGGTCCAGTTCCAGGTTGTTCAGGATGGCCGTGCGCGGCCGGTAGTGGACAAACTTGCTGCGCTTGTCGAACAAGGCGGTGTCGTACTCGTCGGCCTCGATGACGAAACATTTGCCCTGCCCGGTCCGCGCCGAGATGCCGAAGTTCTGCGGCACGCCGCCGACCAGAAAGCCCGGCTGCAGCCCGGCCTGCTCCAGGATCCACGCCAGCATCGACGTCGTCCCCGTCTTGCCGTGCGTGCCGGCCACGGCCAGCACGTGGCGGCCGGCCAGCACATGGTCGGCCAGCCATTGCGGGCCGCTGGTGTAGGGCACGCCGGCGTCGAGCAGCGCTTCCATCAGCGGGTTGCCGCGCGAGACGACGTTGCCGACGACGAACATGTCCGGTTTGAGCGCCAGCTGCTCGGGGCCGAAGCCTTCGATCAGGTCGATGCCCAGCGAGCGCAGCTGGTCGCTCATGGGCGGGTAGACGCCCGCGTCGCAGCCGGTGACGCGGTGGCCGGCCTCGCGTGCCAGCGCGGCCAGGCCGCCCATGAAGGTGCCGCAGATGCCAAGGATGTGTATGTGCATGGCATTGATGCTAGCGTCATGCGATGCCGACAATTCCTGCCTTCACGGGCCTGGCCTGGATCTCCAGCCACCCCTGGCTGTACCCGATGCTGGAGTCGCTGCACGTGGTGGGTGTGGCCTTGCTGGTGGGCAACCTGGTGCTGCTGGAGTTGCGCGTGTGGGGCCGCGGCGCCGAGCTGCCCGTCATGGCGTTGGCACGCCTGGCGCTGGGCATCTCGGTGGCAGGCTTTTGCCTGCTCGCGGCGACCGGCCTGCTCATGTTTTCAGCCGCGCCGCAGGAGTTGCTGGGCAACCGCTTCTTCCTGATCAAGATGGGCCTGGTGCAGGTCGCCGGCCTGAACGCGCTGGCCTTTCACCTGCGCCACGGGCTGCAGAAGCTGGACGGCGTCGCCCGCGCACAAACCGCGTTTTCACTGGCGTTGTGGCTGGCCGTCATCATCTGTGGACGCTGGATCGCTTACGCCTGATTTCCACATCCAAGGAGTTTTCTCATGATCAATCGCCGCGTTCTCATCGTTCACGGCCTGGGCCTGGCCACCGCGCCGGCCTGGGCCCACCATGGCTGGAGCAGCTTCGACCAGACACGGCCGATCTACCTGGAAGGGCGAGCGGCCAAGGTGGCCTGGCGCAACCCGCATGCCGAGATGGAACTCGACCTGGTGGCCGATATGAAGCTGCCCGCCGACCTGGCCACGCGGGTGCTGCCGGCGCAGACAGCGGCGGTGGACGCGCAGGCGGTGCTCAAGGCCGCGACCGTGCCGACACGCAAGGACCGCCGCTGGCAGGTCGAACTGGCGCCGTTGACCCGCATGGACGCCTGGAAGGTGCCCGAGATCAAGGCCGGCGACAGCGTCGCACTGCTGGGCTTCACCTTCACTGGCGAGAAGGGCGACGCGGTGCTGCGCGCCGAGTACCTGTTCTTCGCCGGCAAGACCTACGGCCTGCGCTCGGCGCCGGTCTGACGCGGCCGCCCCGGCTCGTCAGGTCCGCAGTGCCTGTGCGGCCGCCGCCACGGTGGCCGCGATGTCGTCGGCGCTGTGCGCCGAGCTGACGAAACCGGCCTCGTACAACGCCGGGGCCAGGTACACGCCCCGGTCGAGCATGGCGTGAAAGAAGCGGTTGAAGCGGTCCTTGTCGGTGGCCATGGTGGCGGTGTAGTTCTGCGGCAAGGCATCGGCGAAGAAGAAGCCGAACATGCCGCCTTCGCTGTCGCCCACCAGGGGCACGCCGGCCTCGCGGGCCGCGCCGGCCAGGCCGTCGACGAGCGAACGCGTACGCGCCGCCAGGGCGTCGAAGTAACCGGGCCGCGAGATCTCCTTCAGCGTCGCCAAGCCACAGGCCGTGGCCACCGGGTTGCCGCTGAGCGTGCCGGCCTGGTAGACCGGGCCCAGCGGGGCGAGCTGGCGCATCACATCGCGTTTGCCACCAAAGGCCGCCAGCGGCATGCCGCCACCGATGACCTTGCCGAAGGCGAACACGTCGGCCTCGAAACCGGGAATCAGCTTTTGATACACGCTGTGCGCGCCACCCAGCGCGACACGGAAGCCCGACATCACCTCGTCGAACACCAGCATCGCGCCATGCTGCGTGCACAGGGCACGCAGCCGCGTCATGAAAGGCACGCTGGCACGGACGAAGTTCATGTTGCCGGCGATCGGCTCGATCATCACGCAGGCCAGCTCGGGCCCGTGGGTGTCGAAGGCCTGCTCGAGTGCGGCGATGTCGTTGTAGGGCAGCACCAGGGTGTGCTTGACGACGTCGTCGGGCACGCCGGCACTCGTCGGGAAGCCGAAGGTGGCCAGGCCGGAACCGGCCTTGACCAGCAGCGGGTCGGCGTGGCCGTGGTAGCAGCCCTCGAACTTGATGAACTTGGCGCGGCCGGTGGCGCCGCGCGCCAGGCGCAGCGCACTCATGCCGGCTTCGGTGCCGCTGCTGACCAGGCGCACCTGCTCCACTGCCGGCACCAGCGCGATGATGGCTTCGGCCAACTCGATTTCGCGTTCGGTCGGCGCGCCGAAGCTGAAACCGTCGAGCAGCGCGCGCTGCACGGCTTCCACCACCGCCGGGTGGCCGTGGCCCAGGATCATCGGGCCCCAGGAGCCGATGTAGTCGATGTAGCGTTTGCCTTCAGCGTCCCACAAGTAGGCGCCCTGCGCGCGCTTGATGAAACGCGGCGTGCCGCCGACGGCGCGAAAAGCCCGTACGGGCGAGTTGACGCCGCCGGGGATGACGCCCTGGGCGCGGGCGAAGAGTTGTTCGTTGGTTTGCATGCTTGAAGATTCAGCGCCGCACGGCCGTCCCGAAGGCGCTGAGCGCCCCCTTGGGGGGCCGCGAACGCAGTGAGCTTGGGGGTTTCATTTCAATGAACACGACGCGGGGCCTTGCCCTTGCTGTCGTCGAAGCCGCCGCTGGGGTCGCTGCCCGGTTCGGCGGGCTCGTCGCCAGGCTCGTCGCCTTCGCCTTCCGGCAACGCCCAAAAGAACCGGTCGGGCACGATGTGGCCCATGCCGGGGCGGAAGCCCGCGTCCAGGCTCTGGTCCAGGAAGGACAGCGCCTCGCCCACCGCAGCCTGCAGTTCGCCACCGGCAGCCAGCAGCGCGGCCAGCGCGGCCGCCAGGGTGTCGCCAGCACCGACGAAGCCGGCCTCGAAGCGCTCGAACTTCTCGCCCGTGAGCGCACCCTGCGGCGAGGCCAGCACGTTGTCGATGAACTGTTCCGTGCCCTTGGAGGCCAGCATGACGCCCGTCACCAGCACATAGCGCGTACCGTGCTCGCCGGCGGCCACGGCCAACTCGCGCGCCGAGGGCGGGCGTTCGCTGTCCCATTCGGGCAGCAGGAAATCTTGCAGTGTCTTGTGGTTGCCCACCAGCACCTCGGCGGCGGGCAGGATCAGCTCGCGAAAGGCTTCCAGGTAGGGCTGCAACTGGTCCTCGTCGAGCCACGACAGGTTGGGCATGTAGGCCACGAGCGGGATGTCCGCGTAGTCCGACAGGATCTCGGCCACCGCGCTCACGGCGTCGGCGGAGCCCAGAAAGCCTACCTTCCAGCCCGCGATGGTCACGTCTTCGAGGATGGTGCGTGCCTGCTCGGCCACCACGTCGGCGTCTATCGGGTGGTGGTCGAAGATCTCGGCGGTGTCGCGCATGACGATGCTGGTGACCACGGGCAGGGTGTGCGCGCCCATGGCGGCCACGGTGGCGATGTCGCCGGCCAGGCCACCGGCGCCGCAGGGGTCGCTGGCGTTGAAGCTCATCACGCAGGCCGGCGCGGGCGGCTCGGCGCCCGGTTCGTTGAGTTCCGTGGCCGCGGTAGGTTCGGGGGTCATGGGGTCGTGTGGGGGCTGCTGTGACGGTGGTGCGCCGGGACGGCAACGGGATCGGGGGAAAGGCGGCTGAAGGAAGGCGGCAAGGTGCTCACAAATCCTCGGTTTCCCTGGGAAGTGCGTGGCTACAATGATTCTCCATTGTAGTGAATTGACTCCCCCACCGTGACCGAACCGCGAACCTGGATGTGCCTGATCTGTGGCTGGATCTATGACGAAGCCGCTGGCGACCCCGAGCATGGCATCGCATCCGGAACGGCCTGGGCCGACGTGTCGATGAACTGGACCTGTCCCGAGTGCGGCGCGCGCAAGGAAGATTTCGAGATGGTCCAGATCTGAGGCCGTTGGCGGCCACAGGTCTCTCCGAGGAGCACGGTTTGGACAGTGAACTACCTGTTGGGGTTCAGGCCGGGGCCAAGGTGCTGGTCATTGATGACAGCAACACCATCCGTCGCAGTGCCGAGATCTTCCTGCGCCAGGGTGGCCACGAGGTGCTGCTGGCCGAAGACGGATTCGACGCGCTGGGCAAGGTCAGCGACCACGACCCTGAACTGATCTTCTGCGACATCCTGATGCCGCGCCTGGACGGGTACCAGACCTGCGCCATCATCAAGCGCAACCCGCGCTATGCGCACGTGCCGGTGATCATGCTGTCGTCCAAAGACGGTCTGTTCGACCGCGCTCGCGGGCGCATGGTGGGCTCGCAGGATTACCTGACCAAACCCTTCACCAAAGAACAACTCCTGCGCGCGGTCGAGACCTTCCGTCGCCCGCCTGGCTGATTCCGACCTGATCACTCCCGTGGCCCAGCGTGGCCGGGGCGCTCCAAGGACTGCACCGATGGCCATCCAGAAGATCCTCGTCGTCGACGATTCCAAGACCGAACTGCACCATCTGTCCGCTGTCTTGGGCAAGCACGGCTACCAGGTGCGCACGGCCGAGAACGGCGACGAGGCCATGCGTCGCCTGATCGAGGACAAGCCCGACCTGATCCTGATGGACGTCGTGATGCCCGGCCAGAACGGCTTCCAGCTCACCCGCAGCATCACCCGCGACCCGCGCTTTGCCGGTGTGCCGGTGATCATGTGCACCAGCAAGAACCAGGAAACCGACAAGGTCTGGGGCATGCGGCAGGGTGCGCGCGACTACATCGTCAAGCCGGTCAACGGCGACGACCTGGTGGCCAAGATCAAGGCCTTTGACTGAGCCATGGCCAACCGCGAAGCGCTGCGCGAACTGCAGACCCGCCTGGCCGAACGGCTGCAACTGGCGCGCACCGAAGCGCGTCAGCTCTCCTGGCTGGCCGTGGAGTGCGCCGGGCAGGGTCTGCTCTTGCCCTTGCAGGGTGCGGGTGAGATTTTCTCGATGGCCACCCTGATGCCCGTCCCGCACACCCCGCCATGGTTCATGGGCGTGGCCAACCTGCGCGGCGGTTTGCATGGCGTGGTCGACCTGGCCAGCTTCCTGGGCCTGCGCGACGGCGCGTTGCCTGAGGGCCTGCGCGAAAGCGGCAGCCTGCTGGCCTTGAATGCCGCATTGGGATCGCACAGCGCCCTGCTGGTCGACCGCCTGGCCGGGCTGCGCGGCGCCGACCAGTTGAAGGCCGAAGAGGCCGCGGACGACTTGCCGCGGCCCAGCTTTGCCGGCCCGCGCTGGCGCGACGGCGACGACCGAATCTGGCAGGAAATCGACCTGGGCGCTTTGGCACGCCACGAGCAGTTTCTTGGCATCTCGGCATGACCCGGGGTCAGCCCGCCAACGGGTCGCCACCCGGCACCAACCGACGAGGACGACATGAGTTTGCTTGACAGGATCAAAGGCACGGGCCCGTCCAAGCCCGGCGCCGAGCCCGCGGGCCGGGAGACCCGGCCTTTCGACGAGTTGTCTCCAGGCGGCGCCATGGAGGCGACGGCGCGTTTCGGCCCGGGCAGCGACGACACCCGCAGCGCCGGGTCCGATTCGACGCTGTCGTCCATCATCTCTGAGGCCTCGCCCTCCGAGGCTGCGGGCGAGTTGGGTTCAGCACGGGCAGGGGATCCGGGGGCCAAGGTGGAAGTCGGGTCGGGCTTGCCGGTCATCGGCGGCTGGCCGATCGGGCGCCAGCAACGGGTCCTGGCGATCATGCTGGGGCTGGGCCTGGTGGCACTGTTGCTCACCTCCTTCGTGGCCGTGACGGCGGGCACGCGCCGCGCCGAGCAGGTGGGCGCGGCCGGCCAGGCGCAGATGCAGTCGCAGCGCATGGCCAAGTCGGTCTCACAGGCGCTGGTGGGCAACGCGCCGGCGTTTGTCGAACTGCGCGAAAGCAGCGATGCGCTGGCGCGTGACGTGCGCAGCCTGAAGAGCGGTGAAGGCCGTGTGGGCGCGGCCCCCCTGGCCCTGCAGGACCAGGTCGATGCGTTGCTGCCTCTGGTCGACAAGGCCGAGAAGAATGCCGCCGTGGTGCTGAGCCAGCAGAAGACGCTGACCAATGCCGGTGTCGCACTGCGCGCGATGAACCGACAGGCCGCCGACTTGCTCGACAGTGTGGAGACACTGTCGTCACTGAAGCTGCAAGCCGGCGCGCCGCCTGCCGAGATGGCGGTGCTGGGGCAGATGGCCATGCTGACGCAACGCATCTCGCGCAACGCCAACGAGTTCCTCACCTTCGAGGGTGTGAGCGTGGACGCCGGCTTCCTGCTGGGCCGTGACCTGGGCACCTTCCGCGACCTGGCGCAGGGCGTGCTCGCCGGCAACGCCGAACTGCGTCTGCCGGGCACGCGCGAGCCGCAACTTCGAGATCGTGTCCAGCAGTTGCTGGCTCAGCATGAGCAGGTGCGCACGGCGGCCGCCGCCATCCTGGGCAATCTGCCCGCGTTGGTCTCGTCGCGCGATGCGCAGACCGCCCTCATTGCCGACAGCGAACCGCTGCGGCGCGGGCTCGACGGCCTGGAGAAGGGGCTCACGGAAACCGGGGGCCTCGGCGGCTGGCGTCTCGGTGCGGCCTTGCTGTCGGCCCTGGTGCTGGGTGTGGGCGCCTTTGGCCTGTTGCGGCTGTTCGTGCGCGACCAGGTCGCGCGGTCCAGTGTGGCCGACGTGCAGCGCCGCGCCGCCGAACACCAGGAGAGCGAGGCCAAGCGCGTCAACGATGCCAACCAGGCGGCCATTCTTCGCCTCATGAACGAACTGCAGACGGTGGCCGAGGGCGACCTGACGCAGCAGGCCACCGTCACCGAGGACATCACCGGCGCCATCGCAGATTCGGTGAACTACACCGTGGAAGAACTGCGCACGCTGGTCGAACAGGTGCAAAGCACGGTGGCGCGCGTCACCGACACCACGGGCCAGGTCGAGCAGACATCGACCGAGCTGCTGGCGGCCTCCACCGAGCAGCTGCGCGAGATTCGTGACACCGGTGAATCGGTATTGCAGATGGCCGGTCGCATCAACAACGTGTCGGCGCAGGCGCAGCAAACGGCCCAGGTGGCGCGGCAGTCGCTGCAGGCCGCCGAAAGCGGCTTGGCGGCGGTGAACAACACCATCGGCGGCATGAACTCCATCCGCGACCAGATCCAGGAGACTTCGAAGCGCATCAAGCGCCTGGGCGAGTCGTCACAGGAGATCGGCGAGATCACCGAACTGATCTCCGACATCACCGAGCAGACCAACGTGCTGGCGCTCAACGCGGCCATCCAGGCGGCCTCTGCCGGTGAAGCCGGGCGCGGGTTTTCGGTCGTGGCCGAAGAGGTGCAGCGCCTGGCCGAGCGTTCGGGCGACGCGACGCGGCAGATTGCCGCCATCGTGCGCACCATCCAGGCCGACACGCAGGACGCCGTGGCCGCCATGGAGCGCTCGACGCAGGGCGTGGTCGAAGGAGCGCGGCTGTCCGACGCGGCGGGTACCGCGCTGGGCGACATCGACCGCGTCACGCGCGAGCTGTCGGGCCTGATCGAACGCATCTCTGCCGAAGCCCTGAGAGAAGCCGAATCGGCCAACGTGGTGGCGGCCAACATCCAGCACATCTTCAACGTCACCGAGCAGACCTCGGACGGCACCCGGTCCACCGCGCAGATGGTGCGTGAACTGTCGCGCACGGCCGAAGAGCTGCGCGCGTCGGTTGCGCGCTTCAAAGTTTCCTGAGCTGACACCGATGGAAGCGCCCGCCAGTTCTGACCAAGCCGGCCTCTCGCCTGGCGCCGGCCCGACCGACGACCTGAGCCCGCTGGCCTGGGTTTACGGCGAGTTGCGCCGATCGCTGGAAACAGCCAACCGGGCCCTGCGGCGCTACCGCCGCGAAGCCGATGCGATCGGCGAGTCCGATGTCGACACGGTCGACCCGGCGGTGCTGCGCACGGCCCGCGCCCAGTTGCACCAGGGCGTGGGCGCGCTTGAACTGGTCGGCCTGCCGGAGGTGGCGCGTGTGCTGCGGGCCAGCGAATCCGCGGTGCAGCGCATGGTGGCGCGGCCGGTGCTGGCCGATGCGGCGGCCATCGCGGCCATCGAGCAGGTGTCGTTCGCGTTGCTCGACTACCTGGCGCGCCAACTCGCGGGCAAGCCGGTGTCGCCGGTGCGGCTGTTCCCTCAGTACCGCGCCGTGCAGCAACTGGCGGGCGCCGACCGTGTGCACCCGGCCGATCTGTGGCGGCAGGTCTGGCGCTGGGAGGTTCTGCCCGCAGACCCCACCGCCACGCCGCGTGCTGCTGACGACGGTGCACGCAGCGACATGGAGTCGCTCGTCCTGCCGCTGATGCGCCAACCCGAGCCGGGCGTGCTGGGGCAGATGAGCGACCTGTGCGCCGACCTGGGCGCCGGTGCGCGCGCGTCCGCCACCGACGACGCTGCCGCCCGGCTGGCGACCTTCTGGGTCCTGGCGGCTGCGGTTTTCGAGGCCCAGGCCCGCGGGCTGCTGGCCAGCGATGTTTTCAGCAAGCGCATTGCCTCGCGCCTGCTGGCGCAACTGCGGCTGGGGGTGGGCGGCCGCCATGAGGTGTCCGATCGACTCGCCCAGGACATGCTGTTCTTCTGCGCCCACGCCAAGGCCACCGTGGGCACGGCCCTGGCGCCGCGCCTGGACGCCGTGCGCCAGGCCTGGCAGATCGACGGCAAGGCCAGCAACGACTACGAGACCCCGAGCCTCGGGCGCTTCGACCCGGCCCAGGTGGCGCTGGCCCGCAAGCGCGTGGCGGCGGCCGCAGAGGCCTGGTCGTCGGCCTGCGGTGGCGAGTTGTTCCGCCTGCCCGGCCTGGCTGAGCAGTTTTCGCTGGTGGGCGATTCCCTGCAGCGCCTGTTCCCGGCCGGAGCGGCCCTGTCGCACGCCTTGCAGGCGGTGATGACCCAGGCTGGCGGCGTGGACCAGGCGCCGCCCCCCACGCTGGCCATGGAAGTGGCCACCAGCATGCTCTACCTCGACGCATCGCTCGAGGACGGCAACCTGGACGACCCCGACCTGCCGGGCCGATTGCAGCAGTTGGGCCAGCGCATCGACCAGGTGCGCGAGGGCGGCGAGCCGCAGCCCTTGCAAACCTGGATGGAAGACCTGTACCGCCGCGTCTCCGACCGCCAGACCATGGGCAGCGTGGTGCAGGAGCTGCGCGCCTCGCTGTCCGAGATCGAAAAGCAGATCGACCTGTATTTCCGCGATCCGACCCAGCGCAACGTGCTGATTCCCGTGCCGGGCCAGTTGCAGGCCATGCGGGGCGTGCTGACGGTGTTGGGCATGGGCCAGGCCGCGCAGGCCGTGACGCACATGAGCGACGAGGTCGACGCGCTGTCCCAGACCGAGGTCGACCCGCAGCGGGCCATCCAGACCGGCACCTTCGATCGGCTCGCCGACAACCTGGGCGCCTTGAGTTTCCTCATCGACATGTTGAGCGTGCAGCCGGCGCTGGCCAAGTCGCTGTTCCGCTACGACCCCGCGAGCGGCTCGTTGAGCGCGGTGATGGGCCAGAGCGAACGGGTCTCGGCCTTCGCCGGGCTGGGTGAAGAGCTGCACACCATCGTGTTGCCCCGGCCTGCCCTGGCCGCTGCACCACCCCGGGCTTTGCCAGAGGCCCCCGTGACCAGCTTGGCGCCAGGCCAGACCGGCCTGGAAGACGACGCCGAAATGCGCGGGATCTTCGTCGACGAGGCGCAGGAAGTCGTGGCCGATGCGCGGGCCTGCCTGGCGCGCCTGGCAGACAAGCCCGACCACGCCGCCGACATGACCGCGATGCGGCGCGCCTTCCACACGCTCAAGGGCAGCGCCCGCATGATCGGGCTGCGCGATGTCGGCGACGCCGCCTGGTCTTGCGAGCAGCTCTACAACTCCCGGCTGGCCCAGGCCACGCACATGGACGCGGCGCTGCGCCAGTTCACGGGCGAGGCGCTGGACTATTTCGGCGCGTGGACCCAGGCATTGGCAGCGGGGCAGGACGGGGGTCATGCCAGCGGCCCCGTGATCCTGGCTGCCGATGCGCTGCGTTTGCAGGGCCTGCACCGGCCGATCGTGGGAAGCGTGGGGAACGTCGGCGCCGTCACTGCCGCTACGGCGGCGGACCAGCGCTTCGTACTCGACTTCGAACCTGTCGACGACGTCCCGACACGGGCGGCTGCCGACCGCACGCTGACGCTTGCCGAGCGCATCCCCGACCTCCCCAGCGCCGCCGATCTCGACCTGGGTCTGCCCGACCTGAACCTGCCACCGATCGACGCGCCGCCCGCACTGCCGCCTGCCGTGCCGGTTGCTGCGGTGAGTTTCGATCTCGACCTGGCCGATCTGGACGACTTCAGGGACGAGGCCACCCTCATTCAGCCCCCGCCGACACCCTTGCTTGACCGGGCGCTGGACGAAGCCCCGTCGGCGATGGAGATCACGCAAGTGCTGCCCGTTCGCGTGCCCACGCCCGAACGCGAACCCGAACCGGAGTCCGGACCTGCTGCGCCCGACGAAGAACAGGTGCGGGTCATCGGCCCGCTGCGCATCGGCATACCGCTGTTCAACATCTTCCTCAACGAGGCCGACGAGCAGTCGCGTCGCCTGGGCACCGAACTGGCGGAGTGGGCGCTGGAGTACCAGCGCCACCCGGTGTCACCAGCCAGCGCCGTGTTGGCCCACTCGCTGGCCGGCAACTCTGCCACCGTGGGCTACACCGAGCTGTCCACGCTGGCGCGCGCGCTGGAACATGCGCTGGTCCGGTCGAACCACGCCGGGCCGGGCCAGGCGGGCGAGCCCGAACTGTTCAACGACGTGGCCGAAGAGATCCGTCGCCTGCTACACCAGTTTGCCGCGGGCTTCCTGCGTTCGGTGCAGCCGGGGCTGATGGATCGGCTGGCAGACCACGAACGGCTGCCGGCGCCTGCGTTGCGGGACAGCGAGTCGGATGCGTCGGCCGATCTGGCGGTGGTCTCTGCGCCGGCCGCCCAGCCGCTGGCGCTGCCGCAAACCGAGCCGCACTTCGTGTCCCTGCCCGCCAGCCCAGACCTGCGTGGCCAGAACTTCGACGACGACGACGACGACATCGACGCGGTCGACGACATCGACGTCGAGTTGTTCCCGATCTTCGACGAAGAGGCCAGCGAGCTCCTCTTGCAGTTGCAGACCCGGCTCCACGAATGGCGCGACAAGCCGACCGAGGCCGCCGCAGCGGCGGCCTGCATGCGCACCCTGCACACCTTCAAGGGCGGCGCCCGCCTGGCCGGTGCGATGCGCCTGGGCGAGATGGCGCACCAGCTGGAGGCGGCCATCGAGCACCAGCTGTCGTTCGGTGACGTGCAGGCGGCTGGCATCGAACGCCTGCTGGTGCGCGCCGATGCGATGCAAGCCACCCTCGAGGCCGTGCGCCAGGCAAGCGCGGCGCGCGAACAGGCGGCAGCCAAGCGGGCCGCGGTGGCGCCGGTGGTGGTCGAACGCGTGGCCGAGTCCGTGGTCCAGCCGCGGGACCAGCCCGTGGCCGTGCCAACGCCCGTGGCGCCGCCCTCGCGCAGCCCCGCCGCGACGCTCGCGGCGGTCGCAGCCCGGTCGGCCGGCGGGGCGGGCATTGCCTGGCAGCGTTTCACCACCGGTGACGCCGGCCCGATGGCGGCCGTGGAACGCCAGACCGCAGGCGTGGCCTCGGTGCGCGTGCGCGCCGGCCTGCTCGACCGGCTGGTCAACCAGGCCGGCGAGGTCAGCATCACCCGCGCCCGCATCGACGCCGACGTGCGCCAGCTGCAAGGCAACCTGGCCGAGCTCGGCGAGAGCCTGGACCGCATGCGGCGCCAGTTGCGCGACATCGAGCTGCAGGCCGAAACCCAGATCAGCACCCGGCTCGAAGCCGCCAAGGCCGCGGCCCAGGCCTTCGACCCGCTGGAGATGGACCGCTTCACGCGGTTCCAGGAACTCACCCGCTTCATGGCCGAGTCGGTCAACGACGTGGGCACCCTGCAGCGCGGCCTGCAACGCACGCTGCAGTCGACCGAGGACCAGCTGGCGGCCCAGGCCCGGCTGACGCGTGAACTGCAGGACGACCTGCTGCGCACACGCATGGTCGAGTTCGAGAGCATGGCCGACCGCTTCTACCGTACGGTGCGCCAGGCGTCCAAGGACACCGGCAAGCAGGTGCGGCTGGACATCGTCGGCGGCGCCATCGAAATCGACCGCGGCGTGCTCGACCGCATGACTGCGCCTTTCGAACACTTGTTGCGCAACAGCGTGGCGCATGGCATCGAGCCGGCCGAGCGCCGGACTGCTGCGGGCAAGGACGCCGGCGGGCGCATCACGGTGACCGTGGCGCAGGTCGGCAACGAAGTGGCGGTGGAGTTTGCCGACGACGGCGCCGGCCTGGACCTGCCGCGGATTCGTCAGCGCGGCATCGAACGCGGCTTGATTCAGCCTGACGCGCCGGCCAGCGATGCAGAACTGACGCGGCTGATCTTCAGCCCAGGCTTCAGCACGGCAGACAACGTCACCGAACTGGCCGGCCGCGGCGTCGGGATGGACGTGGTGCGCGCCGACGTCAATGCCATGGGTGGGCGCATCGAGACCGCAAGCGTGGCCGGGCAGGGCACGCAGTTCAGGCTGCTGCTGCCGCTGACCACGGCCGTCACGCAGGTCGTGATGCTGCGCTGTGGCGGCTTGCACATCGCGGTGCCGTCGTCGCTGGTGGAGGTGGTGCGCCGCGTCGGCGGCGCCGAAATCGACGCAGCCTATGCCAGCGGCGGCTACGACTTCAACGGCGAGGCCGTGCCTTTCTTCTGGCTCGCCGCGCTGCTGGCCGCAGGCAGCCGGGGCGAGGGTGCCGCCAGCGACAACCGCACGCAGGCGGTGGTGGTTATCCGCAGCGCCGCGCAACGCGTGGCACTGCATGTGGACGACGTGGTGGGCAACCAGGAAGTGGTGGTCAAGAACGTCGGTCCGCAACTGTCGCGCATGCCGGGCCTGGCGGGCGTCACCTTGTTGTCGACGGGCAGCGTGGCGCTGATCTACAACCCGGTGGCGCTGGCCGCGGTGTACGGCGAATCAGCCCGGCTGCGCATGCAGCAGGCGCCGTCGGCCTTGCCCGACTCGGCCCAGCCGGTGACGAAGGCGCCGCTGGTGCTGGTGGTGGACGATTCGCTGACGGTGCGGCGCGTCACACAACGGCTGCTGGCGCGCGAGGGTTACCGCGTCACCCTGGCCAAGGACGGCATCGACGCCCTGACCCGGCTGGCCGAAGAGCGCCCGGCCGTGCTGCTGACCGACATCGAGATGCCGCGCATGGACGGCTTCGACCTGCTGCGCAAGGTGCGGGCCGAGCCGCGCCTGGCCGGGCTGCCGGTGGTGATGATCACGTCACGCATCGCCCAGAAGCACCGCGACTTTGCCGTCGAGCTGGGGGTGGACCACTACCTGGGTAAACCCTTCTCCGAAGACGACCTGCTGGCCTTGGTGGCCCGCTACACCCAAGCGGCGGTGCCGCTGCAGTGACTCCGCTGCGGTGGGGTCGGGCAGGGGATTGCAAAATTCCGTGAAGTTGTGTGCACCGATCGGCAACCCACCGCGTTGAGGGGCATTGATTGAACTTTTTGCGGTCTGTGACACCGTGATGAAGGTCGACCAAGGCGCCGTGGCCGATCAAGCCCTGTCACTGGCGCAACACTTGCTTACATTTGGGGCTTTACTCAATTTCGACCGGCCGCAGCCGGCACGCGCACATGAAGCCCCAACGCATCCTCGTCACCGGCGGCGCCGGTTTCCTCGGGTCGCACCTGTGCGAACGTCTGCTCAAGCAAGGTCACGGGGTGTTGTGCGTCGACAACCTGTCGACGGGCAGCCGGTCGAACATCGCCCACCTGGCTGACAACCCGCGCTTTGAGTTCCTCGAGCACGACATCACCCAGCCGCTGTTCCCGGAAAGCGTCGACCAGATCTACAACCTCGCCTGCCCGGCCTCTCCGCCGCACTACCAGGCCGACCCGATCCACACGCTCAAGACCAGCGTCATCGGTTCCTTGAACCTGCTGGGCATCGCCAAGCGCACCGGCGCACGTTGCTTTCTTGCATCCACCAGCGAGGTCTACGGCGACCCACTGGTCCACCCGCAGCCCGAGGGCTACTGGGGCAACGTCAACCCGCACGGCGTGCGTTCCTGCTACGACGAAGGCAAGCGCGCCGCCGAAACGCTGTACTTCGACTACCACCGCCAGCATGGCGTGTCGATCAAGGTCGTGCGCATCTTCAACACCTACGGCCCGCGCATGCACCCGCAGGACGGTCGCGTGGTCTCCAATTTCATCGTCCAGGCGCTGACCGGCGAGCCCATCACGTTGTATGGCAACGGCTCGCAGACCCGTTCGTTCTGCTATGCCGACGACATGATCGAAGGCTTCGTGCGGCTGATGAACACCGAAGAGGCCATGACCGGCCCCGTCAACATCGGCAACCCGCACGAATTCACGATGATCGAGCTGGCCGAGAAGGTGCTGCGTCTGACCGGCTCGCGTTCGCGGCTGGTGCACAAGGCGCTGCCGTCTGACGACCCCAAGCGCCGCAAGCCCGACATCACCCTGGCGCGCGCTGCGCTGGGCTGGCAGCCCACGGTGTCGCTGGACGCGGGTCTGGAGAAGACCATCGCCCACTTCGAGCAGCGCCTGGGCACGCCGGCGCGGTCGCGCGCGGTGGCCGAAGCGGCCTGGCCGGTGTCGCAGTTGTCCTTCGGTTGACCGTCCATGAGCAAGCACTCCATGGATGAAAAGAGCGTGCTCGTGGCCGGCGGCGCGGGTTACATCGGCAGTCACACCTGCAAGGCCCTGGCCGCGGCAGGCTACGTGCCGGTCACGCTGGACAACCTGGTCTACGGCCACCGCGACGCCGTGCGTTGGGGCCCGCTGGTCGAGGCCGACCTCGGCGACCGCCGTACCCTGGAGCGCGTGCTGCGCGAACACCGAATTTCCGCGGTCGTGCACTTCGCGGCTTACGCCTACGTGGGTGAGTCGATGGTCGACCCGGGGCGCTACTTCCACAACAACGTTACCTGCTCGCTGAACCTGCTGGACGCCATGCATGCCGTGGGCGTGCGCCGCATGGTGTTCTCGTCCACCTGCGCCACCTATGGCATTCCGGACACGGTGCCCATCACCGAGGACACGCCGCAGCGCCCGGTCAATCCGTATGGCGAATCCAAGCTGATGGTCGAGCGCGCCCTGCACTGGCATGGCCAGGCGCACGGCTTGAAGTCGATCGCGCTGCGCTACTTCAATGCGGCCGGCGCCGACGCCGCAGGCGAACTTGGCGAGCGCCACGACCCCGAGACGCACCTGATCCCGCTGGCCATCGATGCCGCCCTGGGGCTGGCGCCACCCCTGAAAGTGATGGGCACCGACTACGACACGCCCGACGGCACGGCAGTGCGTGACTACATCCACGTCACCGACCTGGCCGACGCGCACGTTCGGGCCTTGTCCTACCTGGAGCAGGGCGGCACCAGCGCGGCCCTGAACCTGGGCACCGGCCACGGCCATTCCGTGCGCGACGTGATTGCCATGGTCGAACGCGTCACCGGGCTGAAGGTGCCGCGCACCAGCGCGCCGCGCCGCGCGGGCGACCCGCCGGCATTGGTGGCTGCGGCCGGCCGCGCCAAGGCGCTGCTGGGTTGGCAGCCGACGTGGTCTGACCTGGAGACCATCGTGCGCACGGCCACCGCCTGGCACCGCCAGACCCAGACGGCACAGCAGCAGGCCGAAGCGGTCGCGGCCGCCGCGGCGTGAATCCGGGGCTGGTCGACCTGCCGGCGGGCGTGACGCCGGCAGCCGCTGCCACGCTTGCGCGAGCCGCGTTGGTGGACCCGCCGGTGACCGTGCCGGTGCGGGTGGGCGGCAAGTTTCTGTTCGCTGGCGATGTCAAGCTCTACCTGCGCGGGGTCACCTACGGCACCTTCCGGTCGGGCGCTGACGCCACGGTGCTGGGCAACGACTACCCGGACGACGCGACCCTGGTGGCCGACTTCGCGGCGATGCAGCAGCACGGCATCAACACCGTGCGCTGCTACACCGTGCCGCCGACGCGCTTGCTCGATGCCGCCGCACGCCACGGCCTGCGCGTGATGGTCGGCCTGCCGTGGGAACAGCACGTCGCCTTCCTCGACGACCGCAGCCGCGCCGACGACATCGAGCAACGCGTGCGCGCCGGCGTGCGCGCCTGCGCCAGACACCCCGCCGTGCTGTGCTACGCCGTGGGCAACGAGATCCCGGCGTCCATCGTGCGCTGGCACGGCCGCGAACGCGTCGAGGCTTTCCTGGCGCGGCTGGTGCGCGCGGTCAAGGCCGAGCACCCGGGCGCGCTCGTCACCTACGTTAACTTCCCGACGACCGAGTACCTGCAGCTGCCGTTTGTCGACATCGTCAGCTTCAACGTCTACCTGGAAAGTCGCGAAACCTTAGAGCCCTACCTCGACCGTTTGCAGAACCTGGCCGGCGAGAAGCCGCTGCTGATGGCCGAGATCGGCCTGGACAGCCGCCGCAACGGCGACGAGAAACAGGCGCAGAGCCTGGACTGGCAGGTGCGTACGGCCTTTGCCGCCGGCTGCGCCGGGGCCTTCGTTTTTGCGTGGACCGACGAGTGGCACCGTGGCGGCCACGACATCGAGGATTGGGACTTCGGCCTCGTGCGGCGCGACCGCAGCGCCAAGTCGGCGCTGGCGGCCGTCGCTGCGGCCTTTGCGGAGTTGCCGTTCCCCGCCGACACCGCCTGGCCGCTGGTCAGTGTCGTGGTCTGCAGCTGCAACGGCGCGCGCACCATCCGCGACACGATGGAGGGGCTCAAGCGCCTGGCCTACCCAAACTTCGAAGTCATCGTCATCGACGACGGTTCGAAGGACGCCACCGCGGCCATCGCCGCCGAGTACGACTTCGTGCGCCTCACCAGCACGCCCAACCGCGGCCTGTCTGCGGCGCGCAACCTGGGCTGGCAGCAGGCGCGTGGCGAAATCGTCGCCTACATCGACGACGACGCCTACCCCGACCCGCACTGGCTGCACTTCCTGGCCTACCGTTTCATGACGGGCGACTGGGTCGGCGTGGGCGGCCCCAACATCGCGCCGCATGGCGACGGCCCCGTCGCCGACTGTGTCGCCAACGCCCCCGGCGGCCCGGTGCAGGTGCTGCTGACCGACACCCTGGCCGAACACGTGCCGGGCTGCAATATGTCCTTCAGGCGTGAGGCGCTTGCGGCCATAGACGGCTTCGATTACCGCTACCGCGCCGCCGGTGACGATGTCGACCTGTGCTGGCGCCTGCAGGCGCGCGGCGGGCGCATCGGCTTCCATGCCGGCGCCATGGACTGGCACCATCGGCGCAATTCGCTGTCCATGTACTGGAAGCAGCAGCAGGGTTATGGCAAGGCCGAAGCGCTGCTGGAAGAGAAATGGCCCGAGCGCTACAACGCCCTGGGCCACATTGCCTGGGGCGGCCAGTTGTACGGGCGCGGCTTCACGCTGCCGATTCCGGCGGCGCGTGCCAGCGTGTACGGCGGCGTGTGGGGCAGCGCGGCGTACCAGTCGCTGTATTCACCGGCACCGCTGACCTGGTTGACGCTGCCCTTGATGCCGGAGTGGTGGTACCTCGTTGCGGCGCTGGGCTTGGCGACGCTGCTGGGCTTTTCGTGGGCGCCCTTGTTCGCCTTCGCGCCGCTGTTCTTGCTGGCACTGGCAGCGCCCCTGGCGCAAGCGGCTTTGGCGGCTGCGCGTGCCAGCTTCCCCATGGCAGCGGCCAACGCGCGCGAGGTCTGGCAACGCCGGCTGATCACCTTCTTCATGCACCTGCAGCAGCCAGTGGCGCGGCTGATCGGTCGCCGCAGGCATGGCCTGACGCCCTGGCGTCGCCGTGGCGATGCCGGTGCGGCGCCGGCCAGCGTGCCGTCGCAGGTGTGGAGCGAAACCTGGCACGCGTCCGAGACCTGGATCGAACGCACC
>JANNWL010000430.1:0-2316 GCA_031414735.1 Burkholderiales bacterium | reverse complement strand
GTCGTCGTCGTCACGATGGACACCCACTTGGCCAGCGCCACCGAGCGTGTGCGCCAGACCTTGTCGCACGACTACCCCGGCCTGACCCTGTCGCTGCACGCCGCCAGCGAATACGCCGGCAACGACGCCGCCATCGCCCGCGTCAAGGCCGACATCGCGCAGGCCGACATCGTCGTGGCCGGCATGCTCTTCCTGGAAGACCACTTCCTGCCCATCCTGGACGACCTGCGCGCCCGCCGCGACCACTGTGACGCCATGATCTGCATGGTCTCGGCGGCCGAGGTCGTCAAGCTCACGAAGTTGGGCCAGTTCGACATGGACAAGCCGGCCAGCGGGCCGATGGCGTTGCTGAAGAAGCTGCGCGGCAACAAGGAAAAGAAGGCCACCGGCGGCGCCGCGCAGATGAAGATGCTGCGCCGCCTGCCGCAGATGCTGCGCTTCATCCCCGGCACGGCGCAGGACGTGCGGGCCTACTTCATCACCATGCAGTACTGGCTGGGCGGCTCCGACGAGAACATGCTCAATCTCGTGCGCCACGCCATCGACCGCGGCGCCGCCGGCCCGCGCAAGGGCTTGCGCGGCGTGGTGAAGGTGCAGGCGCCCGTGGACTACCCCGAGGTCGGCGTCTACCACCCGCGCATGCCGGGCCGCCTGTCGGCCGACGCAGCCACGCTGCCTGCGCCGGCCCGCGCCCCCGTCAAGGGCACGGTGGGCATCCTGCTGCTGCGTTCGTACCTGCTGTCGCAAAACGCCGGCCATTACGACGGCGTGATCGCCGCGCTGGAATCGCGCGGCCTGCGCGTGGTGCCGGCCTTTGCCGCCGGGCTGGATTCGCGCCCCGCCATCGAACAGTTCTTCATGCACGACGGCCACTGCACGGTGGACGCCGTGGTCTCGCTGACCGGCTTCTCGCTCGTCGGCGGCCCGGCCTACAACGACGCCCAGGCAGCGCAGGACATCCTGGCGCAGCTCGACGTGCCCTTCCTCGCCGCGCTGCCGGTGGAGTTCCAGACCCTGGACACCTGGGCTGGCAACGACCGCGGCCTGATGCCGGTGGAAAACACCATCATGGTCGCCATCCCCGAGCTCGACGGCGCCACCGGCCCGCTGGTCTTTGGTGGCCGCCCCGGCGCCGAGGGCGTCACCTGCAGCGGCTGCCAGCACGCCTGCACCTTCACGGCAGCCGACAGCGCGCAGGACATGCGCAGCTGCCCGGAGCGCGCGCTGATGCTCGCCGCCCGTGTCGACAAGCTGGTGGCCCTGAAACGCAGCGAACGCGCGCAACGCAAGGTGGCGGTGGTCGTCTTCAACTTCCCGCCCAACGCCGGCAACGTGGGCAGCGCGGCCTATCTGTCGGTGTTCGAGTCGATGTTCCACACCCTGGCCGGCATGCAGGCCCAGGGCTACACGGTGGACATGCCGGCCGATGTCGACACCCTGCGCGACGCCGTGCTGCACGGCAACGCCGCGCTGTACGGGGCAGACGCCAACGTGCACACGGTGATCGCCACCGACGACCATGTCCGGCGCGAGCGCTGGCTGAACGAGATCGAAGCGCAGTGGGGCGCCGCCCCGGGCCGCCAGCTCAGCAATGGCAACGGCCTGTTCGTGCTGGGCCGCCAGTTCGGCAACGTGCTGATCGCCGTGCAGCCTTCCTTCGGCTACGAAGGCGACCCGATGCGGCTGCTGTTCAGCAAGGGCCTGGCACCCACGCACGCGTTCTCGGCCTTCTACCGCTATCTGCGCGAAGACTTCCAGGCCCATGCCGTGCTGCACTTCGGCACCCACGGCGCGCTGGAATTCATGCCTGGCAAACAAAGCGGCCTGACCGGCAACTGCTGGCCCGACCGGCTCATCGGCGACTTGCCAAACATCTATCTCTACGCGTCGAACAACCCGTCGGAAGGCGCCATCGCCAAGCGCCGCTCGGGCGCCACGCTGATCAGCTACCTCACACCGCCGGTGGCGCAAGCCGGCCTGTACCGCGGGCTGAACGAACTGAAGTCGTCGATCGACCGCTGGCGCGCCATGGAGCCGCAGGCGCACGACCGCGCCGACCTGGCGGTGCTGCTGCAATCACAAGCCGCGGCACTGGACCTGACCGCCGCCGAGCCGGCCTGGAACCCCGCGCCCTCGGGCCACACCGACACGCTGGTGATGCAGCTGGCCGAGCAGGTGCTGGAGATGGAGTACACGCTCATCCCGCACGGCCTGCACGTCACCGGCCGTGCGCCGTCGCCCGCGCAGCGGGTGGACATGCTGCTGGCCATGGCCGAGGCCAGCCACGGCCAGGTGTTGCCGCGCGAGGCCGTGCAA
>JANNWL010000429.1:0-2624 GCA_031414735.1 Burkholderiales bacterium | reverse complement strand
GGCCTTCAGCGATGCGTGAAAGGGCGCGCTGGTACAGAACTTGAAGCGGAAGCTGTTCAGGTTGAAGGTGCCGAAATCCGGGTGGTCCATCAAGCGCTGGTACTGCACCGGCACCAGCATGGTGTGTGTGGCCCGGTGCTGCTCGGCCAGGCGCAGGTAGCTCAGGGCCTCAAACCTCGGCGGACACAGCACCACGCAGCCGCCATGGGCCAGGGTGGGGAGGAGGCACACCAGCGTAGTGTTGCTGTACAGCGGGGTGGCGATCAGCGTCACCGTGTCCGGCCCGTAGCCCGACAGGCTGGCGCGCTGGATGTGCGCCCAGCGCATGGCGTGCGCCTGCACGATGCCCTTGGGCGTGCCCGTGGTGCCGGATGAATAAATGATGTTGAAGGGCCAGGCCGGGTCTATGACTACCGCGGCGGGTCGGCTGGCCGACAGCGCTGCGGCGGGTGCGGGGTCTTGCAGCCGGAACACCGGCACGTTTGCAGGCCAGGGCACGTGCATCGCGGCCACGCTGTCGTCGACGTAGACGCGCTGGGCACCACTGTCGGCTGCCATGGCCGAGAGCTGCGCAGGCGTGGAGCCCGGCGCCAGAGGCGCCACGGCCAGCCCGGCGCGCAGTGCGCCCAGGAACAGCAGCACGCAGTCGACCTGCGTCTGCGCACACAGCGCAATGCAGTCGCCCGGGCCCAGGCCGGCCTGCTGCAGGGCCAGGGCATGGCGGTCGGCGCCACGGTCGAGTTGCGCGTAACTCAGCCGCTGGTCGCCCATGCACAGAGCCAGGGCTTGCGGACGCAGCGCGGCGTGCTCGGCCACCAGCGAAGGCAGGTCGCGAAAGTCGGCGGGAGGCGGGGTGGTCATGCGGCGAGCGGGCGGTGCCTGCATTCTTGCGCAGCCGGAAAGCGGGGCCCAACCCGGGTTGCCTGCGCTACAGCAAACGGCACAATCCGCCGCTTCGCCCTGATCCTGAAAGCCCCCCCGTGCCGCAAAGCGACATTCAAATCGCCCAACAAGCCCACCTCTTGCGCGTTACCGACCTGGCGCGCGACCGTCTGGGCATCGCCGACGAGCACCTCGTGCCCTACGGCCACCACAAGGCCAAGATCAGCCTGGCGTATCTGGACAGCCTGGCCGACCGGCCCGACGGCAAGTTGGTGCTGGTCACCGCCATCAGCCCCACGCCGGCGGGCGAGGGCAAGACCACCACCACCGTGGGCCTGGGCGATGCGCTGAACCACATCGGCAAGCGGGCTGTCATCGCACTGCGCGAACCCAGCCTGGGCCCCGTGTTCGGCATGAAGGGTGGCGCTGCGGGCGGCGGCCATGCGCAGGTGGTGCCGATGGAAGACATCAACCTGCACTTCACGGGCGACTTCTCGGCAATAGCCCTGGCCAACAACCTGCTGGCCGCGGCCATCGACAACCACGTGCACCACGGCAACGCGCTGGGCATCGATGTGCGCCGCATCAGTTGGCGCCGTGTGATGGACATGAACGACCGCGCCCTGCGCCACATCACCGTGGGTCTGGGCGGGCCGGGCAACGGCTACCCGCGCGAAGACGGCTTCGACATCGTGGTCGCCAGCGAAGTGATGGCGATCCTGTGCCTGGCCACGTCGCTGCAAGACCTGAAGACCCGCCTGGGCCGCATCGTGGTGGCCGAGACGCGCGACCGCCAGCCCGTGCGCGCGGCCGACCTGAAAGTGCACGGCGCCATGACCGTGCTGCTGCGCGACGCCCTGGCGCCCAACCTGGTGCAGACACTGGAGAACAACCCGGCCATCCTGCACGGCGGGCCGTTTGCGAACATCGCGCACGGTTGCAACTCCGTCATCGCCACGCGCGCCGCACTCAAGCTGGCCGACTACGTGGTCACGGAAGCCGGCTTCGGCGCCGACCTGGGGGCAGAGAAGTTCATCGACATCAAGTGCCGCAAGTCGGGGTTGCACCCGTCGGCGGCCGTGGTCGTGGCCACCGTGCGCGCGTTGAAGTTCCATGGCGGCGTGGACCTGAAGGCGCTGGGTCATGAAGACCTGGCCGCCGTGGGCTACGGCCTGGCCAACCTGGAGCGCCACGTGCGCAACCTGCGGGATGTGTTTGGCGTGCCCTGCGTGGTGTCGATCAACCACTTCGCCGCCGACACCGACGCCGAGCACGCGCTCCTGCGCGGACGCATTGGCGCACTCGGCATGCCGGTGCTGACCGCGCGCCACTGGGCCGAAGGCGGGCGTGGCGCGGCTGACGTGGCGCGCGAGGTGGTGCGCTTGTGTGAGCAGCCGTCCACCCTGCGCTTCGCCTATGAAGACAGCGACCCGCTGTGGGAAAAGATGCGCCTGCTGGCCACGCGCATCTATGGCGCCGCCGAGATCAGCGCCAGCGCCGATGTGCGGGCGCAGATCACCCGCTTGCAGGAAACCGGCTACGGCCACTACCCGGTGTGCGTGGCGAAGACGCAATACAGCTTCTCCACCGACCCCGCGCAACGCGGCGCGCCGGCGGGCCACACCGTCAACGTGCGTGAGGTTCGCCTGGCAGCTGGCGCGGAGTTCGTGGTGATGATCTGCGGCGACATCATGACCATGCCCGGCCTGCCCAAGGTGCCATCGGCCGAGCTCATCGACCTG
>JANNWL010000428.1:0-4544 GCA_031414735.1 Burkholderiales bacterium | reverse complement strand
GACAGCTCCGAGTCGAACGACACCTTGGCGCGCTTGGCAATCTCGAAGGGGTTGGGGTAGCCGGCCGGCACCTTCAGCTGATCAGGCGGCAGGATGGGCAGGCGCGAGATCTTCGGGTCCAGCAGCAACTGCTGGCCTTCGGTGGACAGCGTGTAGCGGATGAAGGTGCGCGCCTCAGACGGGTTCTTGCTGCCCGCTACCAGCCCGATGTTGGCCGGCACCACGGCCGTGATGTCGGGGTAGATGAACTCGACGGGGAAGCCGCTGTACTTGCCGGCCAGGCCGAAGAAGTCGATCACCAGGCCGATGCCGAACTGGCCGTTGTTGACGCCGTCGGGCACGCCGAAACTGCGCTCGGTGATGGCCGCGCTGTTGCCGGCGATGTGCAGCAGCTGTTGCCAACCCTTGTCCCAGCCCTCGCCCTGCAGCAGCGTCTCCACCGTCAGGTGCGTGGTGCCCGAGCGCGAGGGCGAGCTCATCGCGACATGGCCGAAATACACCGGCCTGGCCAGGTCGGCCCACTGCTTCGGTGCGGGCAACTTGTTGGCCGCCAGGTAGCGTGTGTTCCACATCAAGCCGTAGCCGGCCAGGGCCTGGCCGAGGTACAGGCCCTGCGGGTCGTTGATCGGATAAGCCCCCACCTTGGTGGGTGCGGCCTTGTTGACCAGGTCGCTCACGTTTTCCAGCAGCTTGGCCGTTGACAGCACCTCGAAGGCGTCGGGCGCGCTGGCCCAGAAGATCTCGGGCCGCTGGCCCACCGGCAGTTCGCGCACATAAGCGATGCCTTGCACGGTGTTCTTGTTCAGGATCTCCAGCTTGATGCTGGGGTGGGCCTTCTCGAAGGCGGTCTTGTAGGCCTGGGTCAGCTCCTTCGGGAACGAGGTGACGACGGTGACCGTGCCGGCCTGGGCCGCGCTTGCAAACAAGTTAGCGGCCAGGGCCAGGGCCAGGAGGGTGTGACGCATGGGCTGGTGTCTCCGTGAGGGATGTTGTGCGGCCCACGATAGCCTCGAGAACCTGGGCTTGCCCATCGGGATTGCCGATAGTGCGGAACACCAAGCGGGGTAAACCCCGAACCAGTCTGCCGCCGTAGCATGCGGCCTGCTCGCGAGCCCCACAACGCCCTTGACTTGGAATCGACCCGATGCCCGCCTACCTCTACGCCAACGTCGAAGTCACCGACCCCGTCGCCTACGAAACCTACCGCGCCCGCGTCCCGGCACTCATTGCCGCGCACGGCGGCCGCTATCTGGTGCGGGGTGGCGCCTGCGAGGTCCTGGAAGGCACGGCAGTGCCGCAGCGCCAGGTGATCCTGGAGTTCCCCGACATGGCCCACCTCAAGGCGTTCTACGGGTCGCCCGACTACCAGGAACTCATCGCCATCCGCCAGGGCGCCTCGCGCGGCACGCTGCTGGCCATCGAAGGTGTGGCTGCGGCATGAATCAAACCGCCCAGGCCTTCGCCGAACTGATGCAGGCGCATCGCTCGATCCGCCAGTATGACGACCGGCCGATTGATGCCGGCCTCATCGACCGCGTGCTGGAACAAGCCCATCACGGCTCCTCGTCGAGCGGCAACCTGAACATGGTGTCGGTCATCAAGACGCGCGACGCCGGGCGCAAGGCGCATCTGTGTGAACTGCACTTCGGCCAGCCCATGGTGATGCAGGCGCCGCTGGTGCTGACATTCTGCGCCGACAGCTTCCGCACCCGCGAGTGGCTGGCGCAGCGCGACGCCCGTTCCGGCTTTGCCGACTTCATCAGCTGGCATGTGGCGGCCTTCGACGCCATCATCCTGTCGCAGACCGCCGCACTCGCCTTCGAAAGTCACGGCCTGGGCATCTGCTACATGGGCACCACGCTGCACTCCATGCGAGCCATTGCCGAATTTCTGGAGATGCCGCAAAACTGCCTGCCGGTGACGAGCCTGGTGGTGGGCTGGCCCGCAGAGCAGATCGCGCAGCGCGACCGCCTGCCGCCGGCCGCGTGGATCCACGACGAGCGCTACCAGCGCCCCACACCGGCCGACATCGACGCCCGTTTCGGCGAGCGTGAACGCCGCGGCTGGGACCGCTACCGCGCGATGGGGCCGGAGATGGTGCAGCGCATGGCCGACCACGGCATCACGTCGCTGGCGCAGTTCTACACAAGCAAGATCAAGTACGACCCCGACAAGTTCGCCACCGACTCGGCCGAATTGCGGACCTTGCTCGAAGAGCGCGGCTTTCTGCCATGACCCAGCGCCTCTTCACCGCCTGCCTGGGCACCGAGACCAATTCCTTCTCGCCCATCCCCACCGGCTTGTCGGTGTTCGAAGCCGCCATGCTGGTGCGCGGCGGGACGCACGGCGCGCAGCCCTCGCTGTTTGCTGTGCCCCTGGTGTTGTGGCGTGAACGCGCCCAGGCACTCGGCTGGACCGTGGTCGAGAGCCTGGCTGCCTTTGCCACGCCGGCCGGCAACACCACACGCGTTCTTTTCGAAGCGCTGCGCGACGAAATCCTGGCCGACCTGCACGCTGCGCTGCCCGTCAGCGCCGTGATGCTGAACCTGCACGGCGCCATGATCGCCGACGGTTACCCCGACGCCGAGGGCGACCTGCTGCAACGCGTGCGCGCACTCGTCGGCCCCGGCGTGCCGGTGCTGGCCGAGCTGGACCTGCACTGCCACTTGACGCAGCTGAAGGTGGCCAGCGCCGACGCGCTGGTGATCTACAAGGAGTACCCGCACGTCGACGTGGCCGAGCGTGCCGCCGAGCTCTTCGACCTGCTGCAAGCCCTGCTCGCCGGCCCGGGTGCTGCTCGACCGCGCCCAGTGATGGCGCTTGTCGACTGCGCCATGCTCGGCATCTTCCCGACCACCTCCGAACCCATGGCCGGCCTGGTGGCGCGCATGAAGGCCATGGAGCGCCAGCCCGGCGTGCTGAGCGTGTCGCTGGCCCACGGCTTCCCCTGGGGCGACACGCCTGAGGTCGGCACCCGGGCGCTGGTCGTCACCGACGGCGACCTGTCGCTGGCCGGACGCCTGGCCACCGAACTGGGCGAGGCCGTGTGGGCGCTGCGCGAGCAGCTCTCGCCGCCCTTCATGAGCATCGACCAGGCGATCGACCGCGTGCTGGCCCACCCGCCCGACGGCCGACCCTTCGTGCTGGCCGACACCGCAGACAACCCCGGCATCGGCGCGGCGGGCGATTCGACCTTTCTGCTCCACCGTCTCATCGAACGCGGCGTGGGCGGCTTTGCCTTGTCGCCGCTGTGGGACCCCATCGCAACCGCCCTGGCCTTTGACGCCGGTGTCGGCGCGCGGCTGACGATGCGCCTGGGCGGCAAGTTGGGTCCCGCCTCGGGCGCGCCGCTGGACGTCGCCGTGCAGGTGATGTCGCTCAACCCCGCCGGCCGCCAGCCCTTTGGCGGCACGCTGGCGCCCCTGGGCCGCATGGCCTGGCTGCGCATTGGCGGGCCGGACGACGCGACGGCGCTGGACGTGGTCGTCAACGACCACCGCATCCAGACCTTCCACCCGGACTGCTTCGCCGTGGCCGGCATCGAGCCCACGCGGCCGCGGGCGCTGGTGGTCAAGTCCACCCAGCATTTCCACGTCGGTTTTGCGCCGATCGCGCGCGAGATCCTCTACGTGTCGGCGCCAGGTTCGGGCGCGATGGACATGCAGGCGCTGCAGTTCCAGAACGTGGCGCGCCCGCTGTGGCCGCGCGTGGCCGACCCCGTGCGGACCTGTCTCAGCGTCGACCCTGGCCTTGCTCGAGCAGTTGCCTCACCTTGACGCGCAGCACCTTGCCCATGGCGTTGCGCGGCAAGGAAGGGAGCACGACGAAGCGCAGGTGAGGAATCGCGCGCAAGGGACCCTTCGCCAGGGCATCGAGTTCGGCGCGCGTGAGCTTGCGGCGCCGCTCGATGACCACGTGCACCTCGTCGCCGTCCGGGCCGGGCAGTGACAGCATGCACACGGCCTCGGCGCCCAGTTGGTCCTGCAGGGCGCGCTCCACCGGGCCGGTGGCCAGCTTGTTGCCCATGACGTTGACCACATCGGTGACGCGCCCGCCCAGCGCCAGCCGCCCGTCGGCGCGGAAAGTGCCGAGATCGCCCGAGTAGAACCAGCCGTCGCGGAAGAAGCGCTGCGAGGTGGCCTTGTCGCCCAGGTAGCCCGACAGCCCGTCGAGCACGCGCGCCCTCACGTGGCCGAGCTGTCCCGCCGCAACCGGCTGCCCCGCGTCGTCGACCACCTGCACTTCGCGCAAGGGGTGGATGCCGTGCCAGGGCAGCTCGTCGAGGTCCGTGACCGGCGTGACGCCCAGGGTCAGCGCCTCGGTCGATGCCAGCACGCTGAAGATCTGCGTGGTCAGCCGGTCGCGGGCCGCTGCGGCCATGGCGCGGGTCATCGCGCCGCCGGTCACGTACAGCCGCAGGCTGTCGTTCCTGGGCAAGGCCTCGGCGGCGGGGTTCAGCAGGAAGCGCAAGGTCATCGGCGTGGCGAAGGCGTGCGTCAGGTCGGGCCGGTGGTAGGGCCGGTCGAAGTCGCCGCCCTGCTGAA
>JANNWL010000427.1:0-1894 GCA_031414735.1 Burkholderiales bacterium | reverse complement strand
AAGGGCTCGCTGCACGGCTATGTGCAGGTGTTCAGTGGATACGGCGAGAGCCTGATCGACTACAACCAGGCGCAGACGAAGGTCGGCATCGGTGTGACGATCGCGGGCTGGCGCTAAAGGCCGTTCAGGCCGCCAGCACCGGATCGTTCGCGCCGGGAACAGTCTGCAGGCTCCACCACGAGCTTGTCCGTCAAGCCAGTTCGATGGCGCGCCCGAGGGCATCGGCGTTGCGGGCGCACACGCTTCGAAACGGCCCACTGATGCGTGCATCGGCACTGGCTGCGCGCCAGAAGCCGAGCGCACGTGGCGCCGAGCGCCGCCAGCACTCGCGCTCGGCTGGCAGGGGCAATTCCGGCGTGAGTGGTGGCGCGGCCACATCACCGCCGGGCTGGGGCGCGTAGTGCATGGGCAGTTGGTCGTAGCTGGGCGCGAGCGAGAAGCCGGCGGGCTCGACGAAGAAGCCGAGGTTGCCGCCATGCATGTCGCTGTTGCCGATCAAGCGACCAAAGATCTGGCGCTCGGCGACGCGCTGTAGATCGGCCGCGGGCAGCAGGCCGAGTCGGTGCAGTGCGGTCGCCACGCACGTCCAGTCGTTGGTGGACTCGCCCACCAAGCCGGCGTTGGCGCATTCGAGAGTGATGACGCCGCGCCGTCCATACGTGCCGATGCGGTCAAAGCGTTCGCTTTCCAGAAAGTGGCGGCCCGCGAAGGCGAGCAACCGGGTGCGGGCGGCGGTGCTGCCCAGTGCGTCGCCCGCGAGATGTTCACAGACCAGCAGATCGCGCCAGCGTTGTGCGGTGGGCGAGTCGTCGGCGCCGGAGAACTTGACGATGACTTCGGGCGTGGCCGCGCCGGGCAAGCTGCGCGTGGTCAGGAACTTGGGGAACTCGCCGGCGGCCGACGAGCCGGCGGAGACACCTTCGAGGGCGGACGAGGCGCCTGCCACGTACTGGCCTTCCAATTCGCGATCAGTCGCTGCATGGACTGGCTGCATGCGGCGACCGAGGAACCCGCGCAGGGCAGCGTCGCCAACCAGCAGATCCCCAGGCAGATCGTCGCCCACGGTGCTGAGGCCCAGCAGGATGGCGTCGTCGTCCCACTCGCGCGGGTCGCTGGGCAGGGTCAGGCTGCCTGCGTGATGCCGGGCAAACGCGCGACCGAGAAAGCCCTGGGGGCGGATGTCGTAGAGCGGATAGGGCAGGCCCCCATACCAGCCGTCTCGGGCCTCGTCAGGCACGGGCCAAGGGGGTGTCGTCGCTTCAACCAGGCACCCCTGCGGCCAAACCGGGCGCAGCCGCGCGACCTGTTGCGGGCGGCCGGCGGCGTCGATTCGGTAGACCGGCAGGTCCAGGAGCAAGCCGCGCAGGGGCCGTACCCAGGCCATGCGACGCCGTCGGGTCTGCCCGGCGGCCACCACGGCGTCGCCCGCCGAGGCGATCAGTCGCTGAACGGTTTTGGTGGTGCAGCCGAGCGCCGTGGCGACATCGGCCAGACCTGTGGGGCCGCGCGGGCGGAGCAGGCGTTCAAGGCTGGGCAGATCTGCGGGCATCAGGACCGGAGCATGAACAAAATGTCCTGAATTATGTCTTTAATATAAAGACGGCACTGCGTTGATTTATAAAACTTTATGGGCTGCGCACGACATGGTGTTGTCCTTAATTATTTCGCCGCCTTCGGGTCCAGTGCATCGCGCAGCCCGTCGCCCAGCAGGTTGAAGGCCAGGCTGACCAGGAAGATGGCCGCACCGGGCGCCGCGGCCACCCACCATTGGTCGAGCACATAGGCGCGGCCACCGGCGATCATGGCACCCCACTCGGGGCTGGGGGGCTGCGCGCCCAGGCCCAGGAAACCCAGGCCGGCAGCGGTGAGGATGATGCCCGCCATGTCCAGCGTG
>JANNWL010000426.1:0-9139 GCA_031414735.1 Burkholderiales bacterium | reverse complement strand
CCTGCCATGAACGACCTGCGCATCAAGCCGTTTGACTTCAACCAGGCCGTGGCCCGCGCCGGGTTGCGACCCGACGGCATGCCGCGCACCGACGCTGTGGCGGGCGGCTTCCAGGCCGCCATGGCCGACGCACTCAAGGGCGTCAGCCAGACGCAGTTCGAGGCCTCACGCCTGCAGCGCGAGCTGACCCTGGACAACCCCGGCGTGAGCCTGGAAGAGACCATGGTCGCGATGCAGAAGTCCCAGCTCGGTTTCCAGGCCACGCTGCAGGTGCGCAACCGGCTGGTGCAGGCCTACAGCGACATCATGAACATGCAAGTCTGACCGCCGGCTCGGAGCTGGCTTCAAGGTGCGCCAGCCTGACCGGCGGCTGCGGCCGGCCGAGCAGGAAGCCTTGCAGTTCGTCACAGCCGTGGCGGCGCAGGGCCTCGTACTGGGCTTCGGTCTCGACACCTTCGGCGTTGACGCGCATGGCCAGCGAATGGGCCAGCGAGATGATGGAGCGCACGATCAGGTCGACCTTGCCGTCACGGCCCAGGCGCTGCGTGAAGGCGCGGTCGATCTTGACCTTGTCGAAGGGGAAGCGCCACAGGTAGGACAGGCTTGAATAGCCGGTGCCGAAGTCGTCCATCGCAATGCGCGTGCCCAGGGCTTGCAGGGCCATCAGGGCGCGCAGGACCTCTTCGGTGTCGCCCATCAACAGCGACTCGGTGATTTCCAGCTCCAGCCTTGACGCCGGCAGACCGCTGGCAGCCAGGGCGGCCTGCACCTCTTCGACCACCGCGCCCTGGCGTTTGAATTGCGCGGGCGACAGGTTTACTGCCACCGTCAAACCGTCCGGCCAGCGCGCGGCCTCGTGGCAAGCGGTGTGCAGCACCCAGCGGCCGAGTTCGTCGATCAGGCCCGACTGCTCGGCCAAGGCGATGAAGTCGGACGGCGGCACGAAGCCGCGCGTGGGGTGGGGCCAACGCGCCAGCGCTTCGTAGCCTTGCAGGTGGCGGGTGTCGGCGTTGAACAGGGGCTGGTAGTGCAATTGCAGCGAGCCCTGGGCCAGCGCCGCGCGCAGGTCGGCGGTCAGCACGCGGCGGTCCTGCAGGGCTTGGTCGAGCGCGGCGTCGTACAGGCTGTAGCTGGCCTGGCCCTGGGCCTTGGCGCGCAGCAGCGCCTGCTCGGCGTGCTGGCTCAGGATCTCGGGTGCGGCGCCGTCGGTGCCGTGCAGGGCCGCACCCACGCACACCGTCACGCTCACCTCGGCGCCACCCGGCAGCAGGTGCGCTGGCCGCATGGCCTCCAGGACGCGTTGGGCCAGGTGCGTCACATCGCTGCTGGCCAGCACGCTGCCTTGCAGCACGGCAAAGCGGTCGGCGGCCAGGCGCGCCAGCACGTCGCCGCTGCGCAGCACGGCAGCCAGGCGCTGCGACACAGCGCTCAGCAACGCGTCGCCTGCGGCGGGGCCCTGGCTGTCGTTGAGCTCCTTGAACTGATCGATGTCGACATGCAGCACGGCCAGCCTTGGGCCGCCGGGCCGCGTGTCGGCGCAGGCCCGCGCCAGCGCCTCGTGGAAGCTGCTGCGGTTGAAGGTGCCCGTCAGCGCGTCGTGGCGCGCCAGGTAGTGCATGCGCTCTTCCGCGGCCTGTTGCTGGGCGGCGCGGCGCCGCCACAGCCACAGACCCAGCGTCAGCATGCTGCCCAGGGCCAGGCAAGACACTGCTGCGGCCTGGCCGAAGGAGCTGGCGGTGACGGCGGCCCGGTCGGTCTGGTCGACCTGCAGTTCCATCAAGCCGATCAGCGCGCGACCATGCAACACCGGCACCAGGGCTTCGCTGTAGACGCCGGGCAGGGACTTGCCGTCACCATGCTTGACGACGACCTGCGGGCTGCCGGCCAGCAACTCCGCCGTGAGCGCCACGGTCGGCGCGTCGGTCGGCGCTGGCGTGCCAATGGATTCCGACACCAGCACCAGCTTGCCGGTGGGGTCGAACAGCCGGTAGTGGAAGAGGCCGGCCATGCCGCGCAGACCGGTCAGCTGGTTCTGCGCGGAGGGGGAGGGCAGGTCGCCGAGAAACACCAGATCAATGTCGGGCACGTTGGTGGCGACATGGCGCGCCCACGACACGGCGCTGCGATGCGCGTCCTGGGCGAGATGGCGCACTGCCAGGCGGTCGATGGACAGAAGCATGCCGGCCAGCGGCAGCAGGCACAGCGCGGCCCATGCCGCGAGTTGGAATGGGCGGGGCAGGCGCCTCAACATGGCGCGTAGCGCTTCGACGGGCCGTGCAGGGCGCACACGCGCGCCCGGCCCAGTGCCAGCAGGTCGACCCGCAGCGATTCGTTCGTCGTGCTGTCGAAGGTGGCGCCCAGCGGGCTGTCGGCGACGCCTTGCGCGTCGATCACGGTGCTGCGACCGGACGCCAGGCGCACGCCAGGATGGTCTTGTGCACGCACGGCCTTGAGCTGGCAGCTCTGCGCTACCGCGCAGGCGCAGCCCGGGGTGGCGGCCACCGACCAGCACCAGTCGCTGCCAAGGGCCAGGTCGACGTGCAAGGGCGCGCCGCGGCGCGCGGCTTCGAAACGCGCATCGGCCAGGTCGGCAGCCAGCGCCTCGGCGGCCCCGCTCAGGCGTTCACGCGCCAGGCGGCCGTGCATGGACGGCAGGGCCAGCGTGCCCAGCACGGCCAGGATGGCCAGGCCGACGATGAGTTCAAGCAGCGTCACGCCGCGTGCGTCATGCGGCTTCATCGGTTCCAGCAGCGGGTGGACGGTCCGAGGTGGGTGAAGCCCTGAGCCACCTCCACACTGAGCACCGTGCACTCGCTGTCCTTGCGCTGGCGCCCTGTCGCCGCGGCCGTGGCGCGGTAGCCATCGCCACCCCCGGTGACGGCCAGCGTGTACAGGCCCAGGGCGCTGTCGGGCTGCGGCACGCCGCGCAACACCGACAGCTCGGTGGCGTACAGGCCGTGCGCTGCGTGGTACTGCGCCTGGGCCAGTTGCAGGCGAGTCAACGCATCCACCGCATCGGCGCGGCCAGCGCGCAGCAGGTGGCTCTGGTAGCTGGGCAGGGCGACAGCGGTCAGCACGCCCACCATGGCACACACCACGGCGAGTTCGACCAGCGTGAAACCGGCCGCGGACGGTGCTGCCGGCATGCTCATGGCGAGATCCGGTGGCGCCTTAGGTGAGCGACAACAAGCGGCGGCGCTTTTGCGCCAGGTCGATCCAGCGCTGCAGGATGCGCTCCGACAGGCCGCCGAGTGCCGACCACTCGCAGCCCAGGCGCACGCCGTGCTCGCCCGGCCCGATGGCGCTGACATGCTGCACCGACAGGCCGCTGCTGAAGCGTGTTTCCGCGTCGAGCTCGACCTGCACCTCACCTAGCAATGTGCCGGCCTGCAGCAAGGGCACGTCATCGGGCAGCCACAGCGCGCACCCCCCCGCACTCACATCGAGCAGGCGCAGCGACAGCGCCATGTCCGGAATCGCCGGGTGGCGCAGCCGGGCCGACGGCGAGTGGCGCTGCGGTGCGCGCACGCGAAAGGCGCCACGGCGCTGAAAGCGATAAATGTCGCTGGGCATGTCGGCCTGCAACGTGCATGCGCGCTGCCCGCGCACGAGGATCAGGTTGCTCAGTTCGAACTGGAGCTTGACGCTCTCCAGGTAGGCCACAGCCACGGCCTCGTCGCTCTGCACGAGTTGTTGCAGTTGGGGGTTGCGTTCCTCGGCGCTGAAATTCAGGCGCTTCTGTGCCGTGTCCATGGCCCAGATTGCGGTGCGCAGCGACGCGCCGCAGGGCGAGCTCACCGACAGCGGCACGCTGCCGTCGCGCAATTCACGCAGCAAGGCCACGCGGGCATCGGCATTCGGCACTCGAAACGGCGCCCAGCGATCATGGTCGCCCAGTGCATCCAGCGCGGCCGGTTGCGTGTCTTCAAACATGGCAGGCTCCTCGGGGCAAGGGTCAGTGAAGCGTCTGGCGGTGGCCGGCCAGCGTGGCGTCGAGGTCCTGCAACCAGGGCTCGGCGAGCTGCCGGATTTCGGCGTCGTTGACCAGGATCCGCTGCATCAGACGCGACTTGGCCTTGGCGGCTTCCACCGCCACGGTGTCGGTGGGCGCACACGCCGGCAGCTGCGCGGCCTGCTTCAGTTTCGTAATCAGCAGCACGCAGGCGCCTTCGAGCTTGACGACTGCGTCCCAGTTGCCCGACCGCGCGGCGGACAGCATGTCGACGCTGGTCTGTTCGATGGCTTCGTAGTAGCTCAAGAGTTGGGGGTCCATGGGGTGGGTGCTCGTCTCTCGCATCAAGGGCGTCAGGGGCAGGGGAGGCACTGCAGTCAACGGGGGGCGACTTTGGCCACCGGGGCGATCGACGCCCAGGCCTCGCGCAGCGGCTGCACCAGCCGCTGGCACTCGTCGAGCATGGCTTCGTCGTTGCGCAGGTTGGCCAGGGTCAACCGGCCGGCGATGTAGGCGTACAGCTCGTCGAGGTCGCGCGCCAGCGAGCCGCCGACCTTGAGGTCCAACCCCGCGCGCAGCCCTTCTTGCACGATGCCCAGGGCACGGCCGATGGCGCGGCCCTTGATCTCGATCTGGCCTGCCCGCATGGCGCCGCGGGCCTGCGCCACGGCTTCCATGTAGCCGTCGAACAGCATCGTCACCAGGTGGTGCGGCGAGGCGCCGGCAAGCTGGGTTTCAAGCCCTACTTGTTGGTAGAGGCCACCGAGCTGGCGGCGTGCGCTTGCAGGACTGGGGTAGGAGCTGGCAAACATGCGGGTGCGGGGCGCTAAGGGCTGGGAGTGCCCTTTTTATCGGCCGCCGCCGCGGTCGACTTGAGTCGACCTGGCCGCTGGTTACACCGCCTTTACGAACTGGGGCGGTTCAGCGCCGCAATCTGCTGCGAGACGTAGCTCTGCAACGAGTTCAGCCGCGACACGGTGGCGTCCATGGCCGTGTACTGCTGCACAAGGCGCTGCTGGAAGCGCTCGACGCGGTCATTCAGCCGCGCCTGGCTGTCGGTGTTCTTGTCAATCAGCTTCTTCAGGCCCGCCGTGCGTGTGCTCAGGCTGCCATCGGTGGCCAGCACATCGCCAGCCAATACAGAAAATCGCCGTGCGAATCCGTTGTTGGCGGGGTTGCCGGTGTCGCTGTTCGTGAAGGCCTGCTGCAACTGTTCGAGCTTGTTGGTGGCGCCGTCGAGCTTGGTCTGGTTGATCTTCAAGGTGCCGTCGCGCTGCAGTTCCACGCCCGCATCGGACAGGCGCGCGAAGGCCGGCGACGCGCCCGAACTGGCATTCAGCGGCCCGCGCAGACGGCTCAGCAGGCCGGTGACGGCACTGTCGCCCTGCAGCGGGCCGCCGGTGCTGCTGCCGGCGTCGAAACGGGTCTGCTCGCTGAGGTAGCGTGTCAGGTCGTTGTAGGCATCGGCAAAGGTCTTGATCGCGGCGGTGACGGCGCCGCGGTCGCTGGTCACGGCCACGTCGACTGGCGTGGCGGATTCCTTGCGCAGGCGCAGGGTCAGGCCCTCGACCACGCCCGAGAGATCGTTGCTGGCCGAGACCACGGCAATGCCGTTGACCACGGCGCGTGCGTTGCCGGCCGACTGCTTGAGTTCCATGTCGCCGGGCCCGCTCATGGGGTCGAAAGCCAGGCGCGACAGCCCCGGCGTGCCCGCCTCGGCCGCAGCGACGCGAAAGCCGTTCTCTGACCCGGTGCTGGCCGAGCGCAGCGACAAGCGCACGCCACTCGCGTCGCTCACGATCGAGGCCGATACCCCGGCGCTGCTGGCGTTGATCTTGTCGCGCAGCGACTGCAGGGTGTCGGTGGCGCCGACCTCGACGTTGACCGACGCCGTGTCCGGCTTGTCCGTGAAGCCGGTCTGGTCAGCGTTCCAGCTGCCGAGCTGGAAGGTGAGTGTGCCGCTGCCGACCAGCGATGTGGCCGCCGGGAAGGTCGTGCCCGAGGCCAGGGTCTGGCTGCTGGCCAGGGCCTGCACGGTGATGGCGTAGTTGCCCTGCGCAGCGCCGTCGCCGCCGCTGCTGCTGACGACTGTGGCGTCGCTGGACGTGGCGGTGGAACGCGACCACAGCGCGGCATCGTTCAAGGCGTTGCTGGCCGTCTGCAGTCCGCTGTACAGGCCCTGCATGCGGCCGAACGACGACACCTGCGCCTGCAGTCGCGTGGCGTTGCTCTGCATCTGCTGCAGTGGTCGGCGCTCCAGCGCCACCAGCTGCGTGACGATGCTGTTGATGTCGATGCCGCTGCCGATGCCTAGTGATGTGATGGTGGCCATGGCGGTTCTCCGGTGCGCGGCCCAGGTCGGGCCCGAAAGCACAAAGGGTTCCTGAGGGGCGCGGAATCCGCCCCCTTGGAACCCTTATCGGCTGTGCTGCGGGAAACTTTAGTCAGCGCTGCAACAGCGACAGCACCTGCTGGGGCAGCTGGTTGGCTTGGGCCAGCATGGCGTTGCCAGCCTGCTGCAGGATCTGGGCGCGCGACAGGCTGGCGGTTTCTACCGCGTAGTCAGCGTCCATGATGCGGCTGCGTGCGGCGGTCTGGTTCTCGCTGGACACCATCAGATTGCTGACCACGTTGTCGAAGCGGTTCTGCACCGCGCCAAAAGTGGCGCGCTGGTCGTTGATGGCGGTGATGGCCAAGTCCAAGGCCGTGATGGAGGTGGTCGCAAAGGATCCGTCCGTGCCGGCCACGGCAATCGTCGGGTCGGTGCCCACCGCCAGGCCGACGGCGTCGATGATGGCCGTCACCGAGGTCCAGTCAAAAGCCGTGACCTGGATCTGGTCGAGGTTGGCGTCGGTGTTGGCGCCGATCTGGAAGGTCGACGCCGATGTCGTGGCCAGGATGTTCTGGCCGTTGAACTGCGTGCCGCCCAAAGTTCGGCCGGATTCGCGGGCCAGTTGCAGGTACTCGTTGTTCAAGCTGTTGCGGTCGCTGGTGCTGTTGGTGCCGTTGGCCGCCTGCACGGCGAGCTCGCGCATGCGTTGCAGCATGTCGCCGACCTTGCCCAACGCACCCTCGGCGGTCTGCGCCATCGAAATGCCGTCGTTGGCGTTGCGCATGGCCACGGCCATGCCGCGTACCTGGGAGTTCATTCGCTCGGCAATGGCCAAGCCGGCCGCGTCGTCCTTGGCGCTGTTGACGCGCAAGCCCGACGACAAGCGTTGCATGGACACGTGCAGCGAGCCCTGGCTGGTGGCGAGGTTGCGCTGGGCGTTCAGTGACGGAAGGTTGGTGTTGATCGTCTGGGGCACGGCGGTTCTCCTTGCGGGTCTGCTTCTTCGGGCTCGGTTCGCGGCCCGTACCGAAAACCGGGACCGAAACGCTGGACCTCAGGTTAGTGCCATGGCTCCAGAAACATAAGCCGGAAAAGCGGTCGGAAAACTGCCAGTTCCATCCCCTCACAACGCAAAAGGCCCGCCTGGAGTGGCGGGCCTTTTCTTCAAGTACGCCGCGCCTGCAGGGGCGCGCGGTCGCTGCCCGCGGGCAGCGCCGGTACCGTCAGCGCAACAGCGCCAGCACCTGCTGGGGCAACTGGTTGGCCTGCGCCACCATGGCGTTACCGGCCTGCTGCAGGATGCTGGCTCGCGACAGGCTCGCCGTCTCCGACGCGTAGTCGGCGTCCATGATCCGGCTGCGCGCAGCGGTCTGGTTCTCGACGTTGACCATCAGGTTGGCGACCACGTTGTCGAAGCGGTTTTGCACCGCGCCGAAGGTGGCTCGCTGGTCGTTCACCGAGGTGATGGCAGCGTCCAGGGCGGTGATCGACGCGGTCGCGAAGCTGCCGTCGGTGCCGGCCACCGACGTCGTCGGGTCGGTACCCACCGCAGCGCCAATGGCCGTGGTGATGCTGGCCACTGAGGTCCAGTCAAACGCCGCCACGGAGATCTGGTCGAGCGTGCTCGAGGTGTTGGCGCCGACCTGGAAGACAGAGTTCGTCGTCGTGGCCAGAATGCTTTGACCGTTGAACTGCGTGCCGCCCAAGGTGCGTGCCGCTTCCTTCGAAAGTTGCAGGTACTCATTGTTGAGACTGTCGCGGTCGCCGGCGCTGTTGGTGCTGTTCACGGATTGCACGGCGAGTTCACGCATACGCTGCAGCATGTCACCCACCTTGCCCAGCGCGCCTTCTGCGGTCTGGGTCAGAGAGATGCCATCGTTGGCATTTCGCGTGGCCACCGTCATGCCCTTGATCTGGGCTTGCATGCGTTCTGCGATGGCCAGGCCGGCAGAGTCGTCTTTGGCGCCGTTGACGCGCATGCCTGAGGACAGGCGTTGCATCGATGTCGCCAGTGCGGCTTGACTGCTGCCCAAGTTGCGCTGGGCGTTCAAAGAGATCAGGTTGGTATTCAGGGTCTGGGGCATGGAAATTCTCCAGTGAGGTTGTTGAACTCAGGCATGTGGGCGGAAATCGCCCGGTCCTCCCGACGCTGCCGATTCATCCGCTCCTGCCCGGTAAGCAGGTATGAATCTCGCAGTCCGTTCTGGTCCGGACCCCGCACCTCTTGTGAAGCACGTTGAGAGCTATTTCGGCAGGGGCCGACGAAAGCTTTAGCGACTTTTTTGGCGGCGCGTACCGAGTCCCGCGCGGCCCTTGCTTCGAAAGTGCGGCCCCAAACCCGGCCTATTCATGCGACGTGCCCCTCGGTGCGGGAGCAATCATCCGCGCGGGGCCACGAGCGACGGCCGAGGAAACAAGCGCATGCAAAGAAGACTGCACATAGGCGGACACGAGGCCAAGAGCGGCTGGGAAGTCCTGGACGCCCGGCCCGGGCCGCACGTCGACCATGTCGGCAACGCGCTGGACTTGAGCCGCTTCGAGGAGGGCTGCTTTGCCGAGGTCTACGCTTCGCACGTGCTCGAGCATTTCGACTACGCCGACGAGCTGCCACGTGCATTGGCCGAGTGGCACCGTGTGCTGATGCCCGGCGGCGTGCTGCGCGTGTCGGTGCCCGACCTGGACATCCTGGCCCACCTGCTGTTGCAGCGCCATCAGTTCGACGTGAATCAACGCTTCCAGCTGATGCGCATGATCTTCGGCGGGCACACCCATGAACACGACCACCACCGCGTCGGCTTGAACCAGGACTTCATGGCCGCCTACCTGGACCGCGCTGGCTTCACCGGGCTGCAGCG
>JANNWL010000425.1:0-5481 GCA_031414735.1 Burkholderiales bacterium | reverse complement strand
GCACGCATCCCGGTGGAGTTGATCGCAGCACCGGTGCTGGTGGCCGGGGCCGACGACGACCAGGTCTGGGACAGCGGCGGCATGGCCCGCCTGATTGCCCAAGCCCGCGCCCAGACGCCCGACAAGGCCGGTCGGCCCACCGTGGCCCTGGTCTACCGCGACGCAGGCCACTTCCTGGGCGGCACAGGCTGGGCGCCCACGACGCAGTTCAACGCCGGCCCGTCCAAGATCGGCGGCACACCCGCGGCCACCGCGCGCGCGCAGGCCGAGATTTTTGTGCGTGTGTTCGACTTCCTGGCCCAGTCACTGGGGCCGGTGTCGGCAGTGGCGCCTTGACGTGTTGACGGGCCGCGAACGCTGCGTCAAACCTGCTTCAAGAAGCGGTCCGCTGCAAACGGCCGCAAGTCCACGGCCGGCGCGTGCCCCTGCGCCAGGTCGGTCACCAGCGCCGCTGTGGCCGCCGACTGCGTCAACCCCAGATGGCCGTGACCGAAGGCATACAGCACGCGCGGCTCGCCGGGTGCTGCGCCGATGACGGGCAGGCTGTCGGGCAGCGACGGGCGGAATCCCATCCACGGCGTGCCGCCTTCGCAGCGCAGCCCGGGCAGGAAGCGGCGGGCCTTGTCCAGCAGCGCCTGGGCGCGGCGGTAGTTGGGCGGCGCGGTCAGCCCGCCGAGCTCCACCGCGCCGCCCACGCGCACGCCGCCGGCGATGGGCGTGACGACGAAGCCGTGGCTGCCGAAAGTGAGCTGCCGCCGTAGCCGGAAGGCGCCGGCTGGCAGCGTGGTGTTGTAGCCGCGCTCGGTTTCCAGCGGGATGCGCTGTCCCAGGGACCGCGCCAGCCTGTGCGACCACGCGCCGGCCGCCACCACCACGCGCTGCGCCAGCAGCCGCTGCCCGCCGTGAAGCTGCAGGGCGATGCCGCCGGCCGCCGGCTGCAGCGCCAACACCTCGGCCCGGCGCAGCACGCCACCCCGATCAACGAAGGCGGTGGCGACCTGTTCGCACAGGCGCAGCGGGTCGTCGATGCGCTGCCAGCCGGGCACCCAGGTGGCAGCCACCAGGCCTCGCGACAAGCCCGGTTGCCAACGCGCGATGGCCGCCGCGCCGTGCAGGTGTTCGAAGCCGATGCCGTGTTCGGCCCGCACCGCCCAGCCCGGCAGGCTGGCGCGCCACTCGGCTTCCGTTTCGAAGAGGTGCAGATTGCCGTCGGTGTGCAAGAGCGCCCCGGCACCCACGTCGTGGACCAGCGCCGGCATGGTCTGCGCAGCCAGGCGCATCAGGCCAGCCTGGGCCCGCGTGCTGGCCGCCACTTGCGGGCCCTGGCTGGCGCGCCAGAAACGCCACAGCCAGGGCGTGATGCGCGGCAGGTAGGCCGGCGGGATCGACAGCGGGCCCAGCGGGTCGAGCAACCAGCGCGGCGCCTGGCGCAGGATGCCCGGGCTGGCCAGCGGCAGGATGTCGGCGTAGGCCAGCGCGCCGGCGTTGCCCCGGCTGGCCTCTGCAGCCACGCCCTGGCGGTCGAGCAGCAGCACCGACAGCCCGCATTGGCGAAGACGCAGCGCAATGCACAGGCCGACGATGCCGGCGCCCACCACCACCCAGTCGGCGCTGGTTTCGTGGGCGCCCAAGGCCGGCAGGTCGGGCGGGGGCATGGCCGACAAACTCAGGCCAGGCCCCAGGTCATTGGGTCGTCTTCATCGAACACCACCGTGGCGTCCAGCGTCACATGGGCGCGGCCATGGATGAAGGGCAGGATGCCGGCCTGCCCGGCCGGCGCCGCTTGGTAGTGGCCGGTGAAGACACTGCCGATGACGCTTTCCTGGTGCCACCGCTGCCCCGGCGCCAGCACGCCATCGGCCGCCAGGCAGGCCAGCTCGGCGCTGGTACCGGTGCCGCAGGGCGACCGGTCGTAGGCGCCGCCCGGGCACAGCACGAAGCTGCGGCCAGCCAAAGCCGGGTCGCGGCCCGGCGCGTTGGGTGGCGCCTGGGCCGGGCCCAGCAGCTCGATGTGGTCGATCTCTGCACCCCTGGCTCCGGTGATGCCCGCGGCGTGCAGTGCCTGCCTGATCAAACCCGCCCGCTGTGTCAGCGCGGCGATGTTCGCTGGCAGCAAACCCAGCCCATGGTCGTGGCACAGGAAGAACCAGTTGCCGCCCCAGGCCACGTCGCCATGGACACGGCCCCCACCCGGTACCTCAACAGCCACGTGATGCGCATGGCGCCAGGCCGGCACGTTGGCCACGGTGACGCTGCCGTCGGCATGCAGCGTGGCCCGCACAGTGCCCACGGGCGTTTCGATGCCGTGCTCGCCCACGGCCAGCCGCCCCAGGTGCGCCAGCGTGGCCACCAGACCGATCGTGCCGTGCCCGCACATGCCCAGGTAGCCGGTGTTGTTGAAGAAGATCACGCCGCAGGCGTGGGCCGGGTCGTGCGGCGGGCACAGCAGCGCACCGACGAGCACGTCGTTGCCGCGCGGCTCGTTCACCAGCGCGCGGCGCCAGGCGTCGTGCTGGGTGCGAAAGCGCTGCAGCCTCTCGAGCACCGTGCCACTGCCCAGATCGGGCCCGCCGCTGACCACCAGCCGGGTGGGCTCGCCGCCGGTGTGCGAATCGATGAGGCGGGTGTCCATGGCGGCGTCGGGTCGGGAGGGGGCTTCAGGTTACAACAGGGTTTTCATGTCGAAGGGCCTGACCATGAACACCTGCGCCGTCACCCCGGTCACCGGGTCTGCACCGTGAGCGCCGCCGTCTCCTGGCAAGGCGTCTTCCCTGCCGTCACGACACAGTTCCGCGAAGACTTTTCGCTCGACCTGGACGCCACGGCCCGCGTCATCGAAGGGCTGGTGCGCGACGGCGTGTCGGGACTGGTGGTGTGCGGCACGGTGGGCGAAAACACCTCGCTCAGCCGCTCGGAGAAGATGCAGGTGGTGGAGGTCGCCAAGTCAGTGGCCGCCGGCCGCGTGCCGGTGATCTGCGGCGTGGCCGAGTTCACCACACCCTTCGCCATCGAGACCGCGCGCGAGGCGGCGCGCCTGGGCGTGGACGGCATCATGCTCATGCCGGCGCTTGTCTATTCGGCCAAGCCGCATGAAAGCGTGGCGCACTTTCGAGGCGTGGCCCGCGCCACCGACGTGCCGGTGATGGTCTACAACAACCCGCCGATCTACAAGAACGACATCACGCCGGACATCCTGGCGCAGCTCGCCGACTGCGACACCATCGTCTGCTTCAAGGACAGCTCGGGCGACACGCGGCGCTTCATCGACACGCGCAACCGCGTCGGCGACCGCTTCGTGCTCTTCGCCGGGCTGGACGACGTGGTCGTCGAAAGCATCGCCGTCGGCGCCGTGGGCTGGGTGTCGGGCCTGTCGAATGCGTTCCCGCGCGAGGGCGAAACACTCTTCCGCCTGGCCCGCGCCGGCCGCTTCGCTGAAGCGATGCCGCTCTACGAATGGTTCATGCCCCTGCTGCACCTGGACGCCCGGCCCGACCTGGTGCAGTGCATCAAGCTGTGCGAACACCTGGCCGGCCGCGGCAGTTGGCGCACGCGGCCGCCGCGCCTGGCGCTGCCGCAAGCCGACCGCGAGCTGGTCGAGCAGCTCATGGCGCAGGCGCTGGCGCATCGGCCGGTGCTGCCGAACGTGGGCTTGGCGACCGGCTGAAGCAACGGTCTGGGCGCGCCTGTTTGGCCACAGCGCCGCAAGCGTGTTTGCCGCCGAACGCTTACGCTCGCTCCCCCTGTGCCTGCCGCGAGACCCCCCATGAGCCTCCAACGCCGACTCCAGGCCCTGACTGCCGACCGTCTGCTCGCCATACGCCGCGGCATCGAGAAGGAGAGCCTGCGCTCACTTCCTGGTGGCGGGTTGGCGCTCACGCCGCACCCGGCCACGCTGGGTTCGGCGCTGACGCACCCGCATATCACGACCGATTTCAGTGAAAGCCAGCTCGAGCTGATCACCGGCGTGCACGCCGGTGTCGAGGCCTGCCTGGACGAGCTGACACGCGTGCACCAGTTCGTCTACCGCACGCTGGCCCGGCTGGGCGACGAGCGGCTGTGGGTCGGCAGCATGCCTTGCGGCCTGCCCACCGACGAGACGATTCCCCTGGGCCGCTACGGCAGCAGCAACGTGGCGCGCGCCAAGAGCGTCTACCGCATGGGACTGGGCCACCGCTATGGGCGGCGCATGCAGACCATCAGCGGCATCCACTACAACTGGTCGCTGCCGGGCTTGAGCAACGACGAGCACTTCGCGCTCATCCGCAACTTCCGCCGCCACGCCTTCCTGCTGCTGCTGCTGTTCGGCGCCAGCCCTGCCGTCTGTTCCAGCTTCGTCCAGGGGCGCGATCATCCACTGCAGCCCATCGGCCCCCACACCCTGGGCCTGCCGCACGCCACCAGTCTGCGCATGGGGCGCCTGGGCTACCAGAGCGAAGCGCAGGCAACGCTGGCCGTCAGCTACAACAGCCTGGAGAGCTATGCCGCGTCGTTGCACGACGCGCTGACCCGGCCCTACCCGGACTACGAACGCATCGGCGTGCGCAACCTGGGCGGTGAATACAACCAGCTCGGCACCACGCTGCTGCAGATCGAGAACGAGTTCTACGGCACGATCCGGCCCAAGCGCGTCATCCACCCCGGCGAGCGCCCGCTGCATGCGCTGCGCGAGCGCGGCGTGGAATACATCGAGGTGCGCTGCATGGACCTGGACCCGTTCGTGCCGGTGGGCATCGCGGCGCCGACGATCCGCTTCCTGGATGTCTTCCTGCTGCACTGCCTGCTGGCCGACAGCCCGCCCGACACGCCGGAAGAAATCGCCGAACTCGGCCGCAACCAGCACCGCACGGCCTCGCACGGGCGCGAACCCGGCTTGATGCTGGAGCGTGGGGGTGCACAGGTCAGCCTGCTTGACTGGGCCGCCGAGCTGCTGACCGAGTGCCAGCCGCTGGCCCGGGCCCTGGACGCCGCCCACGGCAGCACCGAGCACAGCGCCGCGCTGAACGCCGCGGGCGCTGCACTGCGCGCGCCCGAGACGCTACCGTCGGCGCGGGCGTTGGCCACGGTGGCGCAGGACTTTGGCGGCTCGTACACCGGCTTCATCCGCGCCCAAAGCGAGCAGACCCGCAACCATCTGCTGGGCCTGCCCTGGGGCGCGGCCGCGCAGGCAGCGTTCGAGGCCCTGGCCGACGAATCGGTGGTCAAGCGGCGCGCCATCGAGGCGGCAGACACGGTGGACTTCGAGACCTACCGCCTGGCCTACCTGTCGTCTGAGAAGCTCCTGGTATCCTGACACGTAATAAGTTTTACACTGATTACGTGTTACTCAAGGAGTCCGAACCGTGGCCAATCTGACCCTCGCCATCGACGATGACCTGCTGCGCGCCGCCCGCATCAAGGCGGTGCAGGAAGGCACCAGCGTGAACGAGATCTGCCGCGAGGCGATTGCACGCTATGCCCAGCCCGCCCAGCGCGACGGCGAGG
>JANNWL010000424.1:0-3194 GCA_031414735.1 Burkholderiales bacterium | reverse complement strand
GGCCACGTTGTTGAAGAAGCAGAAGCCCATGGCCTCGTCGCGCGTGGCGTGGTGGCCCGGGGGCCGCACGGCGCAGAAGGCGTTGCGGGCGCGGCCTGAGATGACCTCGTCGGTGGCGGCCACCGCCGCGCCGGCGGCGCGTAGCGCGGCGGCCAGGGTGCCGGGGTTGGCCACGGTGTCGGGGTCCAGCGCACGTGGCCGGCCGGCGGCGCGCACCTGCTCGAGTAGGTCGGTCAACTCGGTGACGTAGCCGGACGCGTGGGCCCGCGAGATCTGCTCGACCGTGGCGCGTGGTGCGTCGTGGAACTGCAGCGCCACGTCCAGCCCCGTGGCCAGCAGGTGGTCGGCAATGGCGTCCAGCCGTTGCGGGCACTCCGGGTGGCCTGCTCCCATATCGTGCAAACGGCACTCGGGGTGGCTGAAGTAGGCAGTGGTCATGACGGGCGCTGTCTCGTTTCGGGTAAGGTTCTGCGCATGGACACAGGCCTTGCGCGCCAGCTCTCCCGGCTGGTGGATCAGATTAGCACGATCGTGGTGGGCAAACGCCCGCAGATCGAGGACTGCGTGGCCTGCCTCATGGCCGGCGGGCACCTGCTCATCGAAGACGTGCCCGGTGTCGGCAAGACCACGCTGGCGCATGCCCTGGCGGTATCGCTGGGGCTGCAGTTTTCGCGCGTGCAGTTCACGGCCGACCTGATGCCCAGCGACCTCATCGGCGTGAGCGTGTTCGAACGCGCCACCGACAGCTTCGTCTTCCACCCCGGCCCGGTGTTCACGCAGGTGCTGCTGGCCGACGAGATCAACCGCGCCGGCCCGAAGACGCAAAGCGCGCTGCTCGAGGCCATGGAAGAGCAGCAGGTCTCGGTCGAAAACCAGACCCGTCCGCTGCCGCGGCCCTTCTTCGTCATCGCCACGCAGAACCCCAGCGACCAGCTGGGCACCTACCCCTTGCCCGAGAGCCAGCTCGACCGTTTCCTGCTGCGCATCACCCTGGGCTATCCGGACCGCGCCAGCGAGCGGCTGCTGCTGGCCGGCGGCGACCGCCGCCACGCCGCCATGCAGCTGGGTTCCGTGATGCAGCCCGGCGAGTTGCAAGCCGCGCAGGCTGCGGTGCTCCAGGTGCGCGCGTCCGACCCGCTGTTGGACTACCTGCAGGCGTTGATCGGGGCCACCCGCTCGGGTGCCTGGTTCACCGAGGGCCTGTCGCCGCGTGCCGGCATCGCCGTGCTGCGGGCGGCCAAGGCGCGCGCCTTCATGGCCGAGCGCGACTATGTCTCGCCCGACGACGTGCAGGCCATCTTGCCGCAGGCCATCGCCCACCGCCTCAACCCCGTGGCGGGCTGCGGACGCGGCCCGATCGAACAGGTGCGGGCGATGGTCGAGGCCACCCCCATCCCCTGAGCAGGGCGTGTCCACCACCGCCCTGCCCCCCGCGCTTGCCAAGGCGCCCCGCCGCACGGTCAGGCAGCGCATCGAGCGCTGGTGGCAAAGCCGCCTGCCGGCCACCGACACCTGGGCCCTGGGCCAGCGCAACATCTACATCCTGCCCACCCGCGCCGGGCTGGCCTTTGCGATGACGCTGTTGATGATGCTGCTGGCCAGCATCAACTACCAGCTCAACCTGGGCTATGCGCTGACTTTCCTGCTCGCCGGCGCGGGGCTGGTGTCGATGCACATGACGCACGGCACGCTGCGCGGGTTGACGCTGCACCTGCGGCCCACGGCGGCGGTGTTTGCCGGCGACGCCGCCGTGCTGGAAGTGGTGGTGCACAACCCCGGTCGACAGCGCCACGGCCTGGCCCTGCAGTTCCACGACCGCGGCGGCGGCGGCCAGTCTTTCGCGTGGTGCGATGTGGCTGCGGGAGGCCACGAGTCGGTGCATGTCAGCCTGGTGCCCGAACACCGCGGCTGGCACTCTGTCCCCATGCTGGTGCTGGAAACCGTGTTCCCCTTCGGCCTGTTCCGCGCCTGGACGCTGTGGCGCCCCGCCGCGCGCGTGCTGGCCTGGCCGCGCCTGGAGCAGCCCGCCCCACCCTTGCCCGCCGTGGCCGCCAGCGCTGGCGACGAGCGCGACCACCGCCCCGGCCCCGGCAGCGAACTCGACGGGGTGCGCCCCTGGCGGCGCGGCGACAGCATGCGCCAGGTGGCGTGGAAGAAGGTGGCACGCAGTGGCGAGCTGGTCAGCCGCGAGACCACGCACTCACGCCAGACCGAACTCTGGCTGGACTGGGCCGCCGCCCAGGGGGGCGATGCTGAACAGCGCCTGTCGCGCCTGGCCGCCTGGGTGCAGGCGGCCGACCAGGCCGGCCTGGCCTGCGGACTGCGGCTGCCCGGTGTCGAACTTGCGCCAGGCCTGGGCGACGCGCACCGCCGCGCAGCGCTGGACAAGTTGGCGCAATGGCCATGAACATCGCCGCGCTGTCCCGCCTGCGCCATTTGCCGCGCGACGCGCGCGACACCGTGTTCCACCTGGCGGTGATCGGCTGGACGGTGCTGCCCCACCTGCTGCACCTGCCGATCTGGTGCGCGCTGATGGTCGGCGGCGTGTTGGCCTGGCGCGGCCGACTGGCCTGGACGGGCGGCCCGCTGCCCAGCCGCTGGCTCGTCAGCAGCCTGCTGATCCTGGCCGCCATGCTGACCATCTGGCGCGAGCGCGCCCTGCTGGGCAAGGAAGCCGGCGTGACCATGCTGGTGGTGCTGCTGGCGCTGAAGACCCTGGAACTGCGCGCGCGCCGCGACGCGCTGGTGGTCTTCTTTCTGGGTTTCTTCCTGGTGCTGACGCACTTTTTGTACTCGCAGTCGCTGGGCACCGGGTTGTGGATGCTGGTGGCGCTGTGGGGCCTGCTGACGGCCCTCGTGCTGGCCCACATGCCGGTCGGCAAACCCGCGCTGGCGCGGGCCGGCCTCGTGGCTGTACAGGCTGCAGCGCTGGGCGTGCCGGTGATGGTGGTGATGTTCCTGCTGTTCCCGCGCATCGGTCCGCTGTGGGGTTTGCCGCAGGACGCCATCGGCCGCACGGGCCTGTCGGGCAGCATGCAGCTGGGGGGCATGGCGCAACTGGCCAACGACGATTCGGTGGCGATGCGCGTGCGCTTCTTCGGCCCGCCGCCGCGGCCCGAGCAGATGTACTTCCGCGGCCCGGTGCTCTCCACCTTCGACGGCCGCGAATGGACCCGCCTCGTGCCCACCGTGCC
>JANNWL010000423.1:0-5697 GCA_031414735.1 Burkholderiales bacterium | reverse complement strand
CAGGATCATGCCGGCCGAGGTTTCCACGTGCGGCGCGAAGACCACGTCAGGCCGGCCGGCGTGGATGGCAGCCACCACCTCGGCAATCGGCGCTGGCGCAAACGCGCCCTGCTTGCCAGGGGTCACGCGGCGGGCTTTCAGCACGGTGGACTCGGCAGGGATGCCGCCCATGTCGAAGATCTGCGTCCAGCGGTAGCTGAACCAGCCGTTGCGGATGACCAGTGCCTTCCTGCCCGTCGCGAACTGGCGCGCCACGGCTTCCATGCCGAAGGTGCCGCTGCCCGGCACGACGATGGCCGACTTCGCGGCGTAAACCGACTTCAAGGTGCGCGAGATGTCGCGCATCACGCCCTGGAAGCTCTGCGACATGTGGTTGACTGCGCGGTCGGTGTAGACCACCGAATACTCGAGCAGGCCGTCTTCGTCAACGTGGGGCAGAAGTCCAGGCATTGTGTTCTCCGACAGGTTCTGGCAGGCGCTGAAGTATGGACCAGCGCCCCGCTGCTTGCCGTTAACCAGTGGACTCGCGCTCCTGAAGCAGCCGCCACATTACCTTGCCCGATCCGCTCTTGGGCAACTCGTCAACGAACTGCACCACGCGCGGCACCTTGTAGACGGCCATGTGTTCGCGGGCCCAGGCCACGATGTCCTGCTCGGTGGTGCGACCGCGGGCTTCCTGGCGCAGCACGATCACCGCCTTGACAGTCTCGCCACGGTAGGCGTCAACGGCAGAAATCACGCAGGCCTCTTGCACCCAGGGGCACTTGAACAGCAGCAACTCCACCTCGCTGGGCCAGACCTTGAAGCCGCTGGCGTTGATCATTCGCTTCAAGCGGTCGGTCAGGAAGAAGTAGCCCTCCTCGTCGATGCGGCCGAGGTCGCCGGTGCGGAAGAAGGACTTGCCGTCGATGTCGATGAAGGCGGCGCGCGTGGCCTCGGGGTGGCCCCAGTAGCCTTTGAACACCATGGGTCCGTGGGTCACGATCTCACCCGTCTCGCCCTGTGGCACGGGCAACAGGGTGTCGGGGTCGATGACGCGGCTGTCGACGCCGAAGATCGGGATGCCCAGGCACTGCAGCTTTGCGCGGTCGGTGGGGTTGCTGTGGCTGGGCGCGGCCGTTTCCGTCAGGCCATAGCCTTCGACGAAGTTCAGGCCGAACTCCTGCTGCAGCCGTTCGGCCACCGCGAACGGCATCGCAGCGCCGCCCCCGGAGAGGTAACGCAGGCTGGTGAGGTCGAAGTCGCGGTAGTTCGGGCTGGCGAAGAGGTCGATGACCATGGTGGGGATGCATGTCCAGTGCGTCACCCGGTGGCGCGAAATCAAGCGCCCGGCCAGTTCGCGGTCCCAACGCGGCATCACCACCGCGGTCAACCCGTTGTAGACCGAACTGAGCACGCCGTACAGCATGCCGGTGATGTGGAACATGGGCACCACGCACAGGCTCACCGCCTCGGCGCTGGCCTGGCCCCACAGCGCCGAACCCACCACGTTGGGCATCAGCGTGCGGTGGGTGTGCATGCAGCCTTTGGGCAGGCCGGTGGTGCCCGAGGTGTAGGGCAGCAAAGCCAGGTCGTCTGGCTTTGCCGTCTCAGGCCCGGGTTGCAGTGCCGCGGCCAGGGCATCGCGCCAGCGCACGGCGCCCGCGGGCAGCGGCCAGTCCCGGCGCAGCCAGTCCAGAATGGCCGACGCGGGTCGCTCGGCGTCGTCCAGCGCGCCCGTGGGCATGGCGTCCGTCATGTGCGTGGCCAGGATGCAGCGCAGTTGCTGCTGCGGTGCCAGTGTGGCGTTGGCTTGGTCCACGATCGGCGCCAGATCGGCCGTCGTGATGACGACCTGGGTGGCAGGGTCGACGATGTAGTGCACGAACTCGTCGGCACGGTTCATGGGGTTCACCGGCACCACCACGGCATTGGCCCGCAGCACGGCATAGAAGGCCACCACGTACTGCGGGCAGTTCTGCATGAACAGGGCCACCCGGTCGCCAGCCTGCACGCCTTGCGCCTGCAACCAGCCGGCCAGCGCCAGGGACTGTTGGTGCAACTGCGAATAGCTCAGGGGGCGGCCGAAGAACAGGCAAGCCGGCTTGTCGGGATAGCGTCGCGCGCTGACCTCGAGGTTGAACCACAGCGTCGTGTCGGGCACGACCAGTTCACGCGGCAGACGCGCAGGCCACACGCCGGCATGGGGGCGGAGATCGGCTGGCACTGCAATCTGCGCTGGACCGGCCGCCGTCGATGCACGCTGCGCAGGGCCTGGGGTCATGCCGTCTGCGTCGCTGTGGGCGTCAGTTGGTGGGGGCGTCGCCGGGCCGGGCAGCGCGCCACTTGCGGCAGTCGGCGTGCTGGTTGGCGCTCAATTCCGAGCGCAGGCACTCGCGTTCCATGCACACAAAGTAGGCCAGCTGGTTGCGGCCCGCGCACGTGGCTTCGGGCCCGGCTGCGACCGCCTTGGGCGCGGGCGCGACAGGCACGACCCCTGCTGCGGGCTCGATCACCTGCGGACGGGCTGCCTGAACCGGCTCGGATTGCACCGGCTGACTCTGCGGTGCCGACTGCATCGACGGTGCGGGCGATGGGCCGGACACGGTGGCCGGCACGGCGAGTCGCGCCGGTGGCGGTTTCTTTTCGGCAGGAGGCGGACTGGCATGCGGCGCAGTGGCCTGAAGGGGCACCGCGGCGGGGGCTGACGCCAGCGCCAGTGGGGGTGCAGGCGTCTCGGCCGCAGACGCCACCACGGCGGGCGCTGAGGCCGCCATCGCCGCCAGCGCTGGGGCTGAGGCCGCCGCTTGCGGCGACGCTGGCCCGCCCTGCCGCAGACCGAAGGCCACGGCAGCACCCACCACGGCCACCGCCGCCACGCCCAGCAAAACGGGCACCAAACGCGACTTGGGCGCGTCCGCACCGCCAGCGGTCTGGGCGCGCGCGTCGCCTGCGGCTGGCGCTGCCCTGGGCGGCGGTGAGGCTGACGCAGGAGACTCGCGCGCTGGCATCACCATCGTGGCAGCGTAGGTTTGTTCAAGCTCGGCTGAAGGTGCCACCACGGCAGGCTTGTGGACGATCGTGCGCTCCCACGACCCGGGGTCCACCGGCTCGACCGTGCGGCGGCGCGGCGCCGGCGCGTGGCCGGCCAGCACGTCGCGCAAGGCGGCGACGCTCTGCGGGCGGTCGGCGGGCCGCGGCGCAAGCATCCAGTCGATGATGTTCAGGAATTCGGCACTGCAGCCGGGCACATCACGCGCCGACAGCGGCGGCAGGTCGTCATGCACCGCGCGCGCCGTGGCCGGCAGCGGCGGACGCGCCAGCAGCACGTAGTGCATGGTCGCGCCCAGCGCGTACAGGTCGGTCCACGGCCCTTGCTTGACGGAACCGGCCTCGGCGTACTGCTCGATCGGCGCATACGCCGGCTTGAGGATGGCCGTGAGCGACTGCGTCTTGTCGCTGATGACGCGCCGTGCTGCGCCGAAGTCCAGCAGCACCGGGCGGCCATCGGGCTCGATCTGGATGTTGTCGGGCGCGATGTCGCGGTGGAACACGCCCTCGGCATGCAAACGCTCGATGGCGCCCAGCAGGGGGTCGAGCAAGGCGCGCATCCAGGCCTCGTCGGGCGGCTGCTTCATGTCCAGCCGCACTTCCTTGACGGTGTGACCGCGCAGCACCGGCATGGCCATGTAGGCCGTGCCATTGGCTTCCCAGAAGCGCAGCACCTTCAGCAACGAGGGGTGGTCGAAGTGGGCCAGCAGGCGCGCTTCGTTGACGAAGGACTTCAGGCCCAGCGCGAACGTGTCGGCATCGGACTGCGAACGCAGCGTCACGTGCATGGTCTCGGTGCGACCCACCAGCGTGGCGGGCAGGTACTCCTTGACTGCCACCTCGCGTTCGAGCGCGTGGTCGAAGGCCAAGTACACAATGCCGAATCCACCCACCCCCAGCACATGCCGAAGTTCGAACTCACCCAGTCGCGTGCCACGCGGCAACGCGCTCGGCGGGTGGGCTTTTTGGCTGGCGTCTGCGATCGACATGGGCCTGCAAGCTTAACAGGGACGCCGATTGCCTAACCCGCCCGTTCGCGGGGTGGACCGCCCGCAGGCCAGCCCACCGTCATCAGGCTTGGGGTCATCTGCCGACGGGCCGCTCTTCCAGTACCGCAGCTTCATGCGGCTGTGGTTTGCCCGCTTGGCGGGTACCGCAGCCAGTCAGATGCTGATGGTGGCTGTGGGCTGGCAGATGTACGACCTGACGCGTTCGGCCTGGGACCTGGGCCTCGTCGGCCTGTTCCAGTTCGCGCCCTCGCTGTGCCTGGTGCTGTGGGCCGGGCACGTCATCGACCGTCACCACCGCGCCCGCATCGTGGCGGTCTGCCTGGCAGCCCAGGTGGCGGTGGCCGCCGTGCTGTGTGCCGGCAGTGCGGGGGGATGGGCCACGCGCGAACTCTTGCTGGCAGTCTCCGTCGCGCTGGGTGCCATACGGGCCTTCCAGATGCCCGCCCAGCAGGCCTTGACTCCATTGCTCGTGCCCGCGCAGGTGCTGCCCCGCGCCCTGGCCTTCAGCGCGGCCGGGATGCAGGGCGCCATCATCGCCGGGCCCGCGCTGGGCGGGCTGATCTACGTGGCCGGCGCGTCCGCCACCTACGCCGTCTGCGCGCTGCTGTTCAGCATGGCCTGCGGCCTGTGCCTGGCGATCCGCTACGCGCACCGCCCACCGCCCGCGGCGCCCGTGACCCTGCAGACCTTGCTGGCCGGTGTGCACTTTGTCTGGGGCCACAAGGTGGTGCTGGGCGCCGTGTCGCTGGACCTGTTTGCGGTGCTGCTGGGCGGCGCCACGGCCCTGCTGCCGATGTTTGCGCGCGACATCCTGCACACCGGCCCCTGGGGCCTGGGCCTGCTGCGCGCCGCACCTGCCGTGGGCGCCCTGGCAGTGTCGCTGATCCTCGCACGCTGGCCCGTGCGCCGGCGCAGCGGCAAGGTGCTGCTGGGCGCCGTGGCCGTGTACGGCGCAGCCACGCTGGCCTTCGGCTTGTCGACCGAGCTGCTGCTGTCGATGACCGCCCTGGCCGTCACCGGTGCGGCCGACATGGTCAGCGTCGTCATCCGGCAAACGCTGGTGCAGTTGGAGACGCCCGACCCCATGCGCGGACGGGTCAGCGCCGTCAACTCGGTGTTCATAGGCGCGTCCAACCAGCTCGGCGAATTCGAGTCCGGCGCCACCGCGGCCTGGCTGGGACCGGTGGGCTCGGTGGTGCTGGGCGGCGTGGGTTGCCTGCTGGTCGCGGGGTTGTGGTTGCGGCTGTTCCCTGCCCTTGCACAACGCGATGGCTTGGTGCAGACCGTCGACGGCTCGCGCCGCTGAGCTTGTCCCGACCGCATGGCGGGCGCCTCAGCCACGCCCGGGCCGGCGCGGTTCGTCGTCACCCCGCTTGTGTGCCATCTGCGCTGCCGCCTGCCGGCCCCGGGCCTTCCACTGCGACACCTGGGTCTTGCGCTCCAGGGCCGTCAGGGTGTCGCGTCGGGCCTCGCGAAGCAGCCTCTGGTAGCTCTTCAGGCGTGCCGGATCCACGCCTGCACGCACGGCGCAGCCCGGCTCGTCGCCGTGGCCGCAGTCGCGAAAGCGGCACTGCTGCGCGAGCTGGGTGATGTCGTCGAACACGCTGCCCAAGGCGTCGGCATCACCGTCCAGGCGCAGCGTGCGCAGCCCTGGCGT
>JANNWL010000422.1:0-5843 GCA_031414735.1 Burkholderiales bacterium | reverse complement strand
GCTGCGTCGCCGTCGGACGGCGGTGGCGGCAGCCCCAGATCGTCGCAGCTCAGCCGGTCGCTGTCGGCCATGATGCTGGCGCGCTTGAGCGCATTCAGCAACTCGCGCACGTTGCCTGGCCAGGGGTGCAGTTCGATCGCGCGCAAGGCCTCGTCACTGAAGCTCAGGCCGTTGCGCCGCTGCTCCAGCGCAAAGCGCCGCAGAAAAGCGTGCGCCAGCAGCGCCGCGTCGCCGTTGCGCGCACGCAGCGGCGGGATGTTGATGACGATTTCGGCCAGCCGGTAGTACAGGTCTTCGCGAAAGCGGCCTTCACTGATCAGTGTCTTCAGGTTCTGGTGCGTGGCGCAGACCACCCGCACGTCGACCGGGATCTCCTGCCGCCCGCCCAGCCGTTCGATGGTGCGTTCCTGCAGGAAGCGCAGCAACTTGGCTTGCAGCGAGTGCGGCAGGTCGCCGATCTCGTCCAGCATCAGCGTGCCGTTGTGTGCCGTCTCGATCTTGCCTGGCGTGGTCTTGGCGGCACCCGTGAAGGCCCCCTTCTCGTAGCCGAAGAGTTCGCTCTCGAGCAAGTTTTCCGGGATCGCCGCGCAGTTGATTGCCACGAAGCGGCCCGCGCGCTTGGAGGCCGCGTGCACGCCCTGCGACAGCACCTCCTTGCCAGTGCCGCTTTCGCCGAGCAGCAGCACGGTGGCGTTGCTCGAGGCGATGCGCTCGACGGTGCGCGAGATGCGCAGCATCTCGGTGTCGCGCGTGATCAGACCGGCCATCGCGTCGGGCTGCTGCAAGGCCTGCAGCCGGCGGTTCTCGGCCTGCAGGTCGAACAGACGCCAGGCGCGGTCTATCGTCAGCCCGAGCACGTCGGGGTCGAAGGGCTTGGCCAGAAAGTCGTAGGCGCCCAGGGCCACGGCGCGCAGCGCGTTGGCCTGGTCGTTCTGGCCAGTCAGCACGATGACCTTGACGTTGGCGTCGATGTCGAGCATTTGCTCGAGCAGTTTGAAGCCCTCGGACACCGAGTCTGGGTCTGGTGGAAGACCCAGGTCCATCGTCACCACGGCGGGTTGGTGGCGGCGGAACTGCAGCAGCGCCGATTCGCGGTCGCTGGCCGTCACGGATTCGAAACGGTCGAGCGACCATTTGATCTGCTTCTGCAGCGCGAGATCGTCCTCGACGATCAGTAGCGGCGTCGCGGCGTGGTTGCTCAAGACGATTCCACCCGCAGCAGGTCGGAGCCACGCTGTGCCTCGAACAGCGGCATCAGCACGGTCACGACCGTGCCTTCGGCGAGCGCGCTCTTCACGCTGACGCTGCCGCCGAGTTCGCGGATGTACTGAAAGCTCTCGTAGGTGCCTATGCCCATGCCACTTTGCTTGGTTGTACTGAAGGGCCGGAACAGCCGGGTCTGGACAAACTCTTCGCTCATGCCCGCACCGTTGTCGCCCACCGTGACCTTGACCTGACCGCTGTACCGATCCACCGCCAGCCACACACGCCCGTCGGCTGGTGTGGCGTCGAAGGCGTTCTGCACCAGGTGGCCCAGCACGCGCTCAAGGCGCTCGTCGTGGCCCCGCGTGGCCAGCATCTCCAGCCGTTCCACCTCGAGCACCCGCCCCTGGCTTGTGGCCAGAGATTGCAGGCGTTTCACGATGGGCGCCAGCTCCACACCGCGGCTGCCGCCCGGCGGCGTGGCGCCTTCACGCAGCTGCAGCATCAGACGGCGCATCTTCTCCAGCGAGCTCTCCACCGTCAACAGCATGTCCTCTTGGAATTCACGGTTGTCGTGCAGGCGTTCCGCATTCTTCAGCATCAATGAAAGCTGGGTGACGATGTTCTTGAGATCGTGCACCACGAAAGCCGACATGCGGTTGAAGGCGTCGAACTTGCGTGCTTCCAGCAACGCCTCGGTGGCCTGCATCTGCGCCAGGTAGCCAGCGGCCTGCCTGCCGGCAGTCTTGAGCACGTCGCGCACCTCCCAGTCCAGCTCCATCGTCGTGCGCGGGCGGGCCAGCAGCACGAAACCCAGCAATTCTTCTCCTGCCTGCAAGGGCACCACCAGCCAGGGGTTGGGCGCGGCGAGCAGCCACGCCGGCAGGGCCAGCGTGCCGTAGCGGCGCGGTGCGGTGCGGAACTCCTCGAGGTCGATGACCCAGCCCTTGTCGACTAGAAAGCGGCTGAAGGCCGAGTCCACGGGCTCGCTGCTGGCTTCCTGCGGCATGTTCCAGCGGGCCGTCTGCGTGAAGGCAGTGTCCGGTCCGCTGCGTGTCCACAGGCTGCCGGCCGGGCATTCCACCATGGTGGCCAGGCCGCGCACGATGAGGGCGCCGACCTCCTGCGGCGAACTGCGCGACGACAGCATGGCGGTGAAGCGCAGCCACTCCTCGCGGTAGTCGTAGCGGTAGCTGAAGAAGTGCTTGCCTACGAAGACCCGCAGCCAGGACCGCAGCGAGCCTGACACGACCACCGAACCCAGGAACGCCACACCTGCGAACAGCAGGCTGAGCTGCAGCGCCCGCCCCCAGTCGCCACCGAAGAAGCGCACGTAGTAGCCGATAGCCGACATGAACAGCAGGTACACGCCGGCCAGCACCAGCGTGGCCGAGTAGAAGGCTGCGGACCGCGACACCTGCAGCTTGGCCACCCAGTCGGTCCGCCGCCGCGCCGCCAGGAACAGGAAGGGTACGGCCAGCAGGTGCACGGCACCGCGGGCGCTTTGGGCGTCGGCGTCGAAGCGTCCGAACAGCAAGGCTTCGGAAAACAGGTAGACGTCGAAGGCAAACACGCAGGCCAGCCCCAGGCACACCGGTTTGGCGTTCCAGCGCGAGTCTTCGCCCAGATTGCGGAACAGCTGCTCGACCAACAGCAGGCCCAGCACCGGCATGGCCAGTGTGCTGGCCAGCATCAGTTTGTGGGGCGCATCGTCGAGTTCGCCCGACACGGCGCGGTAGGCGGTGACGGCAACGGCTGCGGCCACGACCAGCCCGGCCAGCACGCGCAAGCTGCGTCCGCCCTGTTCCGGGCTGTCGCGAGCGGGCTTGACGAGCAGCAGCAGGAAAGCGAACCACAGACCGTAGCGGGCCAGGTCCAACAAATCGACAAGGAGCTGCCAGCCCACCCAGGCCCACACACCTGACGCCGCCGCGGCGCCAGCCCACAGCGCGCTGCACATCACCGCGGCCACGAAGGCGCGGGACGCCGCAGCCCCATCTCGCGCAAAGCCGCGCATGGCCACCAGGTACACGCCAAAGGCCAGGTGCCCCAGCGCTGCCAGAGCAAAGCCGTAAACGGCCAAGTCAGTGGCGCGGGAAATCATGCCAGAGCATGCCACACGGCACGGGGCGGGGCGCACCGGCCCGGGCAGCCCGCACGCGGCAAACGCCTCAGCGTGCGCCCTTGCCGGTGAGCACCACGCCAACCGTCTCGAACAGCACGACCATGTCCAGGAACAACGTGTGGTTCTTGACGTAGTACAGGTCGTACTGCAGCTTCTCCATCGAATCCTCGACCGTCGCACCGTACTGGTAGCGCACCTGCGCCCAGCCCGTGACGCCCGGCTTGACGCTGTGGCGCACCGCGAAGTAGGGGATCTCCTGCGTCAACTGCTCGACGAAGTAGGGCCGCTCGGGCCGCGGCCCCACCAGGCTCATTTCGCCGCGGAGTACGTTGAAGAGTTGTGGCAACTCGTCGATGCGCACACGGCGGATGATCTGCCCCACGCGCGTGACCCGGCTGTCATTGGTTGTCGCCCAGCGCGGCTTGCCGTCTTCTTCGGCATCGGTGCGCATGCTGCGGAACTTGGCCACGTTGAAGGGCTTGCCGCCGAAACCGACCCGTTCCTGGCGATAAAGCACGGGCCCGCGGCTCTCCAGCGCGATGACGATGGCCGTGACCAGCATGATGGGCGCCGACAACACGATCAGCGCTGACGCACAGACGATGTCGAAGACGCGCTTCACGAAGGTGCGCAGTGCGCCCTGGTTGAAGCCGTCGCCAAAGATCAGCCAGCCGGCGTTGACGTAGTCAAGGCGTATCTGGCCGAGCGTCTTCTCGAAGTGGGTGTTGATGTCATACACCTTCACCCCACGCAGCTTGCAGTCGAGCAACTGACGCAAGGGCATGCTGCCCGAACGGCGCTCGGTGAGCGCCACCACGATCTCGTCGACACACAGCTTGCGGGCCGTGTCCGTGAGCGTGCCGTCCAGGCTGAGCAACTCGCCGCGCGCGACCGCAGGCTCTTTTTCGTTCGGGCCGGGCACATAGCCCACGATGTGGGCGTTGGGGTCCGACGCCTTGAGTGTGTTGCCCACCAGCGCGGCCGCCGGGCCGGTGCCGAAGATGAGGATGCGCGTGCGCGCGCGCGGTACAGCCGCCCAGTGCGCCACATACACCCGCCTGACGATGATGGCCGCCACACCGGCCATGGCCGCGAACTGCAACGCCTGCAGATTTTCGGGGTCGGTGGGCAGCAGCCCGAAGATCACGTAGGTGAGCGGCAGGGCGATGAACAGCGCCACCGTGGCGCGGACGCAGGACCGGCTGAATGTACCCATGGACCTTGTTTCGTACAGCCCCGAGGCGCTGTTGATGACAAACAGACAAGCCGCCAGCGAGACCACATGCGTGCCCGCCATCGGCATCACTTGCTCGAAGCTGCCCACCTGCAGCGTGGCAACGCCGAGGATGACACACAGGAACAAGCCCAGATCGAAGAGCACGCTGCCCAGCGTGGCACGGTGCACGTAATGGCTGAAGATGCGGATCATGGGGCGCTGAATTTGGTCAGCTACCAAGCCCGGACAAGGGCACTGCCGGGGCCGGACATGCAGTCAACACAAAACGCCTGTCGGTACTGTGCATTTCTTGCGGTCTCGTGGATTCATGTGCGGGATGGGAGGGTCGATTCGCTTTCCACTGCACCCGCTCAGTAGAGGTTGATCAGATGGCGCGACTGTCCTGCCCGGTGCTTTGTAGACCCGGCGGCTGACTGTAAGCAGACGCAACCTCGCGAAGCAACCCCCAGGTTCAGGGGGGCGTGTGACTTAGTTCCGTCACAGCGCGGGTGTGTTGCTCACTGCGACTTCGAAGGCTTGGCTTTGGGCATCAAGAACGCCTTGGTGGAGAGGTGCCGCGCCAACAGCACGGGCGGCATCCGCAGCCAGTGCGCCCGCACGTACAGCGCAAACAACGCCGCCACCATGTTCGAGGGCGCAGCCGTCGCGTGCTGCGGCGCCAGCCCCCGTGCCCACAAACCGTCCATCAGCGCAGCCAGCGGTTGGCCCGGCCCGAACGGCGCCAGCGCTGCCACGGCATGCGCGGGCACAGGCGTGGCGAAGAACTGTTGGGTGTAGCGAAGCCCGTAAAACAGCGGCCGCGTCAAGTCCAGTTGTTTCGCGCGTTCGACCAGGTCGGGCCAGAACGCCGGATCGCCACCAAATTCGCGCAACAGCAAGTCCAGATCAGACAGATCACGCAGGCCGTGGCTGAGCTCTTCGTTGTGGAAGAGGTGCGTCATGCTGTGCAGCACCATGTCGCGCGGCGCCAGCACGTGCACGCGCGGATCGTCGGCCAACGGGACGGCCGCGGCCAGTATCAGCGCCGAATTCGGCTTCAACCGCGCGGTTTCTGGCAGGATGGCATGGTGCACGTCGAGCGTCGTGCCGCGGTGGATGTGCTGCATGGGCGGGATCTCGTGCATCCACTCCCGGTAGTAGCGCTGGTCATAAGGTGTGTGGTGGCTGCCCACCCAGCCGTTCAGCATCAGCGCGGCCTCGACTTCGCCGATGCGCGCCTTGGGCACGATGATGTCGATGTCGGAGAACAAGCGGCCCATCGCCGCACGCCGGCCGGAC
>JANNWL010000421.1:0-26212 GCA_031414735.1 Burkholderiales bacterium | reverse complement strand
TTCTCGGGCTTCTATGGCATCGTGATGGCGATGAACGGCCGCTTCGAGGCGGCTGTCATCGCGATCTTCTGCTCGGCGGTGCTGGACAGCCTGGACGGGCGCGTCGCGCGCATGACGAATTCGCAGAGTGCCTTCGGCGAGCAGATGGACAGCCTGTGCGACATGGTCAGCTTCGGCGCGGCGCCGGCCCTCATCATCTACATCTGGGGGCTCAAGGACCTGGGCAAGGCCGGCTGGATTCCAGCTTTCGTGTACATCGCGGGGGCTGCGCTGCGCCTGGCGCGCTTCAACGTCAACATCGGTGTGGTCGACAAGCGCTTCTTCCAAGGCATGCCCAGCCCGGCCGCGGCAGCACTGGTGATGGGCCTGGTCTGGGTGATGCACGACGCGGGCTACCGCAACGTGACGCAGATTCCCTGGCTGGCCTGGACGGCCTTCGGCTTGACGCTGTACGCAGGCCTGTCGATGGTGACCAACGCGCCGTTTTACAGTTTCAAGGTGGTGGGCGGCAAGCGCACTGTGCCCTTCGCGGTCATCGTGGCCATCGCCCTGGGCATCGCCATCATCAACATCGACCCGCCCATCGTGTTGTTCGTGCTGTTCTGTGGCTACGGCTTGTCGGGTTACGTCGTTTACGCCTGGCGCAAGTTCAAGGGCCGGCCGACAAGCGTGATCTCGATCTCGACCGACGAGCCCGACGAGCGCGACCTGCACCGCTGAAAAGTCGCGTGCTATATTGACTTTCATGAAGACGAGACCCCTCTTGATCGAGCTACTGCTGCTAGGGACGCTGCGGGCGCACTGATCGTTTTCGTCTTCACTACTTTTCGATCAACGGCCCGCCAGCGCAACGCAGCGGGCCGTTTCCTTTTTCAAAGCTGCGTGGCGACAACCCAACCCGCGAAGGCACCACCATGACCGACAAGCTCATCATCTTCGACACCACCTTGCGTGACGGCGAACAGTCGCCCGGCGCCTCGATGACACGCGACGAGAAACTGCGTATCGCGCGCCAGCTCGAGCGGCTGCGGGTCGACGTGATCGAAGCCGGCTTCGCCGCGTCCAGCCCAGGGGACTTTGCCGCCGTGAAGGCCATCGCCGATGCCGTGCGCGAGACCAGCGTGTGTTCGCTGGCGCGCGCCAACGACCGCGACATCAGCCGCGCCGCAGAAGCCTTGCAGGGCGCTGCGCGGCCGCGCATCCACACCTTTATCGCCACTTCTGCCCTGCACATGGATAAGAAGCTGCGCATGACACCCGACCAAGTGCATGAGCAGGCGCGCCAGGCGGTTCGGTTCGCGCGCAACCTGTGCGGCGATGTCGAGTTCTCGCCCGAGGACGGGTACCGATCTGAGGTCGACTTTCTCTGTCGCGTGCTCGAGACGGTGATTGACGAGGGGGCCACCACCATCAACATCCCCGACACCGTGGGCTACGCCGTGCCCGAGCTCTTCGGTGAGTTCATTCGCACGTTGCGCGAGCGCGTGCCGAACGCCGACAAGGCGGTATGGAGCGTGCACTGCCACAACGACCTGGGCATGGCGGTAGCCAACTCTCTGGCGGGTGTGGTGATCGGCGGCGCACGGCAGGTCGAGTGCACCATCAACGGCCTGGGCGAGCGCGCAGGCAACTGCTCGTTGGAAGAGGTGGTGATGGCAGTGCGCACGCGGCGCGACTACTTCAAGCTGCAGATGGGCATCGACGCAACGCAGATCGTGCCGGCCTCGCGCATGGTCAGCCAGACCACCGGCTTCGTGGTGCAGCCCAACAAGGCCGTGGTGGGAGCCAACGCCTTCGCGCATGCCAGCGGCATCCACCAGGACGGCGTGCTCAAGGCGCGTGACACCTACGAGATCATGCGTGCCGAGGACGTGGGCTGGGCAGCCAACAAGATCGTGCTGGGCAAGCTGTCCGGCCGCAACGCCTTCAAGCAGCGCCTGCAGGAGCTCGGCATCTCGCTGGAATCCGAAGCCGAGGTCAATGCCGCCTTCGCCCGTTTCAAGGACCTGGCCGACCGCAAGAGCGACATTTTCGACGAGGACATCATCGCCCTGGTCGGTGACGAGAGCGTCACCGCCGAGGTCGAACACTACCGACTTCTGGCGCTGTCGCAGCGGTCGGAAACCGGCGAGCGCCCCCACGCCAAGGTTGACTTCGCCGCAGGCATGACTGAGCACCACACCGAGAGCGATGGGAACGGCCCGGTCGACGCCAGTTTGAAAGCGATCGAGTCCAAGGTGCAAAGTGGCGCCGAAATGGTGCTCTATTCAGTCAACGCCATCACTTCGGGCAGCACAGAATCGCAAGGAGAAGTCACGGTCCGTCTGCAGCACGGCGGCCGGGTGGTCAACGGAGTCGGCGCAGACCCCGATATCGTGGTGGCTTCGGCGAAAGCCTACCTTTCGGCACTCAACAAACTGCACAGCAAAGCCGAAAAGGTATTGGCGCAGGGCTGATCCGGCGAAACCGATGGCGCAATTTGCGCCACAGTACCTTGGCAGTACTTGAGGTTTGACGCGCAAGCGATTGATCTTGTAGACATTTTTCCAGTCGCCTACACTGCAAGGCTGGGGCGCGAACGGGGTGAGGGATGTTTGCAAAAATTCGTCGGGATGTGATGGGACTGGCAATCGCCGGTTTGGTGCTTTCCGCGTGGACGTTGCCGGCGCAACCAGCGCTGGCACAGAGCGTGGCGAAGACCCAGGCCAAGACCGCAGCCAAGGAAGCCCCTTCGCGCAAGAACGCGGCTGCGAAGACGCCAGCCAAGGCGGGCAAAAAGGCGGCACCGTCGCGGTCGGCCAACCCCCAGCGCAAGGCTGTCGCGGGCAGTGGTTTGCGGGTGGGTCCGCGCACCACGCGCAGTCTGGCTGTGGTGCCGCCCCGCCCGTCTTTCGGTCAGGTCAACGGCTTGCATGCCACCGACGACGCGCTGGACCTGAAGTCTAGTGTGGCCCTGGTCGTGGACCAACGCACCGGCGAGGTCTTGTTCAGCAAGAACTCCCAGGCGGTGTTGCCGATTGCCTCCATCACCAAGTTGATGACGGCTCTGGTGGTCACCGAGGCCGGCCTGCCCATGGATGAACGGCTGTCCGTGACCCAGATCGATGTCGACTCCACGGCCGGTTCCAGTTCGCGGTTGCGGCTGGGCACGACCTTGACACGCGGAGAGATGTTGCATCTGTCACTGATGTCGTCCGAAAACCGGGCAGCCCATGTGCTGGGCCGCACCTACCCCGGCGGGCTCCAGGTGTTCGTGCAGATGATGAACGCCAAGGCATCCGAACTGGGCATGGCGCACACGCGTTACGTCGAGCCCACGGGCCTGTCCAGCGACAACCAGGCCAGTGCCAACGACCTGACTCTGCTTGTCCGCGCCGCGATGGCGCATCCCATCATCCGCCAGCTGTCCACGTCGCTCGATGCGGTGATGCCCGTCGGCGCGCGCGGCATGCAGTTCCATACGACCAATGGGCTGGTGCGCAACCCCGAGTGGGAAATCGGACTGCAGAAGACGGGCTACATCTCGGCGGCTGGGCGGTGTCTGGTCATGCAAGCCCAGGTGGCCGGGCGCAGCCTGATCATGGTGCTGCTGGACTCGGCCGGGAAGTACTCGCGAATCGGCGATGCCGAGCGGATCCGGAAATGGCTGCTCGCCAGCACCGCGCCTTTGGTGCCGGCGGCTGACGCGGCGGCTCAGCCTCGGTAGCCCAAAGCGGCTGAGATCTGCGCGGCCGTGGCTTTGACACGGTCGACCCAGGGTTCCTCCAACCGGTCTGCCGGCGCCGACACCGACAACCCTGCCACCAGCTTGCCCTGGTCGTCGAAGATGCCCGCCGCCATGCAGCGCACGCCCAGTTCAAGCTCTTCGTCGTCGCGTGCGCAGCCGTTGCTGCGTACGCCGGCCAGTTCCCGTTCCAGCCGCGCGATGTCGGTGATGCTGTTTCGGGTGTGTCCGGTCAGTCCTGTGCGCGACGCGTAGGCGCGCACGCGCGGCAGGTCGTCGTGGGCGAGAAAGAGCTTTCCGACCGAAGTCAGGTGCAAAGGCGCGCGGCCGCCGATGGCCCTGACCACCTGCATGCCCGAGCGTTCGCTGTAGGTGCGTTCCACGTACACGATCTCGTCTCCCTGGCGCATCGACAAGTTCACCGGCTGGTGCGTGAATTTATGCAACTCGCGCATCGGTGGAATGGCCGCGTCGCGCACGTCCAGCCTGGCCTTAACCAGGTTGCCCATCTCAAGCAGCCGCATGCCCAGACGGTAGCTGCCGGCGTGCGGCCGGTCGACATAGCGGCCAATCGTCAGGTCGTTGAGGATGCGGTGGGCGGTGGACGGATGCAGCCCGGTCTTCTCGCTAATTTCCTTCAGCGCCACGGGTTCGGGCTGGGACGCCAGCAAATCCAGCAGCGCGAATGCGCGCTCCAGGACCTGAATGGTGGGGGTCTGCGGTTCCTTGCTGCTCATGGGATGAGGCCTCAAGCGGTGTGGTCTCTATTCTGCATGGTGGAAGATCGAATTGCATGCCGATATTTCGGGCGGGTGCTGGCGGCTGTTGCCGTGCTCTGTTCGAGTGTGGTCGGGGCCCAGCCGACGCCGACCCTGCCGGCGGGTCCGGCCTCTGGCGGGCAATCCGCTGCCGCATCGGCGCCACCTGCACCGCGATGGATGGGTGCGACGCGCATCAACGGCCGCCTGCGGGCGGCCGACATCGGTCTGGTCATCAACACCGCCGACCCGTACTCGGTCCAGGTGGGCGACTACTACATCCAGAAGCGCAAGCTGACGCCCGAGCAGGTGCTGCGTCTGCAGGTGCCGATCAAGCCGACCCTGGATGCCGCTGAGTTTGAGGTCCTGCGCACGGCGATAGGCCAGCACTTTGGCGCCGCCACCCAGGCACTGGCTTTGGCGTGGACGGCACCCTATGCCGTGGACTGCAGTTCCATCACGGGCGCGCTGGCCATGGGCCTGGACACCGAGTTCTGCAAGCAGACCTGCGGCGCGTCGCGGCCTTCGCCCTACTTCAACTCTGCAACGGCGCGGCCCTACGACGACTTCGGCTGGCGGCCGTCAATGTTGCTGGCGGCCAGGACGGTGGCGCAGGCACAGGCGCTCATCGACCGGGGTGTCGCGGCCGACAGCTCGCTGGCGCGCGGTGGCCGCCCCGCGGTGAGCGTGATGCTGCTGAGCACCGACGACGCGCCGCGCCGCGTGCGCATGGCGCTGTACCCGCCGGCCGGACCCCTGCGCGGTGCTGGCGTCGACGTGCGTGTGCAACCCGCGGCGGAACTGGCGCAGGCCCGGCGCGTGCTGATGGTCATCACCGGCAGCGTGCAGGCGCCCACCGAAGCGCCTATCGACTGGGTGCCTGGCGGCCTGGGCGACCACCTGACCTCGTTCGGTGGTGCCTTGTCGCCGTGGCACGGCCAAGGCACGGCGCTGGACTGGATTGCCTCCGGGGCCACGGCCAGCCACGGCACGGTCACCGAGCCCTGCAACCACCTGCAGAAGTTCCCGCACCCGCAGGTGCTGCTGCTTCACTACCTGCAAGGCAGCACGGCGCTGGAGGCCTACTGGAAGAGCGTGGCCTGGCCGCAGCAGGCGGTATTTGTCGGGGAACCGCTGGCAGCGCCTTTCGCGCCGGCGCCGCCGATCCTGCCCTGGTAACAAGCCGCGCGGCTGCGTCAGCTGCCAGCCACCAGGGCCTTGATGGCCGCCTCGCCGGCGCGCACAGCGCCTTCCAGCGTGGCCGGGTACGGCCCGTCGACATAGTCCCCCGCGGCAACCAGACCCGGCGCAATCTGCGCCGGCGGCCGGTCCAGCCCCGGCGTGCAGCGAAAGGTGGCGCGCTTTTCTGCCAGCACCTTGAGCAGGCGCGGGGCGCTGGGCCAGGTGCCGGCCGCGAAGGCCTGCAGAGCCTGTTGAAGCACGGCTTGGCCGGTGGTTTCCAGGCCGGCGTCCACCCAGCGCCGCGCACCACTGACGACAAAAGCAAACAAGCCCGGGGTGGCACCCAGCGCACCGTGGTCGAAGGCGAACTGGGCGGGGGCTGCAGGACCCTCGATGAGTGCCGTCATGGCGCTCGGCAGGCGTGCGCCTGGGCACTGCAGGTAGACGGTGACGATGGGCTCGTAGCGCAGGCCACGTGCACGCCCAGCCCAGGCGGGCGCGATGCTCCCGGTCAGGCGGGCGGCCTCGGCGGCGCTGCAGGCCAGCACGACAGCATCAAAAGCCTGGCCGTCGACAGCCCAGGCCGGGCCGGCAGCGGTCAACTGCTGCGCCCGCTGGCCGAGCCGGATGTCCACGCCGGCCGCTTGCAGCCAAGCCTGTGCCGGCTGGGGCAGCAGGCTGTCCAGCGAACGGCGCGGCAGCAGCAGGTCTGCCCCGCCACGGCCGCTGAACAAGGCATCACGCAGCACGCGCAGCAGCACCTGGGCGCTGGCCTCGCTGGCGGGCGTGTTGAGCGCAGCCACGCACAGCGGGTCGATGAGCAACTGCCGCACGGGCGCGGGCAGCTTGCGGCACAGGGCCTGCACCGTCAGTGCGGGGTCGCAGCGGAAGCCCTTCGCCGCCCAGCCGGCGGCTGCCGTCAGCAAGGCCAGCCGGTCGGCCCAGCCCCAGCCCTGGCAGCCCAGCACAGCGCGCACGAAGCCCGGCACGGCCGGGCCCGGCGGCAGCTGCAGGCCACGGCCGTCGGGGTAACGCAATTCCAGCGGTTGGCGCCAAAGTCCGCCAGGCACGTCAGCACCCACGGTGTGCATCAAGGCCAGGGTGCGGGTGTAGGCGCCGATCAGGATGTGCTGGCCGTTGTCCAGCGTCAGTCCGTCCACCGTCACACCGCGCGCGCGGCCGCCGAGCTGGCCGGCCATGTCGAGCAGCGTGACCTGCTGGCCAGCCTGGCTTGCGCGCACCGCTGCAGCCAGCCCGGCCCAGCCGGCGCCGACGACGGCAACGGTGCGTGCCGCCCCGGCGCCCGTCACCGGCCGCGCAGGTGCGTGCGGGTGGCGATCCACAGCTTGCGCAGCGGCGTGAGCGAGGTGCGCTGGTGCAGCACCTGGAAGTCCTGCGCTTCGATCTCGCGCAGCAGTGTGCGGTAGATGTTGGCCATCATCAGCCCCGGCTTCTGCGCAGCGCGGTCGGCCTCGGGCAGCAACTGCAGCGCCGCGTCGTACTCGGCATGGGCGCGTTCGGCCTGGAAGCGCATGAGCGCGCTGAAGCGTTCGCTGTAGCCCCAGGGCGCGTCGCGCTTGAGCAGTTCGTGCGCCTTGACATCGAAGCGCTGCAACTCCGACACCGGCAGGTAGATGCGGCCGCGGCGCGCGTCGTCGCCGACGTCGCGGATGATGTTGGTCAGCTGCATGGCCTGCCCCAGCCGGTGGGCGTACTGCACGGTGGCGGCCTGGCTGCGGCCGAAAATGTTGGCAGCCACCTCGCCGACCACGCCGGCGACCAGATGGCAGTAACGCTGCAGCGCCAGGAAGTCCAGGAAGCGCGTCTGTTCCAGGTCGACCTGGCAGCCGTCGATCACGGCGTTGAGGTGGCTGGCAGTGATGTCGAAGCCCGGCGCCAGGGGCATCAAGGCCTTCATCACCGGGTGGCTGGGCGTACCGGCATAGGCCTGCGCCACTTCGCTGCGCCACCACTGCAGCTTGGTCGCGGCCACCGAGGGGTCGGCCGTCTCGTCGACGACGTCGTCGACCACGCGGCAGAAGGCGTAGAAGGCGGTGATGGCCGCCCGCCGCGGCGGCGGCAGGAAGAGGAAGGCGTAATAGAACGACGAGCCGCTGCGGGCCGCCTTGTCCTGCACGTACTGCTGCGGCGTCATGCGCCGACCCGCTGCATGCGGGCGGCCCGCCAGGCCAGCACAGGCAGGTCTGCGGCGGTGAGCTTGGGGCGGCGCGAAAGGCTGGCATGGTCCATCTGGCCGATTCTCTCCAGAATCCTCAAACCCCCTTGAACGACCAGGCGCAGTTCCCAACCGGCGCGGCCGGGGATGCGCAAAGCCAACGGCGCGCCTTCCAGCATCAGCGTCCGGGCCCACAGGCACAGCGCGCGGACCAAGGCGCGGCTGCGTGGGCTGTCGACGCACGCCGCCAGTTCCGCGTGCGTCACGCCGTGGGCTTGCAGGTCGACCTCAGGAACATACCGGCGCCCGCGCGGGCCGTCCACGCTGAGGTCTTGCCAGAAGTTGATCAGCTGCAGCGCCGTGCACACCGCGTCGGCCTGGCGCAGCGCGCCGGCGTCCTGCACGCCGTACAGGTGCAGCAGCAGCCGGCCGATGGGGTTGGCCGATCGGCGGCAGTAGTCGAGCAGGGCCGGGCGGTCGGGGTAGGGCGGGTTGTGCACGTCCTGCTCGAAAGCGTCCAGCAAATCGTGCAGCAAAGGTGCTGGCAGGCTGAACTGGGTGCGGCGCCGCGCCAGGGGTTCGAACACGGCAGCCCAGCGGGCACCCGGGGCCTGATCGGCGTAGAGGGCCGTCAAGTCGGCCCGGTAGGCCGCCAGGTCGGCCAGGCGTTCGGCTGCAGGGGCGTCGCCCTCGTCGGCCAGGTCGTCTGCCGTGCGGGCGAAGTGGTAGATGGCCACCACGGCCGGGCGGATGGCCGGCGGACACAGGACCGAGGCGACGGGGAAGTTTTCGTAATGGTCGACGTTCACGGGGTCGATTCTGACAACCCACGCCGACCCCAGGCCTGGCGGCAGCCTGCAAGGGCTGCTGCGGTCTTCGGGGGTGGCGCCGTCCGGGGTGATTGACAGTGGATGGCGGCGTCTCTATATTACTGACCGGTCAGTCATTAACTGCCGACCGTTCCAGGTCGCGAGCAACCGAGTCCGCCATGCATTTCAGACCTCTGCTGTTTTCTACCCTGGCCCTCTCCATCCTACTCGCGGCTTGTTCGCCACCACCGCCTGCACCCGAAGCCGTGCGCGCCGTTCGCACAGTGACACTGGGCGCAGACAGTGCCGGCGGGACGTCCGAGTACGCCGCCGAGGTGCGTGCGCGCACCGAGGTGCGCCTGGGCTTCCGGGTGCCCGGCAAGATGGTCGTGCGGCAGGCTGAGGTAGGCCAGCGTGTGAAGGCCGGCCAGGTGCTGGCGCAGTTGGATGCCACGGACCTGCGCCTGGGGCAAGACAACGCCCTGGCTGCCACCCGTGCGGCACAGGCCAACTTCGATGTCGTCGCGGCGGAATTCAAGCGCTACCGAGAACTGCGCGACCAGGGTTTCATCAGTGCGCTGGAACTGGAGCGCCGCTCCAGTGCCCTGCAGTCCGCGCAATCGCAGCTCGACCAGGCCCGTGTCCAGGGCGCCGTGCAGGGCAACCAAGCGGGCTACGCCGCGCTGACCGCGCCGGGTGCCGGTGTCGTCGTGGCTGTGGACGCCGAACCCGGCGCCGTGCTCGCCGTGGGCGCGAGCGTTGCCCGCCTGGCCTTGGACGGCCCCCGCGACGCGGTGTTTTCTGTGCCCGAAGACAGCCTGGCCGCCATGCGCAGTCTGCAAGGCAAGACCGGTGCACTGAAGGTTCGGTCGTGGGGCACGCAGACGCTGCAGCCGGCCACGGTGCGGGAGGTCGCGGCTGCTGCCGATCCCGTCACGCGCACCTTTTTGGTCAAGGCGGACCTGGGCGCATCGGCCCTGCAACTGGGCCAGACCGCGATCATCGTCTTCGAGCTCCCGCGCCAGGCCGGCGTGATCCGGTTGCCCTTGGCTGCCGTGATGCAGCAGCAAGGGCAGAGCGCCGTGTGGCTGCTCGACCGCGCCAGCATGACCGTCAAGGTCCAGCCGATCCAGGTGGCCGGTGCTGATGGCAGCAACCTGGTCGTCGCGTCCGGGCTCAGCGCGGGGCAGACGGTGGTGACAGCCGGCGTGCATGTGCTCACGCCCGGGCAGAAGGTCAAGCTGTACGAGGCGACGGCCTCGGCCAAGCCATGAGCGGGACCCAAGACAGCGCGCCCTCGCGCTTCAACATCTCGCGCTGGGCGCTGGAGCACCCGGCACTGACGCGCTACCTGATGGTGGTGATGCTGGTGCTGGGCTCGGTGGCCTACTTCCAGCTCGGCCAGGACGAGGACCCGCCCTTCACCTTCCGTGCCATGGTGGTGCAGGCCTTCTGGCCCGGTGCCAGCGCGCAGCAGATGGCCGAGCAGGTCACCGACAAGATCGAGAAGTCGTTGCAGGAAGTGCCCTACGCCGACAAGATCCGCAGCTTCACCAAGCCCGGTGAATCGCTCACCATCCTGCAGGTCAAGGACTCTTCGCCCGGCAAGGAGGTCCCCCAGAGCTGGTACCAGGTGCGCAAGCGCATCGCCGACATGCGCAGCACGCTGCCGGCCGGTGTCATCGGCCCGGTCTTCAACGACGATTTCGGCGACGTGTACGGATCGATCTTTGCGCTGTCGGCCGACGGCTTCAGCCCCGAAGAGCTGCGCGTGGCCGCCGACCGCGTGCGCAAGCAGCTGCTGAAGGTGGGCGATGTGGCCAAGGTCGAGACCTTTGGCGCGCAGCCCGAGAAGGTGTTCATCGAGATATCCAGCAAGCGCCTGGCGCAGTTGGGCCTGGACATGAACCAGGTCATCAATCAGATCGGCGCGCAGAACGCCGTGGAAGGTGCGGGCGTGCTCAACGCCGGCGCCGAGGCCTTGCAGGTGCGCGTGGCCGGCCAGTTCAATTCGGTCGACGAGCTCAAGCGGTTTTCCATCCGCGCCGTGAACCCGGCCACTGGCGTGGCCAGCATGCTGCGCCTGTCGGACATTGCGGAGGTGAAGCGCGACTACAGCGACCCACCTGCCGTGATGGTGCGCCACCAGGGCAAGCAGGTCATTGCCCTGGGCGTGTCCATGGTCAAGGGCGGCGACATCATCGCGCTGGGCCACCAGCTGCAGGCCACCGTCGCGCAGATACAGGTCGAACTGCCGGCCGGCATCACGCTGGAGCAGGTGCAGGACCAGCCGCGCGCGGTGACCAAGTCGGTGAACGAGTTCGTGCGTGTGCTGATCGAGGCCGTGCTGATTGTTCTGGCCGTGAGCTTCATCAGCCTGGGGCTGCACACCAAGCCCCTGCGCATAGACATCTGGCCGGGCCTGGTCGTCGGCATCACCATCCCGCTGGTGCTGGCCATCACCTTTGTGACGATGTTCTACTGGGGCGTGGGCTTGCACAAGATCAGCCTGGGCAGCCTCATCATCGCACTGGGCTTGATGGTCGACGACGCCATCATTGCCGTCGAGATGATGGTGCGCAAGCTCGAAGAGGGCCACGACAAGATGAGCGCAGCCACCTATGCCTACGATGTGACGGCCATGCCCATGCTGACGGGCACGTTGATCACTGCGGCGGGTTTCCTGCCCATCGGCATGGCCAAGTCGGTGACGGGCGAGTACACCTTCGCCATCTTTGCCGTCACCGCGGCGGCCCTGATCATCTCGTGGGTGGTGTCGGTGTACTTCGTGCCTTACCTTGGCGCCTGGCTGTTGCATACCCGCGCCCGGGCTCATGGCCCTGCCGATGACGGCCCGCACGAGCTCTTCGACACCCCGTTCTACACGCGCTTTCGAGCTGCGGTGAACTGGTGCATCCAGCACCGCTGGATCACCATCGGCCTGACAGTGCTCAGCTTCGCGCTGGGCATCGTCGGCATGGGGCGTGTGCAGCAGCAGTTTTTTCCCGATTCGAGCCGACCCGAACTGGTGGTCGACCTCTGGCTGCAGGAAGGCTCGACCATCCAGCAAAGCAACGAGGTGGCCAAGCGCTTCGAGGCGCGGATGATGCAGGAGCGGGGTGTCGAGTCCGTCACCACCTGGGTCGGCAGCGGTGTGCCGCGCTTTTATCTGCCCCTGGACCAGGTGTTTCCCAACACCAACGTCAGCCAGGCCATCGTGCTGCCCAAGGGCTTGGGTGAGCGCGAAGCCCTGCGCCTGCGCCTGCCGCAGTTGCTGGCCAGTGAGTTCCCCGAGGTGCGGGCGCGCGTGAAGTTGCTGCCGAATGGCCCGCCCGTGCCCTACCCGGTGCAGTTCCGCGTTGTCGGGCAGGACGCCGAGCCCGTGCGCCTGTGGGCCGACCGCGCCAAGGAGGTGCTGCGCGCCAACCCCAGCATGCGTGGCGTCAACGACAACTGGAACGAGCAGATCAAGTCGCTGCGTCTGGACATCGACCAGGACAAGGCGCGCGCGCTGGGCGTCACCAGCGCTGGCCTGGCGCAGGCCTCGCGCACCATCCTGTCGGGCAGCACCATCGGCCAGTACCGCGAAGGCGACAAGATGGTCGACATCGTGCTGCGCCAGCCTCTCGAAGAACGCAACGCCATCACCGACATCGGCAACGCCTACCTGCCCACCAGCAATGGCCGCTCGGTGCCGCTGCTGCAGGTGGCCAAGGTCAGCCTGGCGTGGGAGCCCGGTGTGCTGTGGCGCGAGGGGCGCAACTATGCCGTCACGATCCAGGGTGACGTGGTTGAGGGCGTGCAGGGCCCGACTGTCACCGCCCAGGTCTGGCCCAAGCTGCAGCAACTGGCGGCAACCATGCCGGTGGGGTATCGCATCGAGGTGGCCGGCGCCGTCGAGGAAGCCGGCAAGGGGCAGGCGTCCATCGCAGCCGGCGTCCCGGTGATGCTGTTTCTCATCTTCACGCTTTTGATGCTGCAGTTGCAGAGCTTCTCGCGCTCGATGCTGGTGTTCCTGACCGGTCCGCTGGGCATTGCCGGCGTGGCAGCGGCGCTGTTGCTGCTGAACCGGCCTTTCGGCTTCGTGGCGCTGCTGGGCGTGATTGCGCTGATGGGCATGATCATGCGCAACTCGGTGATCCTGATCGACCAGATCGAGCAAGACCGCGGCCGCGGCGTGCCGGCCTGGGACGCCATCGTCGAGTCCGCCGTGCGGCGTTTTCGACCGATCGTGCTGACGGCAGCCGCGGCGGTGCTGGCGATGATCCCGCTGTCGCGCAGCGTGTTCTGGGGCCCGATGGCAGTGGCCATCATGGGTGGGCTGATCGTCGCGACGGTGCTCACACTGCTGGCCTTGCCGGCCATGTATGCAGCCTGGTTCAAGGTCCGTCGCGAGGAGCCGCTGGCGCAAGGCTAAAATGCGGGGTTTGCCGCTTGCGGCTCTACCGCCCGCGCGGGTGGCGAAATTGGTAGACGCACCAGGTTTAGGTCCTGACGCTCTCACGGGCGTGCCGGTTCGAGTCCGGCCCCGCGCACCAGCCCTGCTCACGAAACCTCTGCACCCACAGTCGAGACACCATGGCCGTCCAAGTTGAAACCCTAGAAAAGCTCGAGCGCCGCATCACCCTGGTGCTGCCCGCCGAAACCATCACCGGCGAGGTGCAGACCCGTCTGAAGCGCCTGGCGCGCACGGTCAAAGCCGATGGCTTCCGGCCCGGCAAAGTGCCGATGTCGGTGGTGTCGCAGCGCTACGGTTATTCCGTGCAGTACGAGGTGGTCAACGACCGCGTCGGCCAGGCCTTTGCTGACGCCACCGGGCAAGCGCAGTTGCGTGTGGCCGGCCCGCCGCGGATCACCCAGAACGAGCAAGCCCCCGAAGGCCAACTGGCCTTCGACGCCACTTTCGAGGTCTACCCCGAAGTGCGCATCGGCGACCTCAAGGAAGCGCAGATCGAGCGCGTCTCCACCGAAGTCACCGAAACCGCCATCGACCGCACGATCGAGATCCTGCGCAAGCAGCGCCGTACCTTCGGCCTGCGCGCGGCAGCCGAGGGCGCCGTCGAGGGCGACCGTGTCACCATCGACTTTGAAGGCAAGATCGACGGCGAGCCCTTTGCCGGCGGCCGTGCCGAGGCGTTCCAGTTCATCATTGGCGAAGGTCAGATGCTGGCCCAGTTCGACGAGGCCGTGCGCGGCATGAAGGTCGGCGACAGCAAGACCTTCCCGCTTCAATTCCCGGCCGACTACCAGGGTGCCGAGGTGGCAGGCAAGGAAGCCGACTTCATGGTCACCATGAAGAAGTGCGAAGCCGCCAACCTGCCTGCCGTCGATGACGCTTTCGCCAAGGCGCTGGGCATCAAGGATGCCAGCGTCGGGGGCTTGCGCGCTGACGTGAAGAGCAACCTCGAGCGTGAGGTCAAGTTCCGTGTGTTGGCTCGCAACAAGTCGGCCGTGATGGAGGCCCTGGCCAAGGCCGCCGAGCTGGACCTGCCCAACGCGCTGGTGGTGGGCGAGACCGAGCGGCTGATTGCTGCCGCCCGCGAAGACCTGAAGAAGCGCGGCGTGAAGGAATACGAGACGGCGCCGATCCCGCCCGAGATCTTCAAGCCGCAAGCCGAGCGCCGCGTGCGCCTGGGCCTGGTCGTGGCTGAGCTGGTGCGCACCCACAGCCTGCAGGCCAAACCGCAGCAGCTGCAGTCGCACATCGAAGAAATGAGCCGCAGCTACGAGAAGCCGGCCGAGGTGATGCGCTGGTACCTGGGCGACCGGCAGCGCATGTCCGAGGTCGAGGCTGTGGTCATCGAGAACAACGTCGCCGAGTTTGTGCTGTCCCAAGCGCAGGTCACCGACAAGGTGCTACCGTTCGACGAGCTGATGTCAGCAGCCTGAAGGAACACGCATGAGTTTTGAAGACACCGTCGGTTTGGGCATGGTGCCCATCGTCATCGAACAGTCGGGACGCGGCGAGCGCGCCTACGACATCTACAGCCGGCTGCTGCGCGAACGCATCGTGTTCCTGGTTGGCCCGGTGAACGACGGCGTGGCCAACCTCGTCGTGGCGCAGTTGCTGTTCCTGGAAAGCGAGAACCCTGACAAGGACATCTTTCTGTACATCAACTCGCCGGGCGGCAGCGTCAGTGCGGGCTTGTCGATCTACGACACCATGAACTTCATCAAGCCCGATGTGTCGACGATGTGCATGGGCATGGCGGCCAGCATGGGCAGTTTTCTGCTGATGGCCGGGGCCAAGGGCAAGCGGTTGGCGCTGCCGAATTCGCGGGTCATGATGCACCAGCCCTCGGGCGGCGCGCAGGGCCAGGCGACCGACATCGAGATCCAGGCCCGAGAGATCATCAAGACGCGCGAGCAGCTCAACCGCATCTACGCCGACCGCACCGGACAGAAGCTGGAGCGCATCGCCTCCGACATGGAGCGCGACCTGTGGATGTCGCCCACCGAGGCACTCGACTACGGTTTGATCGACCAGGTGCTCGAGCGTCGGGCCTGACCCGCTGGCCGGCAGCGGCGGGCCTGCCGCCTGCGGTGGGCGATACCGCGATAGGCTCCGAACGGGCGGGTCTTTGGGCGCCTTTTGTGGCCTGCGGGCAGCAAAGGCTTTGATTTATCATGGGCTGGCATCCAGCCCCTCATCCCGCGCGTAAAGACACACATGGCCGACAAGAAGGGCGCCTCTGGCGAGAAAGTTCTGTATTGCTCGTTTTGCGGCAAAAGCCAGCACGAGGTGAAAAAGCTCATCGCCGGGCCGTCGGTGTTCATCTGCGACGAGTGCATCGAACTTTGCAACGACATCATCCGCGACGAAGTGCCCGCCGACGCGGCGGGCGCCAAGGCGGCCAGGTCCGACCTGCCGTTTCCCGCTGAAATCAAGTCCAGCCTGGACCAGTACGTGATCGGCCAGGATGTCGCCAAGCGCACGCTGTCGGTGGCCGTGTACAACCACTACAAGCGTCTGAAGCACATGGGTGCGTCGGGCGGAAAGTCGGCGCCCAAGGACGAGGTCGAACTGACCAAAAGCAACATCCTGCTGATTGGTCCGACGGGCAGCGGCAAGACCTTGCTGGCGCAAACGCTCGCACGGCTGCTCAACGTGCCCTTCGTCATCGCCGACGCCACCACGCTGACTGAAGCTGGCTACGTGGGCGAGGACGTCGAGAACATCATCCAGAAGCTGCTGCAGAACTGCAACTACGACGTCGAACGGGCGCAACGCGGCATCGTCTACATCGACGAGATCGACAAGATCAGCCGCAAAGCCGACAACCCCAGCATCACGCGCGATGTGTCAGGCGAGGGCGTCCAGCAGGCCCTGCTGAAATTGGTCGAAGGCACGATGGCCAGTGTGCCGCCGCAGGGTGGACGCAAGCACCCGAACCAGGACTTCCTGCAGATCGACACTACCAACATCCTGTTCATCTGCGGTGGCGCGTTCGACGGTCTGGAAAAGGTCATTCAGAACCGCACCGAGAAGTCAGGCATCGGTTTTGCGGCTACCGTGCACAGCAAGACCGAAAAGCGCGCTGCCGATGTCTTCCGCAGTGTCGAGCCCGAAGACCTGATCAAGTTCGGCCTCATCCCTGAACTTGTCGGGCGGCTGCCTGTGGTGGCCACGTTGGGCGAACTCACCATTGACGCGATGATGCAGATTCTCACCGAGCCGAAGAACGCGCTGGCCAAGCAGTACCAGAAGCTGTTTGCAATGGACGGTGTCGAACTCGAGATCCGGCCCTCGGCGCTGACGGCCATTGCGAAGAAGGCACTGGCGCGCAAGACCGGTGCCCGTGGCCTGCGCTCGATCCTCGAGCACTCGCTCATCGACACCATGTTCGACCTGCCCACCATGGATGGCGTGGCCAAGGTCGTGATCGACGAGCACATCGTCGAAGAGGGCGCCAAGCCCTTGCTCGTCTACCGCGAGAAGAAGGCCAGCGCCTGAGCTCGCAGCCTGCTGACTGGCAGCTTCCGCGTCTTGCAATTGCCCTCTCGAGCCCCACGTGGGCTTGAGAAAGAGAGGTCTCAATGTCCGGTCATCCCATCCTCCCGTCAGACCCGATCACGCTGCCGCTGCTGCCGCTGCGCGATGTGGTGGTCTTCCCGCACATGGTTATCCCCCTGTTCGTCGGGCGGCCGAAGTCGATCAAGGCTCTTGAGGCCGCGATGGAGTCGGGCCGCCAGATCATGCTCGTGGCGCAGAAGGCCGCAGGCAAGGACGAACCGAAGTCCGACGACATGTTCGAAGTGGGCTGCGTGTCCAGCATCCTGCAGATGCTCAAGCTGCCCGACGGCACCGTGAAGGTGCTGGTCGAAGGCATACAGCGTGCCACCACCACGCGCATCACCGACGGCGAGCATCACTTCTTCGGCGATGTCGTGCCCGTAGCGCCGGCGGCAGAGGCCACGCCCGAGGTCGAGGCCCTGCGTCGCGCCGTGACGCAGCAGTTCGACCAGTACGTCAAGCTCAACAAGAAGATCCCCCCCGAGATTCTTACCAGCATCGGCGGCATCGACGACCCGGGCCGCCTGGCCGACACCATCGCCGCGCACCTGCCGCTCAAGCTGGAGGCCAAGCAGTCGGTGCTGGACATCTTCTCCGTGGCCAAGCGCCTGGAAAAGCTGCTCGAGCTGCTCGAGCACGAGGTGGACATCCTGCAGGTGGAAAAGCGCATCCGCGGCCGCGTCAAGCGGCAGATGGAAAAGAGCCAGCGCGAGTACTACCTGAACGAGCAGGTCAAGGCCATCCAGAAGGAACTCGGCGACGGCGAAGAAGGCGCCGACCTCGAAGAGCTCGAGAAGAAGATCGTCGCCGCCAAGATGAGCAAGGAGGCGCGCAAGAAGGCCGAGGCCGAGCTGAAGAAGCTCAAGCTGATGTCGCCCATGAGCGCCGAGGCCACGGTGGTGCGCAACTTCATCGACACGCTGATCAACCTGCCCTGGGCGAAGAAAACCAAGATCAAGCACGACCTGGGCAATGCCGAGGCCGTGCTCAACGAAGACCATTTCGGCCTGGAAAAGGTCAAGGACCGCATCCTTGAATACCTTGCCGTGCAGCAGCGAGTGGACAAGGTCAAGGCGCCCATCCTTTGCCTGGTCGGCCCGCCAGGCGTGGGCAAGACCTCGCTTGGCCAGAGCGTGGCGCGCGCCACCGGCCGCAAGTTCGTGCGCATGGCCCTGGGCGGCATGCGCGACGAGGCCGAGATCCGCGGCCACCGCCGCACGTACATCGGCAGCATGCCGGGCAAGGTGCTGCAGAGCCTGAGCAAGATCGGCACGCGCAATCCGCTTTTCCTGCTCGACGAGATCGACAAGTTGGGCATGGACTTCCGCGGTGACCCGAGCAGCGCGTTGCTGGAAGTGCTGGACCCGGAGCAAAACCACACCTTCAGCGACCACTACGTCGAGGTCGATTTCGACCTCAGCGACGTCATGTTCGTGGCCACCAGCAACAGCATGAACATCCCGCCGGCCCTGCTGGACCGGATGGAAGTCATCCGCCTGGCCGGCTACACCGAAGACGAGAAGCTGCACATCGCGCAGAAGTACCTGCTGCCCAAGCAGCAGAAGAACAACGGCGTGAAGGACGGTGAGATGCTGCTCACCGAGGGCGGCATCCGCGCCATCCTGCGCTACTACACGCGGGAAGCCGGCGTGCGTTCGCTCGAGCGCGAGATCGGCAAGATCTGCCGCAAGGTCGTCAAGGGCGTGCAGCTCAAGAAGTACGAGGGGCTGGTCACCGTCACCGAGGACAACCTCAACGATTTCCTGGGCGTGCGCAAGCACGACTTCGGCCGCGCCGAGAAAAAGAACCAGGTCGGCCAGGTGGTCGGACTGGCGTGGACGGAAGTCGGCGGCGACCTGCTCACCATCGAGGCCGCCGTGATGCCTGGCAAGGGCGTCATCACACGCACCGGTTCGCTGGGCGACGTGATGAAGGAATCGGTCGAGGCCGCACGCACGGTGGTGCGTTCACGTGCCGCGCGTCTGGGCATCAAGGACGAGATGTTCGAGAAGCGCGACATCCACATCCACGTGCCCGATGGCGCCACGCCCAAGGACGGGCCGAGTGCAGGCGCCGCGATGACAACGGCGTTTGTCTCGGCGCTGACGGGCATCCCGGTGCGCGCCGACGTGGCCATGACGGGCGAGATCACCCTGCGCGGCGAGGTCACGGGCATCGGCGGCTTGAAGGAAAAACTGCTGGCTGCGCACCGCGGCGGTGTTCGCGTGGTCATCATCCCCGAGGAGAACGTCAAGGACCTGCAGGACATTCCCGAGAACGCCAAGAGCCATCTCGAAATCGTGCCGGTGAAGTGGATCGACCAGGTGCTGGAAGTCGCACTCGAACGCATGCCGCAACCGCTGCCCGACGATGAGGCCGTGGTCAAGGAAGCGCCAGCGCCCGTGGTCGCGGTGGCACCGACACCGGCCGCTGACGGCCTGCCGCACTGAGGGTTGCGTCCGGGCCTCGGTACAGTGCATAATCTGAGGCTCGTCGCGACGGAAACGCAGCGTACGAATTTGCGGGAGTAGCTCAGTTGGTAGAGCGCAACCTTGCCAAGGTTGAGGTCGAGAGTTCGAGACTCTTCTCCCGCTCCAGGTTCGATGAAAAGGGAAGCTTCTAGCTTCCCTTTTTCATCAGGGTGGGCAGACTGCCGATCGCCGGCAAGTCGGACCGGGAAATCTGGCGCGACAGCGAACGGGTTGCGCCACGCACGGCAAGTGCGCTGTCGAGCGCTGCGCTCCGACGACACGATCAAGTCACAACAGAGGTCAAGCACGGAGAGCGCCTCGCCCCTTCGGGGAGCCTGCCTTTTCGGGTTCGACGTGGTTCAGCAAGCGAGCGCTTTCTCCGCAGGCCAGCGGCATCCGGCGATTGACGGCGTGTTGTCTGACAGTCGCAAACGATGCTGCCCGAGTTGCAGTTCGGCCGCCGCCTTCTATGTTCATGGCATGCACCGCTGTGCGCCCCCAAGAACGGACGAAACCATGGCCATCACGACCCACACTGCGCGCATCACTGGGCCGGTGAGCTACCGCGCGGCCAGCGGCCGAACGGTCAACATCCCGCTGGGGCCGTGCGTGGTCGAACGCATGGACGGGCCCCTCACCGACATCGTCTGGGGCAGCCGCGGGCAGAGTTGCGTGGCCCTGCCGTCAGAGGCGGTGCAAGCCGCACAGGACCAGGGTCATCTGCTGTTGCTGGATTGACTTGCGGGGGCCGCGGCGTGGCTGGCGCGCACCCAGGCCGTCCCCTGACGGACGCCCCACGCCGTGCGGCCTGCGACCTCATCCCGGCACGTCAGTCCGGATCGATCACCGCACCGCGCAGGCGCAAGGCATTGCCGATCACCGACGCTGAGCTCAGGCTCATTGCCAACGCTGCGATCATCGGCGACAGCAGCCAGCCGGTGAACGGGTACAGCAACCCGGCCGCCAGCGGAATGCCCAGCGCGTTGTAGACGAAGGCGAAGGCCAGGTTCTGCTTCATGTTGGCCACCGTGGCCACCGACAGTGCGGTGGCGGTGGCGATGCCGCGCAAGTCGCCCTTCACGAGCGTGAGCTGCGCGCTGTTCATCGCCACGTCGGTGCCGGTGCCCATGGCGATGCCGACGTCGGCTCGGGCCAGCGCAGGCGCGTCGTTGATGCCGTCACCGGCCATGGCGACGACACGGCCCTCGGACTGCAGCTTCTCGACCAGCTTGAGCTTGTCGGCGGGCTTGACCTCACCATGCACCTCCTCGATGCCCAGGCGCTGCCCCACGGCCCGCGCCGTGGTCAGGCCGTCGCCGGTGGCCATCACGACGCGGATGCCGGCCTTGCGCAGTGTCGCCAGCGCCTCGGCGGTGGTGGTCTTCACCGGGTCGGACACGGCCAGGATGCCCGCGAGTCTTGCGCCGACGGCCAGATGCATCACGCTGGCCCCCTCGGCGCGCAGTGCCTCGGCCTGTGCCGCCATCGGCGCCACATCAACGCCAAGCTGCTCCATCAGCACGGCATTGCCGAGCGCCAGGGCCTTGCCGGCGACCGTGCCGCGCACGCCGATGCCGGACGCGGAGTCGAACTGCTCGGGCTTGTCGAGCACGAGCTTCTTCTCGCGCGCGGCGGTGACGATGGCCGCGGCCAGGGGATGCTCGCTGCCCTGGTCGAGGCTGGCGGCCAGGCGCAGGACCTCGTCGGCATCGAATCCGTCGACGCCGATGGCACGCTCGAAGCGGGGCCTGCCTTCGGTCAGCGTTCCGGTCTTGTCGACGATGAGGGTGTCGACCTTGCGCAGGTTCTCGATCGCCGCCGCGTCGCGAAACAGCACGCCGTGCGTGGCGCCGCGGCCGGTGGCGACCATGATGGACATCGGTGTGGCCAGGCCCAGTGCGCAGGGGCAGGCAATGATCAGCACCGCCACGGCATTGATCAGGCCGTAGACCCAGCTCGAGTCATTGGAAGAAGGCCCGAACAAGCCCCAACCGAAGAAGGTCAGCAGCGCGGCCGCCACGACGCCGTAGACGAAGTAGCCGGCCACCGCGTCGGCCATGCGCTGCATGGGCGCGCGCGAGCGCTGCGCCAGTGCCACCATCTGCACGATCTGCGACAGCACCGTGGCCGAGCCGACATGCTCGGACTGCATCACCAGCGCGCCGCTGGTGTTGAGCGTGGCGCCGATCAGTTTGTCGCCCACGCGCTTGGTCACCGGCAGGGGCTCGCCGGTCAGCATGGACTCGTCGAGCGCGCTGCTGCCCTCGACCACCACGCCGTCGACGGGCACCTTCTCGCCAGGACGCACACGCAGCTTGTCGCCCACGTGCACGTTGGCCAGCGGGACGTCGTCTTCTGATCCATCCGCTGCAATGCGGCGTGCCGTCTTGGGCGCCAGGCCGAGCAGCGACTTGATCGCCGCCGAGGTCTGCGAACGCGCCTTCAGTTCCAGCAACTGGCCCAGCAGCGTCAGCGAGATGATGACAGCCGCGGCCTCGAAGTAGACGGCGACGCGGCCCATCGAGACGAAGGAGTCTGGGAACACCTGTGGCGCGACAGTGGCGACCACGCTGTAGACGAAGGCCGAGCCCGTGCCCAGGCTGATCAGCGTCCACATGTGGGGGCTGCGGTTCACGACGGACTGCCCACCCCGCACGAAGAAGGGCCAGCCAGCCCACAGCACGATGGGCAGCGTCAGCACCAGCTCCAGCCAGCTCTGTGTGGCCATGGCCATCCAGCCGAGTCGATGGCCGAACATCGCCAGCACCGTCACCACCGCCGTCAGCGGCAACGTCCACCAGAAGCGGCGCGTGAAGTCGGCCAGTTCCGGGTTGGACTCATCAATCAGGCTGGGCAGCACCGGCTCCAGCGTCATGCCGCACTTGGGGCAGTCGCCGGGTTGGTCCCGGCGGATCTCCGGGTGCATCGGGCAGGTGTAGACCGTCGCGTCCCCGGCGGTCGGCGGGGTGTGGGCAGGATTCAAGGGTCGTGCTCTGTGAGGAGTTGTGACGGACCACCCAAACTACGGTCTGTCCTGGCCCACGTCTGTTCGCTACCGAACGGAAACTGACCTGCCGTGAATTCCGCGCCGGCGCCTTCGGATGTCCTGTTCCCGCCTGTGGGGGCTCGGATTGTTCGCCGCCGCACAGACGGCTCGATCGTCCCGGCCGAAGACCTTCATGCGCCCGCTCCATTCGGCCGGTGCTCGCAGCAAGGACATCGAATATGCAGTGGCTTCGTGCGGACAGGCCCCAGCGCTAGGGCGCATTTTTGACGGTGGCGCCGGTGGCGCCGGCGGCATCGGGCGCGTGTTGTGGGTCCGTGCGGGGCGGTTGCTTTCGGGCCGCCAGGTAGGAAAGCACCGCCCCCAGCAACACACTCTGCACCGCAGGATTGCCGAGCTGCCCGGCGACGCTGCGGCGCAGTTGTGCGGCCAGGTGCATCGCAGACCGCCGCACCGTGCGCCAGCGCCAGACGCCGCTGGCGGCCACGGCGCCACCCGCGATGGCGGCGACGGCGATGGCCGCGATGGGGTGGCGCCGCACCCAGGGTGACAACTCTGCGGACAGCGTGTCCCTGGCCTGCAGCGCCGATTGGCGCCACGGCTGACGCGTCCACCACCCGGAGAACGTGTCGTGCACCGCGCCGACGAGAGGCTCCGCCACGGCACCCCAAGGTGTGCCGCGCAGCCAGGCCCGCGCCCAGTCAATAAGCTTGGACGACCAGCCAGGCGACGTGCCCTGCGCCGGCAGGGTGGGCGTGAGTGCCTGCCGCAAGTTCACTCGTGACCGTTCCAGCCGCGCCAGGGCCTGCGTCATCAACGCCCCAGGCTCTGCAAGCTGCGGCCTTTGATCGAGGCCTTCAGTGGGCAGGCTCATGCGGCCTTGCCCGCGTCAAGGATGTGCTGCGCGTCCACAGCCCATTGCTGGCGCAGATGCGCGAAGGGCGGCAGCCGTGGTCTGCTCGACGCGAACCACCACAGCGCAGCACAGGCGGCCCACAGCACCGCCGGCACGCCCAGCAGCACCCAGGGTGCGGGCATGCGGTGCCAGTCGATGGCGGCGCACAGCATCGCGGCCAGGCCGCTGAATGCCAGTGCCAGCAGCCCGATCAGGGCACAGGCAGACAGGGCCATCGCGTGGCGCTGCCAGGCCAAGCCGGCTGCGCGCGCCTCCAGTGCAGCCAAGCCGGCGTAGGCGCTGGCGTGCTCGACGAACAAGCCCGGATCGGTGGCGAGTTTTTTGAGGACGAGGTGGATCATGAAAGCGCCTCAAGCGTTGCGGCAGCGCGGGCCATCACCGAAGGCCCTGCTGGATGGTCGTCATGGCAACCGCCTGAACGGCCCGCCGACCCTCAGCGTGGTTGGCGCGCGTGCGCCACCCACTGCAGCAGCAGCGCGGTGGCGGCGCCTGCGGCCGCGGCGATGAGCACGGCCTTCATCGGATCGGCCTGCACACGCCGGGACGTCTGGTCACGCAGTTCCGACGCGCTGTGGCGGGCATGCGCGACCGCGTCGCGAGCCTTGTCGATTCCCCGGTGGGCCATGTCTTGGGCCTTTTGGGCCGTGTGGGCTGCGTGGGACATGGCGCTTGCCGTCTCGTCGCGTATCGCACCGGCCTGGTTTGCCAGCGTTTGCACGGCGTCGCCGGCAAGTTGCTGTACGTGCTGAAGACTGCGATCGACTCTGCTGGCCAAGTGGTCGATGCCGTCGGTCATCGCGCGGGCACTTTCGGGGCTTGAGGGGTTCGTGCTGGGGTTCGTGGTGGGGTTCATGTGATCTCCTGGTGAAATTGCACTGTAGGGTTGCCCTTGCAATGCGGTTGCAGGGCGCCAGCCATCGTTCACGTAGGAGCGCGCCGACAAGCCGGCATCCGGCGGCCCAGGGAGTTGGCAAAGTCGCGCGGCACGCATCCGCTGCGGGCCCGCAGTGCGCCTACAGGCACTGAGGGCCTTGGCCGACATGTCCTGGCCATGAACCGGGCCAGACTGCCATGACCCTCACTTCAAGGACTGCCATGCGCTCCAAACTCAAGTTCGTCGCGCTGTGCGCTGCCGTGCTGACCACCCTGGGCCTGACGGCGTGCGACCGCAACGACAAGCAAACCGTCGGTCAGGGCCTGGACAAAGCCATCGAGAAGGCCAAGGACCAGGGCGAGGCGGCCAAGTCGGCCACCGAACTCGCCACCAAGTCCATGGCCTCTGCGGCTGTGGATGCCGGCATCACCGTGAAGGTCAACGGTGCGCTGATGGCCGACACGCGACTCAAGGTATTGAAGGTCAACGTCGACACGCGCGACGGTCGCGTCACGCTGACCGGTGTCGCCCCCGACGCTGCCGCGCGGGACAAGACTACCGCCCTCGTCAAGGCCATCGAGGGCGTGGTGGATGTGGACAACCAGTTGCGAATCGAACCCAAGTCCTGAAGCAGCGGGCCCTGCGCGGGTCCGTCCAGACCTTGCAGGCGAGTCGGTGCGGCCGCGCACCCACAGGCCGGCGCCCGGGAGCGTAGGACGCCGACTACTTCGGCATGCGGCGCCCACCGCTGTCAGCGTCGCCGCCTCCTGGCGACACTTTCAGTCCTCCATTTCATTTCCAACAGGACACCATGAAAACCTCACAGACCCTTTCGCAATCGCTCTTCACCGCCGTCGCTGCAGCTGCGCTGCTGGCGTTGCCGGTGCACGCAGCCAACATGACGCGCACCGACTACACGGCCAGCAAGTCGCGCATCGGCGACGAGTACACGGCCGACAAGAAGGCTTGCAGCAGCCAGTCCGCCAACGCCAAGGACATCTGCGTCCAAGAAGCCAAGGCCAAGGAGAAAGTCGCGCGTGCCGAGTTGGAGTTCAGCTACACCGGCACCGCCAAGGACCAGACCAAGGTAGCGGTGGCCAAGGCCGAGTCGGCCTACGCCGTGGCCAAGGAAAAGTGTGACGACCAGTCGGGCAACGGCAAGGACGTGTGCGTCAAGGCCGCCAAGGCCATCGAGGTGCGTGGCCTGGCCGACGCCAAGATGGTCAAGAAGATCGGCGAAGCGCAGAACGACGCCGCGCAAAGCAAGATCGACGCCGACTACAAGCTGGCCGCCGAGAAGTGCGAGTCCATGGCAGGTGACGCCAAGACGGCCTGCATGACCGCGGCCAAGTCGCGCTTCGGCAAGACCTGACCCGCGCGTGCTGCAGGCCGCGCCCATGCCTGAGTCGACAAGCGCTGGGGCAGCCTCGGCGGGCGACGGTGCCTCGCCGGGGGGCGTCACCGACCTGCCAGTGACTGCGCCGGACAGGACTCTGCGCAATGGCTCCATCGTCCTGCTGGCCGTTCTGGCCAGCCTGTACGCATTGAGCTGGGCGCAGGCCATCGTCGTGCCCGTGCTGCTGGGGCTGACCTTCAGCTATGCGCTGACGCCAGCCGTCAACCGGCTGGTGCACTGGCATCTGCCGCGCTCGGTGGCTTCGGCGCTGTTGCTGGTTTTCATGGTCGGCGGCGTCGGCTCGGTGGCCTGGTCCATCAGCGACGATGCCGCCGCGATGCTGGAGAAGCTGCCTGAGGTCGCGCAGAAGTTTCGCCGCGAAGTCGGCCGCCAACAGGGCCAGGGCGCCGCCTCGGCCATCACCCAGGTGCAGAAAGCAGCCGCGGAGATTGAAAGTGCGGCCGCCGATCCCGCATTGACTGGCCCGTCGGCACGTGTCACCCGGGTGCAGATCGAGCCGACGCGTTTCAATGTCCGCGACTATCTCTGGACGGGCACCCTGGGGCTGCTGAGCGGCCTGGGCTACACCGCCGTGGTGCTGTTCGTGACTTTCTTCCTGCTGGCTTCGGGCGACGCCTTCCGGCGCAAAATGGTCAGAATAGCCGGGCCGAATTTCAGTTCGCGCCGACTGACCTTGGCCGCGCTCTTGGAGATCGACCAGCACATCCAGCGCTACCTGCTCGTGCAGCTGTTCACCAGCGCGGTTGTCGGTCTGGCGGTGTGGTTGTCTTTCTGGTGGCTGGGGGTGGACAACGCGCCGGTGTGGGGTGCGCTGGCATTCCTGCTGAACCTGATCCCCTACTTTGGCAACGTGGCACTGACCGGTGC
>JANNWL010000420.1:0-12420 GCA_031414735.1 Burkholderiales bacterium | reverse complement strand
ACCAGCTGCGTGTTGGCACTGTTGACGCCGCCGCGGCCGTCACGCGCCGTGAGCCTGAAGTTCAGCGACGCCGGGCTGGCGTTCACGCCGGCGAAGCCGACATAGGCGGCGGTGGGCAGAAATTCCGAGAAGCAGTCGGTTTCAGCCCCTGTCGGCGCGGTCGGCAGGGCGAGCGAGCAAGCACCGGTTTCGGCGTTGGTGTTGTTGGCCAGGACCTGCAGCATGTCCGGGAAGACACGCGTCGGGTTCGTCGTGGTGGCGTTCTGCCCGGGCGGCGCGTAGGTCAGCGGGTTCAGCACCGCCGTGGACCGGGTGCCGAATTGGCGGAACAGCGGGCCGTTGAGCTTGGTGTTGCTCACCAGGCCGGTGCCGGTGGCGGCACCGCGGTCGTTTTGTTCCCACATGTAGGTGATGGTGTCGCCGTCAGCGTCCGTGGCGCTGCCCGTCAGGGCGAAGGGTGTGCGCACCGGAATGGTCAGCGTGCCCGGCGCCGTCACTGACGGTGGCGAATTGCCCGTGTTGGTCACTGCGCCGCGGCGCGTGCCAGGGCCGCCCATGGCCACTTCACCGACAAAGCCAGTGACGCCAGCGCTGACATTCACGATCCCCAGCGCGGCGGCATTCACCCCAAGCAAAGTGCCACTGAACGTGACCGTGAAGGCCGTATCGCCCACGGCGCTGGCCGTGACGGTGCCGCCTGCGGGCCAGCCGGGAATGGCTTCAATGGCAGCCTTGATGCCGGCAATGTTGAAGTTCGCGCCGCGGACGATGGGTGCCGAGTCGTTGCCGGCATAGCGCAGCTGGAACTGCTGTCCGTCGGCGTTGAACCCGCTCAGCACGCCCAGTTGCACTTCGTTGACGGTGGTCTCAGCCGCCGACGTGTGTGTCACGACTTCGTCAAAGCTGCGCTGCGACCAGTAGGGGTCGCTGTTGGGTTGCGTGTTGTCGGTGCCGCAGATACCTGCGTAGGCCATGATGGACGTGCCGCTGCCTGGCTCGACCGAATTGGCCGCGTTGCGGTTGCCGCCGGAGCAATTGGCCACGACCCCGTTGAAGGTGTGGTTGCCCGCAAACTGGTGGCCCAGCTCATGCGCCACATAGTCGACAGCGAAGGCGTCGCCGACGGGGTTGGGCAGCCCGGTGCAGCCTTGGGCTTTGGATGTGCCGCCAACCACGCCCAGCGAGGCAACACCCCCGCCGCCAGCGCCCACGGCAATGTGGCCCACGTCAAACGCGCTGGCGCCCACCAGCAGGCCGAGCACTTGCCTTGTGCGGGTCAATACCGTGCCCGTGCAGTTGACCGAGGCTGTGGGGTAGCACGCCGTGCCGCCGCAGGGCCCGTTGGCGCCAGAAAACTGCTCTGCCGTGTTGAGGTTCAGCGCGTCGTTGTTGGCGATCAGCACCATGCGGATCGAGGTCTCGTCTTCGTAGACCTGCGTCACACGCGTCATCAGCGCGGCTTTGGCTGCGGTGACGTTGGTTGCGGTGGCGGGTGTCGCGGGGTTGAAGCCGAAGTAGGTGGCGTAGGCCGGATCGGTCAACATGGCCAGACGGTAGGTGCGCAATTGGCTGCCCACCGCCGCGTTCAGCGACGCGCTGTCGCCCACCACCTGGTAAGTCGAGGTGGCCGTGGCGCGGCCGTCTGTGGCAGTCACGCTGTAGCTGCCCAGGTTGCGGTACGGGTCGGCGGTGAAGCTGGCCGAGATGGCGCCTTCGCTGCTGGCGGTGACGGTGATGGTCTGCCGCGGCGCCGCGTCCATTTCTGCGTTGCGCACGGTGATGTTGACCTGGGCACCGGCACCAAAGCCGGCGCCGCGAACTTCCACCTTGTTGCTGGCGTGGAAGCGGCCGCGGTCCATCGAAAGTTGCGGCTGGAACAGCATGGCCTCGGCAAAGGCCGGGCGTGGGTTGACGGCGTCGCGCTTGAAGTAGCTGACGTACAGGCTGTCGTCGAGCTGGTAGAACGGATCGATGTACCAGGCGCCTTGCTGCGAACGCACCGATGCCTGCAGGCCGAGCGGCGTGATGCTCATGCGCAGGCTGGCGGTGGGGTCGTCGATGCCGCGGCCGGCATAGCTCTTGATTTGCGGGTGCTTGGCGGCCAGGCCGGCTTCCATGACCGGGGCGTCCACCACGGTGAAGCGCTGAAAGCCACCATTCGGGTCAGGCAGCGACACCACCAACGGCGCCTGCCGCGCGGCCTGGCTGAACTCCAACGGCGCGCCTGACATCAGGCCGGCCATGCTGGCGCGGTCCAGCGTCAGCGAGCGGTAGCGGTTCAGACGCAGAGCGGGTTCCGTGCCGCGTGCGGACTGCGCGGCTGGCGTGCCCCTTGCGTCCAGCCAGAAAGCCTTGCTGGGGTGGGCTGCTGCAGCCGACTGCGCACGCTGCGGGGCCGACTGCGCCTGCGCCACCGACACCATGCCGGCCAGCGACAGGCTGACAACGAGGAGGCTTTGTGCCACCAGCCGGTACTTGCGTGGAAGAACGGTGGCGGCAGCGTCGAGATGGTGGCTCATTCAAAATCCTGTTCGTGGGTGCTCGTGATGGATGCAGGCAGCGTAAGCAACAAACATGCGCTGTCTGCAAGCGTAAGCTCTGGACGATGCGGCAGCCAACAGCAGCTGTCTCTCAGGGAGCACCCGAATGAGCCGCACCTACCCCCGACTCAAGGGGGGTCATGACGTTTCTCTGACACGGCGAGCCTGGACCCAGTGCCTGCTGGTGGGGCTGTGCATGTGCGCGGGGCCCCTTGTCGGTGCACCAACTGCGGTGTCTGCGTCCCTGTTGCCCATCAGCCAGATTTCGATCGAACGCGACTGCTTCGGCTGCGCCAGCGGGGCCCTGTTGGTGCTGCGTGCCGATGGCACGGCGCAGCGCATGCAGCGCGGCAAGGCCCGCCATGGCACGCAGGACCTGGCCACCGCCGGCAGGGTGCGGGCTGAAGACTTTGCGGCCCTGGCCCGTTTGGTCGACGCACAACAGTTCTTCACCCTGGCTGACGAGTACCAGGATCCCGACCTTCGCGACGGCCCCTGGACCATCGTCAGCGTGGTCCGCGGCGCTCAGGAAAAGCGCGTGTTCCGGCGTGACGAGGCCGGGCCCGTCGCGCTGAAACTGCTCGAACTGCGCATTGACGAGGTCGCAGCGAAGATCACTTTTTCGGCCGCTCCGCGCTGACCCGGACTCGGGTTCACCCCGAGTGCCTGACCACCGGACCGCGGGCTTGTGGTGCCGGCTTGAATCGTGCATAACATCGGGATCGGCGAGGCGCAGTGGTTGCGTGCGCACCAGACCAGGAACATTCAGCATGACGATCAGGCAGGTTTTCAAGCGCGCAGGCGGCGCAACAGTTCTGGCGGCTCTGCTGTCGGCTCCGGGGCTCGTGAGCGCTCAGCTGCTTGGGGTTTCTGCCACGCCGAACCCGGCCGTGGTCGGCACACCATTGGCGCTGGACGTGCTGATCTCTGGCGTGACCGACCTCTTCGGCTACCAATTCAGCCTGGCCTTCAACCCGGCCGTGTTGCAAGTCACCGGCACCACCGAGGGCGCATTCCTGCCCACCGCGGGAGCCACTTTGTTTGACGGCGGCACCGTCAACAACGTGCTGGGCACGCTGACGTTTGCCTTCGGCTCCCTGACCGGTCCCGTGGCGGGTGCCAGCGGCAGCGGTGTGTTGGCACGCATCAATTTCAGCGTCACGAGAGTCGGCAGCAGCAGCCTGACTTTCTCGGACGTGCTGCTGCTCGACAGCTCACTGGCGGCCTTGCCCGTGCAGGTCAGCAACGCCCTGGTCAACGCTGTGCCCGAGCCGGGAACCTACGCGCTCTTCGCGCTGGGGCTGGCGGGCCTGGCCGTCTGGCGCCAGCGCAAGGCGGGCTGATCCCCCCACTGCGGCACGCTGCCGCAGGCAGCAAGCGTCTGGACCCCATGCCATCATGGGTGCATGCTCAAGACGCTCAAGGAACTCTTCGACAGCCTGCTGCCCCCGCCTGCAGGCGCCGCACCCCAGGCGGCAGAGCACACGCTGCAACTCGCCACGGCCGTGATGCTGGTGGAGGTGATGTGCGCCGACGCCACCTTTCACCCAGGCGAACGTGAAGCGGTGCAGGCAGCGTTGCGCGACAAGTTCGGTTTGTCCGATGACGAAGCGCAGCGCCTGACCGAACTGGCCCAGACCACGGCGCAGGGTGCGGGCGACCTGTTCACATTCACATCGCGCATCAACGACCACTTCGACATGCCGCAGAAGCTGCGCATGGTCGAACACATGTGGCGCGTGGCCTATGCCGACGGCCACCTCAGCGCCCACGAACGCCACGTGCTGTGGCGCGTGGCCGACTTGCTGCACGTGCCGCAAGGCGCTTATGTGCATGCACGCATGCGGGCGGAGCAGGCGGCGGGCAAGGCCTCAGACACGCGCTGAAAGGGTGTGCGGGGGGCCGCGCTCAGGCCGGCGGCGCCGGCCGCGTGCGCAGCGCCCACACCACGCCGGCCACCAGCAGCAGCACGCCCACCAGCGTCGCGGCTTCGGGCGCGCGGCCGCGAAGCATGAAGGCATAGGCCAGCGCGGCCAGGGTCTCGAAGACGATGAGCTGCCCGGCGATGTTCGTCGGCAGGCGCTGGCTGGCCTCGTTCCAACACAGCGTGCCCAGCCAGGACGCGAACAGGCCCATGGTCAGCATCAAGCCGATGAAGGCGGCCGGTGTGGGCCCAAAGGGCATGGTCAGCGGGGCCTGGGTGGTGATCTGCCAAAGCCACACGCCGGCATAGCCCACCAGCGCCAGCGGCAGCGTGGCGATGCCCTGCGCGGTGGCCCAGGTGGAAGGCGCCCGGTCCGGGTGGGCGCGCAGCCAGTCGGCGTTGCGAAGCGGGTACCAGGTCCAGCAGGCCACGGCGCCCAAGGCCAGCAAGGCGCCGGTGGTGTAGCGGCCCAGGTCGACCGGGCCGTCCTGGGCCAGGTGGTGCAGTTCGACCTGGTTGACCAGGGCGATGCCGGCCGCAATCAGCCCCAATGACGGCAGCAGGCGCCGCCAGGGCAGGGCGCCATCGCGCCGCGCGTTGCGCCTGTTGGAGCACAGGGCGATGACCACCGGCAAGGTGCCTATGACCATCGTCGGCAGCGGCGCGCCCGCGCGCTGGATGGCCGCTGACAGCAGCAGGTAGTACAGCACGTTGCCGACCAGCGCCAGGCGCAGCGCGGCCATCCAGTCGGCGCGGGTCAGCTCGCGAATGCGGGCCCGGTCCAGCCAGGCCAGAGGCAGGGCGATGAGCCCGAAAGCCAGATAGCGACCAAAGGTGAGCAGCGCCGCCGGGTAGTCGGCCAGCATCAGCGGGGCGACGAAGACCAGCCCCCACATCAGGCCGGCGGCCAGCGCGAAGAGGGTGCCGGTGATGAGAGCAGCGCGGTGCGGCATGGGGGGCAGAGTGTCGCCCAGGTGCTGTTCTCCGCCCCCGCCCTTCGTGGCGGCCCGGATGGCGGGCCGCTGCGCGCTGGCCACAATGGGCATTCACGCGGTCGCATCTGCGACCCCAAGACGAGGAGACTGGCCATGGACAAAGACCACCTGCTGGCGCTCGACCAGGGCACGTCGAGCTCGCGCGCCATCGTCTTCCACCGCAGCGGGGCCGTCGTGGCGCAGGCCCAGCGCGAGCTGCCGCAGATCTATCCCCAGCCCGGCTGGGTCGAGCACGACCCGATGGAGATCTGGGCTGCGCAGTTCGCCGTCGCGCAGCAGGCGCTGGCAAAGGCTGGGCTGTCGGCGGCGGACATTGCCGCCATCGGCATCACCAACCAGCGCGAAACCACGGTGCTGTGGGACCGGCGCAGCGGCCGGCCGCTGCATAACGCCATCGTCTGGCAGGACCGCCGCACCGAGCCGCTGTGCGTGAAATTGCGCGAGCACGGCCTGGCTGGGGCCGTGCGCCACGCCACTGGACTGGTCATCGACCCCTACTTCAGCGGCACCAAGCTGCGCTGGCTGCTCGACCAGGTGCCCGGCGCCCACCAGGCCGCCGCGCAGGGCGAGCTGGCGTTTGGCACGGTCGACAGCTGGCTGCTGTGGCAGTTGACGCAAGGCCGCGTGCACGCCACCGACGTGAGCAACGCGTCTAGAACCATGCTCTTCGACATCCGCCACAACACCTGGGCGCCCGAGTTGCTGGCCGCCCTGCACATCCCCGACAGCGTGCTGCCGCAGGTTTTCCCGTCGTCGCACCTGTTCGGCGAGACGACGCTGTTCGGCGCACCGATCCCGATTGCCGGCATCGCGGGCGATCAGCAGGCCGCGCTGTTCGGGCAGGCCGGATTCTCTGCCGGCGTGGCGAAGAACACCTACGGCACGGGCTGCTTCATGCTCATGCACACCGGCGCGCAGATGCAGCAGTCGTCGCACGGGCTCATCAGCACGGCGGCGGCGCAGGTGTCAGCGCCCCATGGCATCGGCCCCCGGTATGCCCTCGAAGGCAGCGTCTTCGTCGGCGGCGCAGTGGTGCAGTGGCTGCGCGACGGGCTGAACGCCATACGCGCCAGCACCGAGGTCGAATCACTCGCTGGCAGCGTGGCCGATTCTGGCGGCGTGATGTTCGTGCCCGCCTTCACCGGCCTGGGTGCACCGTATTGGCAGGCCGACGCGCGTGGCGCCATCGTCGGCCTGTCGCGGGGCAGCACGGTGGCGCACATTGCGCGCGCTGCGCTGGAGAGCATCGCCTATCAGAGTGCGGCGCTGCTGCAGGCCATGGCCGCCGATGCGCTGGCTGCCGGCGGCACGGCGCCGCACGAATTGCGCGTCGACGGCGGCGCCTGCGTCAACGACTTGCTGATGCAATTCCAGGCCGACTTGCTGGGCATTCCGGTGCTCAGGCCCGCGGTGACCGAAACCACGGCCTTGGGTGCCGCTTATCTGGCCGGCCTGGCCACGGGGGTGTTTTCGGGGTTGGCCGAATTGACCGCGCAATGGCAGGTCGATCGCTGCTTCGAGCCAAACATGTCGCGCGACATCGCCAGCCAAAGAATGGCCGACTGGTCGCGCGCGGTCAGGCAGGCCACCGCGCCCTGATTCCCCCGGCGTGACCGGGCCCCGGGCCGCGCACGGCGCTGCCCGGGGTCTTTACTTGACGGCGAAATCCTGCAGCGACTTGCCGGCGGCCAACGCATCGCGCAGCCACTGCGGACGCTTGCCCCGACCCACCCAACCACGGCCTTGCTCGTCGCGGAACTTGATCACCGCCGCTGTTGGGGCGGTCTTGGCCTTGGCCTTGCGGCGGCCGGGCTTGGCGGCGGCAGCCTTGGGCGCACTGGCCGACTTGCCGCCCAGCCCCAGGTCGGCGGCCGAGAGGTTGTAGAAGCCAATGGCTTCGCGGATACGTTCGACAACGCCAGCCATCTCTTGGCGGCGCAGCTTTTCTGCCTCGGCCTTCAAGGCTTCAATCTGCTTGACGATTTGCGTGTAGGATTTTTTCATTGGTAATTCCAGGGTTAATCGTCGCCGTACCTTCCCTCTTCTTCCGGATCTTTGCCCGGCTTTCACGTTGCGACCTGTGGAGGGTGATGGCGCGTTACCTTTTATCGAGTAAAGCGACCGCGGCTAATTTAACATGTTCCATTCGGGCAAACAGGGCGCCTTGAATTAGGCTGTGATTAAGGCCTCGAATATTTTGTAACGACGGGTCGAAACGGCGCCCGGCGCGCGGCGTTCATTCAATCACTTGGACTCAACTGCCCACGCTGTTGGGGTCGCGCCAGGCGCGCTCGAAGGGCAGGCGCCAGGCCCGCGGTGCCACCAGCTGGTGGATGGCGTTGGGCCCCCACGAGCCCGGCGCGTACAGGCGCACCGGCGGCGGGGCTTCAAGCAGCGGCGTGGACACCTGCCACAACCGTTCGATGCCCTCGGCCGTGGTGAACAGCGTGCGGTCGCCGCGCATGGCGTCCAGGATCAGGCGCTCGTAGGCTTCCAGCACGTCGCCGATGTGGCCGGTGTCGTGCATCGCGAACTGCAGGCTCAGCTTGTCCAGCCGCATGCCCGGGCCCGGGCGCTTGCCGTAGAACGACAAGGACATCTTCGACGCGTCTGCCAGGTCGAAGGTCAGGTGGTCGGGTCCCTGCGCACCCACGCCCGAGCCGGGCGGGAACATGCTCTTGGGCGGCTCGCGAAAGGCGATGGAGATGATGCGCTGGCCCTCGGCCAGGCGCTTGCCGGTGCGCAAGTAGAAGGGCACGCCGGCCCAGCGCCAGTTGTCGATGGCGCAGCGCAGGGCGATGAAGGTTTCGGTTTCTGATTCCGGATCGACGCCTTGCTCATTGCGGTAGCCGTTGTACTGGCCACGCACCACGTCGGCAGGCTCGATGGGCAGCATGCTGCGAAAGACCTTGTTCTTCTCCTCGCTGATGGGGGCGGGCTCCAGCGACGTGGGCGGCTCCATCGCCATGAAGGCCAGGATCTGGAAGAGGTGCGTGACCACCATGTCGCGGTAGGCACCCGTGGCTTCGTAAAAGCCGACACGTTTGCCCAGGCCCAGGGTCTCGGGCACGTCAATCTGCACGTGATCGATGAAATTGCGGTTCCAGATCGGCTCGAACAGGCCATTGGCAAAGCGGAATGCCAGGATGTTCTGCGCCGGCTCCTTGCCCAGGAAATGGTCGATGCGAAAAATGCGGTCTTCGTCGAAGACCTCGTGCAGGCGCGCATTCAGCGACACGGCACTGGCCAGGTCGGTGCCGAAGGGCTTTTCCATCACGATGCGCGAACCGTCGGCCAGCCCGGCCTCCGACAGCAGTTTCACGGCGGACAAGGCCGCGTTGGGCGGTACGCTCAGGTAATGCAGGCGTCGGCATTCACGGCCCAGTGACTTCTCGGCGCGTTCGACAGCGGCTTTCAGCGCCGCAGCACCCGCGCCCAGCGGCACGTAATCCAGGCCGGCTGCGAATTGGGACCAGTCGGGTTCGCTGATCTTGCGCGGGCTGAATTCCTCGATGCCGGCGCGTGCGCTGCGCTGGAAGGCAGCGGTGTCGATCTCGTCGAGCGACACGCCGATGATGCGGCAGCCAGGTATGAAGCCGGCGCTGACCAGGTGGAACAGACCCGGCAGCAGCTTGCGCCGCGCCAGGTCGCCGGTGGCACCGAACAGCACCACCACCTGCGGATGTCGCGGGCCGACGCCCGGGGGAACCTTGGCCATGCTGCATGCTCCTGGAAGGACTCCTGACAGCTTGATGCCAGCAAGAGCCGGGCCAGTCTAGGCCTGACCGTCGGCAGTCGATCAGCGCCAATGCAGGGGATTGGTGGCGTAGTACTGCGCGAACTCCCTGAACAAGGCCGGGTGTGCTGTGGCCAAGGCGCCGGGTTGTTCGAAGAAGACCTCGCTCACCACCGCGAAGAACTCGGCCGGGTCGGTGGCGGCGTAGGGGTCGATCAGGCCGTGCTCGCCCTCGTTCAGTCGCCGGCGCAGTTGTCCGAACTCCTGTTCCATCACCGCCGCCCAGCGCCGCCGCCGGGCGGGTGTGGCCAGCCAGGGCGCGCCGTTGGCGCTGCCGGCCTCCTGGTCGAGCTGGTGGGCGAATTCGTGGATCACCACGTTGCGCCCGTCGTCGGCCGTGGCCGCGCCCTGCAGCACGTCGTCCCAAGACAGGATGAGCTGGCCCTGCTGCCAGGACTCCCCTGCCAGTGCGCGGCGTTCGTCGCGCACGACGCCACCTTCGTTCACCGCCCGGTCCACCACGAAGGCGCCGGGGTAGACCAGCACCTGGCGCAGATTGCGAAAGTAGCCGGCTCGCCGGTTGAGCAGCAGCAAGGACGCCTGCGCGGCAATCAGCACACGCATCTCGTCGGTCAGCACCAGCCCCTGGCAGCCGATGAAAGGCTTTTCGGCCAGCAGCACCTGGGTGTGTTTCTTCAGCTGCAGCTGCAGGTCGGCAGGCAGTTGCTGCCAGCCGGCCCAGCGGCGCTGCAGCACGTCGCGCCAGGCGCGGGGAAAGGGCTGGCGGCGGACTTGCGCCCGGCGAAATTCGACCGCCAGCGGCGGCCCCCACAACCACGCCAGCGCGCCCAGCAGGGCGGCGGCGAGCAGCAACAAGGGTACGAATGAGTCAGTCACAAGGCCACATGGGCCCGTGCCGCACGGGTTTCAATCCCCCCAGGCGCGCGGCTCGCAGCGCACCTCGGTGCGCACCGAGTTGGCGATGAAGCAGGCCCCGTGCGCGCGGTGGTGCAGGTCGGCCAGTTGCGCGGCGCTGGGCAGCGACGGGCCGGCACACCGCACGGCCGGCCGCAAGGTCACCCTCGTCACCGCCATGCGGCCCCGCTCGTCGTGGGCCATCACGCCCAAAGCGTCGTCGACGTACTCGTCCACACACCAGCCGTCACCGGCAGCAAGGGACAGGAACCACAACAGATGGCAGCTGGACAGCGAGGCCACGAACAGCTCTTCGGGGTCGACCGCCGAGGCGTCCGACCAGGGCAGCCTGACGACCTGGGGCGACGACGAGCCGGCCAGTTCCGCGCCGCCGTCAAAGCGCAGCACGTGTCGGCGGCTGTAGCGGTTGTCGGTGAAGGTCTCACCTGCCTGGCGCTGCCATTGCAGGGCAGCACGGTGTTCGTGGGTCATGGAGGTTCCTTCCGATGTGGCGACGACAAAGCGGCTTCTATCATCTGACGAATGATCACACTCCACTGCCTCCCCGGCGCGGCCAGCCTGGCGCCGCACATCCTGCTGAACGAGATCGGCGCGGCGTTCGAGCTGCAGCGCGTCGACCGCGACAGCAACGCCCACAAGTCGCCGGCCTATCTGGCGATGAACCCCAACGGACTGATCCCGGTGCTGGTCGACGGCGACCTGGTGCTGTACGAGACCGTGGCCATCGGCCTGCACCTGGCAGACACGCACCCGGCCGTCGGCCTGGCGCCGGCGCTCGGCACACCTGAGCGCGCGCATTTCTACAAGTGGATGGTGTGGCTGACCAACACCATGCAGGCCCACCTGATCCACTACTTCTACCCCGAACGCATGGTGGACGTTGGAAACGCTGCGGGCGTGGCCCAGGTCAGGGCCCACGCGCAGGCACGGGTGCAGGGCTGCCTGGTGCAGATCGACCAGCAACTCGCCCGGCACGGCGGCCCGTGGTTGCTGGGCGAGCGCTACAGCGCCGCCGACGCCTATGCCTTCATGCTGTGCCGCTGGACGCGCAACTTCGATGCCAAGCCGGCGCGTGAGCACGCGCACATCGCGCCCTATCTGCAGCGCATGCTGTCGCGTCCGGCCGTGCAACGCGCCTTCGCCACCGAGGACTTGCAGCCGCCGCTGGTTTGACAGGTGTGGTGACAGGCTGCCGGCGGCAGCGCCCGCCTACAGCGACCCGGTGGCGCGCAGCTTTTCCATGCGCAGGGCGAGTTGCTGCTGCTTGTCGGCCAGCGCCTGGCGCCGGGCAAGCGCAGTGGCGTCGTCGGGCGCGGCTGCCAGTGCCGTGCGCAGGGTCTCGATTTCGCGCATGAGCTCGATCTCGGGCGGTACGAAGCCCGAGTCCTTCAGCATCTTGAACGCCATTCGCAACTCGGCCGGTGTGTCGTCGTAACCGTCACCCAGATTCAGCGGCTTGCCGTAGCTCGGTGCGGCGCGCAGTTCGCCGTTGCGTTCGGATTCCGCCAAGGACCTGCCGATGTGGTCGTCCAGCAGCCTCAGCCGCTGTTCGCGTTTCTCTTCGGTAGCCATGGAAACGTCTCCTGTGTGAGGGCGCCGCAGGAAGCGGCGGGTCAGGCCCGCGCCTTCTCGGGCAGGCCGAGTTCCTCGATCCAGTGCCGCGTCAGCGGCGTCACGGGCTTGGCCATCACGCGTTCGTTGACGAGTGCGCGGCCCAGTGCGCGCCGCCCGCCCTGGGCGGCTGCCGCCAGCAGGGTCTGGTCGATGAGGTCGCGCTGCGCGTGGCTGCCGCCCAGGCTGCGAGCGCTGCGGCGCACCTGGAACAGCGTGTCGGCAGCGCCATCGGCATCACCGCGGGTCAGCGCCAGCAGCGCGCGCATCAGCGGCAGGCCGACTTCGCGCGCCATGGCATGGTTGCTGCGGCGCGCGTCCTCGGGCGCCATGGCGCGTTCGGCACAGCGCGCGACCCAGCTTTCGGCCTGCGCCACCTCGCCCGCGCCCAGCAGGGCCAGCACCAGGTGCAGGTCGTTGAAGGCGTAGTAGCCAGCGGCGGCAGCGCTCTTGTCCCAGCGTGGCAGCAGGTCCTGGCACTGGGCCGACACGTCCACGCCCAGCAGGTGCAGCCGCCACAGCACGGCCACGGCGTCAATGCGGTGCAGCGTGACCTTCAGCGCCTTGCCGCTCAGGTGGCTGTCGACGAGGCGCAACACGCCGGCCGTGTCCAGGCCCTCCAGCCTGAACAGCGCCTTGTGCCACCACAAATGTCCGGAGAACCCATTCCCCTCGGCC
>JANNWL010000419.1:0-1688 GCA_031414735.1 Burkholderiales bacterium | reverse complement strand
GTTGGAAGAAGGGAAAGCTTCGCAGTCTTCAGCAGACAGCGGCGGCACCGCGCGCGCAGCCCAGAGCAACCGGTGTCACCCGCGGCGGCGCACCGCAGCCAAACAGGCCAGCCCGGCCAACAGCAGGGCGGCACCTGCCGGTTCGGGCACGACGCTGACACCCGCCGGCACGGTCACGTCCAGCGCCCAACGGCCGGTGCGCTGGCTGCCGTCGATCTGAACGAAGGTGGCGTTCGGGTTGCTGCCGCCCAGGTACTGCGCGGTGTAGTGGGGCTGGCCGGTCATGCTGTAGCCGTCCGCCAACTGACCCAGCGGGTTGTTGCCGTCCTGCGAAAGCACCAGCGTGTACAAGCCCGGCAGCGCGCCGGGGTGGCTGAAGGCCGCGTCCCAGCAAAAGCTGATGCCGCAGGTATTGGCCGAGCCGACGTTGCCCGCCACCTGGTTGCCCGCGCCGTCGAACAAGGCCAGCACCGGAGCGAATCCGCCTTGGGGGACAACCGTGCCGTTGCCGTTGGTGCCGCCGTTGTACGAAAAGGTGGCCGCAGACACGTTGCCGGCAGCAGCCAGACTGAAGGTGTAGGTGGCCCGCTGGTCGTCGGTGTTGAAGCTGCCCTGGAAGGAGAACACCAGCGCGTGCGCGCTGCTGCCTGCCAGCGCCAGACTCAGAGCCAATGCCCTTGAAAAGTCGCGGCCGATTGATCGGGAAACCAGCATCTTGCCCCCCACAACGCGGCACGGGCCGCTGATCTGATCGGCGCAGAATGTGGCACGCGGCGCATTTTTGCGCCACCGTTTCGGGGCACCTGTGGGGTCAATTCTCCCCCCAGTCTAGGGGGGGGCGCACCATCAGCCCCCGCCGCTAGCGCTGATGAGGCGCCGGAACTCGGGGTGCCGGGCCACGGCGCCACCCAGGCCCTCAAGGCTTGATGTAAGCCGCGCCTTCCTTCTGCAGCTTGGCCAGGCGCACCACGCCCGAGGGCGTGAAGTCGGCTTCCTGGATGAACTGGTCGCGCTTGAGGTTGCGGTTGCGCAGCGTGATCTCGCAGATCTCGAACTTCACGCCGCGGCCGGCCAGTGCGGCCACCGGGCTGGCGTAGGCGCCGCCGGCCGCGTCCTTGGCGCCCTCCATCAGCAGGTCCACGCCCTGGGCATGGGTGACGACGGTGATCTTTGCGGTGGGGTCCACGTCCAGGTGGTTGCGGATGTTGCGCAGGCCCTTGGTGCCCTGGGTGGCGGCGTCGTCGATGTGATAAACGACGCGGTCCTGGGCGCTGGCGGCGAGCGTGCAGGCGGCGATCAGCGCGCCGATCAAGAGGCTGTGCATGGTCATGTTGGTTCTCCTGGGGTGAGCTGGCTGGCGACTATGCCAGCCCGGGGTTGCCCTGGGTGCCGATCAGCCGCGGCGTGTTGATGCGGCGTGGCTTGACACGCCCGCCGCCCTGCGCCTTGAGCCAGGTTTCCAGCACGTCCCACACCGGTTTGTTGCCCGCATTGCGCGCCTCTTCGGCCACCGGCGCCCAGCCGGCCACCTTGTAGGTCTTGCCGGCCTCGATGGGCTTGCCGGCCAGCACCATGTCGTTGATGCGCGAGCCCATCTTCTGGCCGGGCGTCAGGCTGTACTGCAGGCCGCCCACGCGCACCATGTCGCCGCCCTGCTGGTAATACGGGTCGGGGTTGAAGAGGTTGTC
>JANNWL010000418.1:0-24777 GCA_031414735.1 Burkholderiales bacterium | reverse complement strand
GTTTCCTCAAGTCGAACTGCACGAAGCTGTCTCAGGTGTTCACTCGTCGATACCGGCCAGCACTAAACAGCACTCCCGCTTCTGCCGGATTACGTCAGTGGTCAATCGCATGGTCTGCTGCCAACCGTGCCACCGAATATCGACAAATGGATAGGGGTCGTCAAGGACGATCCGCCCCGCACCAGACATGTCGAAACTGGCAACCTTGGGTTCGATGGACCGAATCTCGATCCGGAAATTCTCAGCTGGAAGCAAAGAAATGTGCTTGAGGTTGCTTGTGTCCATGACTATCCCGAATGGATGCAGCACGACGACAGCTCCGGCATAGGCGCGGGCGTCAATCCGGATGCCATAGCCGACCACGGAAAGGGATTCGGTCCATCGACCGGACAGGTAACCTGGCGGCGTCGCCGATATGTCGAGTTCCAGGCCATAGCTCACCCGGCCTTCAGAGGCGACTTCAAAGTTGATGTCAGGGCCTGTTCCCGCAGGGGTGCTGAAGGCGTAGTACGCCGGTAGGAGTTGCAGCCGCTGCGGGTCTGCGGTGGGCAAAGGGTCGGTGATGCCGTTAACGAAGAAGCTCGGAATGCTCAATGCCAGCGCACGGGCGTCCACGGTTATGGTGTGACCAAGCAGCTTGATGCTCGTCGTACCCAGGCCTTTGTAGAAGCCATTGGGGGTTGAATCTGCGTCGAAGCTCGGGTCGTAGGCCACGGTGCCGTCTGCTTTGATTTCGAAGGGGATAAGGGGCCTGCCAGCAGGCGGATTTCGAAAGTAATACTGACCGGGCAGCAAATGCATTTGCTGCACTTGCGATGTAGCCCAGTCGTTCCAGATCCCATAGACGTGCAAGGTCCGAGTAGTCAGCGCACTTGCGTCGATGGTGATGGCGTGTCCCAGCAAGACGATGGTGGAGGTGCCCAGACCCCTGAAGAAGCCCTTGGGGCTCGAATCGGCATCAAAGGTCGGCGCGTAGTCGACCGTGCCGTCCGCCTTGATCTCGAAGGGGATGAGGGGCCTGCCGGAAGGCGGATTGCGAAAGCTGTACTGGCCGGGCAGTAGCCGCATCTGTTGCACTTGCGCGGTAGCCCAGTCGTTGCGAATTCCCCAGACATGCAATGTCGCCGTGGTCAACGCGCGAGCGTCGATCGTGATGACGTGGCCAAGCAAAACGATTGCTGAAGTTCCCAGGCCCTTGAGGAAGCCCTTTGGGCTCGCATCCGCATCAAAGCTCGGGTCGTATGCGACCATGCCATCGGCCTTGATCTCGAAGGGAATGAGGGGCCTGATGCCAGCGGGATTGCGAAAGTTGTATTGCCCAGGCAACAACTGCAGCTGGTGCACTACTGATGTCTTTATCTCACCGGTGATGCCATACACAAGGAAGGTCGCTGCGGTCAAGGCAGTTGCGTTGATCGTGACTGTGAAGCCCAGAATGCCCAACGTCGAAGAGCCGCGGCCGGTTAGGAAGCCACCCTGGCTGACATCGAGGATTGGGGTGTAGTCCACAAGACCTTGCGCGGTGACCTCGAACTGCCAATTCTTGTCCGGGTTTGCGTGCGTTCGAACAGAGTAGCTTGCCGGCTCCAGTTGAAGGGCCTGTATCACGTTCGTATCAAACACTCCTGTAACGCTGGGAATGTCCATACTCGGGCCGTCGAGCCTAGTAGCGTCGATTTCAATGTGGTGCAGCATATTTACCAAGCTCTCCTGTCACGATTTCGGTGCTCGACTATTGGTTGACAGACGCACGACCTGAACTCGCCTATTGCAGATCGCGATCGGCTGCAGGCGCAGCGGATGCAGAGCCGGGCTCTTCAAGGAGTTCGTGATGTCGGCAAGGTAGCAGCTGAGCACGCCCAGCCCCCGGCCGTCCAGCGTGATCGGGAAGCCGGTGATCTCCAGCGTGCGGTCCGCGTCGCGCAACGGCAGGATGGCATCGCTGCTGGTCGGGAAGTGCATTTGGCCGTCCATGCTTACCTCGAAGTCGGCCTCGGGCATAGCGTCGTTATTGCCTTGGTAAAACTGATAACGATCGGGCAGCAGGTTCAGCGGGTGCGCTTTCGTATTGTCCAGCGAATCCGTGATGCCGCCAAGGCAGTAGGTTCGAGTCGCCAGCTTCGTGCCGTCGAGCGTGACCGCGAAGCCCACAATGCCCAATGTGGGTGAGCCCCGATCGGTGAGAAAGGCGCCCTCGCTCACGTCGAGAGTCTTTTTGTAGTTGACGACGCCTTGCGTCGTGACCACGAAACGCCAGCTCGTGTCCGACGTTTCGTGCGTTCGATCAGAGTAGCTTGTCGGCTCCAGCTCAAGTTCCCGGATCACGTTCGCATTGAGCGCACCAGTGCTGCCGGGAATGGAAATGCGCCGGCCGGCGAGCTGACATGCACGGACTTTGATGCGGTGTAACAGACTTACCATTCACATCCTACGCAGCAGTGCGCGAGTGATTCCGGCCAATATGTGATCGCGGTCACCCGGTTCCGCAGTGGCCCTCTAACATAGTCAGCACATTGAGTAGCCGGCCAAAGGCGAGGGATGCTTTCCAATAGCTAGTCCCAGACTGTAATCATGCCGAATGTCGACATTTCAACAATTGAAGTGTAAACAGTAACTAGTTTAAAGGCTGTACGCCCCAACTGACCCAAGAATCCAATGTTGGACTCCCCGCTGGGGTTATTGAATGCTTCAATGCTCCAACCCACTAGTTCTTCGCCGGTCGAATAGCTCCTACCCCGCTCAGTAGCCAAGGTAGCGTCAAATGCACGCGAAGCCGCAGCATATCGCGCCCCAGGATAGCGCCCGTATTCAGATGAGGGCATGTATGCCGCAAACTCTGTGGCGGCGGCAATTGATGCCGAAACATGATCCAATGGCCCAAGGGCGGCCGCTGCCGTTGCCGGAATATTGATGAGACTAAGTAAAGCCCAAGGCGGTCGCTCAATAGTTGGAACACCGCCTGCCGATCGGAAGGCTATGTCGTGCCATTGGTACATGAACTCCGTGGAGTGCAGGACTGAATTCGTGGCTTGGGTGTAGTCGCTGGCGTTTAGTAGATAGGCAGCCATGGAAGCCTGCAGGCCCCACCGAACACTATTGAAGAGAGGATTTTTTCCCGTGGTCCGTGCCGCTGCCGTAAGGTTTGCGGCGCCGGGCTCGGTTGCGGGTAGGAAGAAATTGTAAAGATTCCCTGTATAGGCCACAGGATTCTTTGACGCCAAGTCTCGCTCGTATATGTCTATCAGATGATTCCGTTGACTTGACATCTGAGGATCTCGTTCAAAGCTGAACGACGCTTGGGACCTATTGAGGTCAGTCCGCTGCGACCTGAGATCTGAGTTTGTGACCTCTCGCAATTTGGTGACCACACTAGGACCCGTGGACTGCGCGCTGGACGCTTGCGGTGCGATCTCTTCGTCTGCTTCACCACTAGGGTCGTGGTACCGCATAGGATTGCATTTGAACGCGCAATACATGTTCAGGGATGAGCATGCAGGGTCGCAGCTCGCCCATTTACATAGGTGTAGAAAGAGGTACCGCCCCTCGTGGTAATTGGCTCCGCTTTCAGCGTCTCTTTCCCGGCATGAAAAACGGTATCGTTTTCTCTTAAAGCTTCCAAATCCGCTCTCGCCATACGGCAGGAATTCCTCTAGATTGATCCATTCCGCCTCGTTGCTCACGACCAAGACGCTGCTGCCCAAGCTATTGCCAAGGTTGTATTTCACGGCGTGATCCGCAGCGCCATCTTCGGAAAACGCCGGCCCGACACGTGTGATAGCGACGCGGCTCTTGTCATCCTTTAAATGGAGTGAGCAGTTCGTGACCATGCCGGGGCTATTGAAGTTATCGTATTCGGTTTGATGCTCAAAGGCAGATCCGAGGTAGTTTGAAGTGCGGTAGCCATGCCCTGTCACCACCAGCTTCTTCACACGCTGACCGCCGGCATCGTAGAGATACAGCGCATAGACCGTCGGTTTAGACACATTGAGCTGGTTGCGAAATACCTTCATCCGATTCAGGTGGTCCCACTCGAAGTGCCGTTCGTTGTTCTCGCGCTCCATGTTGCCGCTGGCATCGTAGAAATGGCTTTGCAGCACCACCGGAGTCGTCGCAACGCCAGCGGAGCGCTCTTGCACATGAGTGAGTCTGTTACTGGGTGGGCTAACCCAATCTCCAATCAAATGTCCGGCGCTTTCGTGTTGCCATTGCGCCGGCGTTCGACCGTCCATTCCGAAGCGGCGTGACCAAGCCACATTCCAGCCCGCCGCACCCCCCTGTTGCACGCTTTGGCTATGGCGCAAGGCAAGCATGTTGCCGGCAGCGTCGTAGGCATACTCCTCCCAATAGAGGCTGGTCAGATTGGGCGCGTTGTCCTGCTTGGGTGTTCCGTGGTTGCCGCTGTTGTAGCCATTGCGGGCATCGTCGCTCCATGGCCGCGGGCTGGGGATGTTCGTACTCTCGCGTCCGGTGGCCGATGTCAGGCGGTACAGCGGGTCGTAGTCGAAGCAGCGCAGCAGCGCATCGCCGTTGCTGAGCAGATCCCGCAAGGGTCCACGTTTGAAGATGACCTCCGGGTTGTTGGCGACGCCACAGCCCGGCGTGCGGTCGAGCATGTTGAGGATGTTCCCCACCAGGTCGTATCCATAGGCGATGTCTTGCAGCGGCGAGCCCTGGGTTTGACTTGGCGCACGCTGCGGCTGGTAACTAAGGGGGGCGGGATCAGAGTCGAGCCTGTCCGTGCGCAACCGCGCCAGGCGAAAGGTTGCGGGATCGTACGCATAGCGGGTCATCAGGTTATTGCCGTAGACGATGAGGGTGCGCTGCCCCTTGGCGTTGTAGGCGATGTGCTTCACGTAGGGTTCGGACGCGCCGCTTCCGTCAGCCGCCAGTGGACCTTCGAGGTCCATTCGCTCCAGCGCGCCGGCGCGGTTGTAGGCAGGGCGAAGGCGGTACCGCTCCCCGTTGGCGCATTCGGGGTATTCAGACCATTTGACGCGGCCCAGTGCATCGAAAGCTGAACGGGATTCATAGACCCTGGCATCCAGCAGATTGGCAGGCGGGTTGGCCCAGTCCACGCGCGGCGCCTTCAGGTTCCAGTCCGTACCGTCGACGTGGGCCTTGAAGTTGCTCAGCATGAAATCATCAGACAGCACCTGCCGGCTGGATCGGAGGACGTTGCCCTTGAAGTCGTACTCGGCCATCGTGACGACGCCGGCTTCGTCATGGTGCTGAAAGAGCTTGCCGAGCAGGTTGCGCTCTGCCGCGTCACCAGGGTTGGCAGGGTCATCGTCGTAGAGCAACGTTTCGCGCAGGGTCACCCGTTCGCCGGCTGCATCACCAGCCCAAAGGTGCGTAGGACGGTTCAGTTCGTCATGGGCATGCAGGACCAGCGCGCCTTTGGCATCTCGACTCTCGATCGGGTTGCCAGCAGCATCCAGCACGGAGAGTTTGTAGCCGGCATCGATGCTGTCGGTGCGCAGAGGTCGTTTGCCCAGGTCATAGACGTACTGAAACGCAAGACGGCCGAGCGCGTCGCGGATGCCCAGCAGGTTGCCCTGGATGTCGTAGGCCGATCGCGTGACGTGTTCCTCGATAGGCGGCAGGGCGGCAGGGTCGTCGCGCGGTGGCGGCTCACGATGCCGGGCCACGGCGCGGATGGTGCGGCCCAGCGCATCGACTTCGATGCTGGCTGGCGTGTTGTGGTGATGGGGGTAGCAGTTGTGCGGTTTCTCGTTGGGAGGGGTACGGCCGGCGCTGTCGTTCGGGGGGGTACGGCCGGCGTTGTCGTTCGGGTCGTAGGTGTAGGCCTCCCAGGGCGTAGGTTTGAACTTCGCAGTGTCCAGCGGGGACAAGGGGGGATCCGTGAGGTCCACCGGTTTGCCCTGCACGACGAGCTGCACTGAGCGGTCGGGGTTGACCGTGCGCATGACCTGGCCACGCGCGTCATAGAACATCTTGACCGACTGACCCTTTCGCTCGCCGTTGGCCGGCAGGTAGTCCCATCCGATGTCGAAGCAGGGCTCGAACTTCTCGACGACACGGCCCTTGTTGTCGTAGCGCTGCCATCCGCTGACGATGACGTTCGGGGCATCGGGTTTGGTGTTCTCCACCCCGATGACGGCGTTGCGGGATTCAATGTTCTGATCTGCCGGCAGCACGTCATTGCCGCCGCCGAAGCGCGGGTCGCCAAAGCGGACTGACTCGCCCTGCGCGAGTGTCTGCAGCAGGCGGCCGAAGCCGTCGGAATATTCACGAGCCTCGATCGTCTCGGCGGGCTTGAGTGGGATTCTGTGGTGATCGACCCGTCGGACCGCGCGCACGAACGCCGGCTTCGGCTTGCGCGGATTGGCTCGCTTCGAGTCGTAAAAGGCTCTGAGGTTGTATTCCATGTGCACGCTGGGCCATGCACCGTCGCCGGCGTTTCGGGGATCGTCGGACGATGCCCCAGGCTTGCCACGGATGAAGGTGTCGGTCACCAGCCCGCTGGGGGAGAACGTGACCTCGGTGACGTTGCCGTTCGGGTCGATCACGCGCTCGGGCTGCATCACACGCAGGTTGTACTCAGCCCTCGCGGTGAGCCCGGTTGGCCCGGTTGTCTGAGTGGGCAGCAGGTCGTGCAGGTAGTTGTCAATGCGCGTTTCGTTGCCAAGGGGATCCAGCTGCGCACGAAGCAGGCCACGCGCTTTGCCAGCGGCTGCCGGGTCTTGGAAGTCGTAGCGAGCCCGGCTGGTCTGTGTGTACCAGCCGCCCGCATGAGGGGACACACCAGACCCGTCTCCAAAGGTGTAGCCTGCCAAAGTCGGCACCTTCGAAACGAAGTCTGGCGGATACTCGCCGCCGTCGAAAGGGCGCGCCGGGTCGAGGTATCCGGGCCGCTGCGCCAAATAGGCCTGCACGAGGATGCTCTCGGTCAGCACCAACGATTCGCTGCGCACGGCGACGCCATAGGCGCCCAATGTTCCGAACTCATCTTTGCTCTTGCCAACGTAGGGGTCGCCGTCGAAGTAGGTGATGGCCTCTGCAATCAGGCGCTTGGGATGGCGGTCACCCTCCAAGATCGACATGAAGTCTTTGATCGACTCGCCAGCGGTTTGCGTGACTTCATAGCTGCGAGAGCGGGCGACGCGGTCATGGATGTAGGGCCCGTCGGCGTCCGGCTTGGCGAATTTCGTGACGGCGAGGGTCGCCAGGAACGGCGTCGACGGCCGATCCGCCAGCGTTCGCCAGCCTCTTGGGCAGGCGACCGCCAGCTGACGCTGTGGCTGACCGAAGTCATCGAGGTGACTTGTGAACGAGAGTTGGGTCATCGGGTCATCGCCGCGTTCCCATTGCGTCGTGCGGCTTGCCACGGCGAACGGGAAGAAGACGCGCTGGGGACCCTGTAACGCCTGTTCTTCTCGCAGGCCGTAGGCCTGTTCGGTGACGGTGTAGGGGTAGCTCTGCAGTGGCGACCCGTCCAGCGCGTAGAGCTCGGAGCGCAAGGCACTGCCACGCAGTGCACGTAACGCATCACGTCGGGCGCGGGTGGCACCCTCGCCGAGACCGCTGAGGAAACGGTCGATGCTGCCGCGGTGGTCGAGCATGTTTGCGTCTTTAGGCCATTGCTCGGGTGAGCCATCGAATTCTTGCCAGTGGCCGTTGTCGGCTGGATCGACGGGCCCTTGGTGGAACCAGGTGCAGGTCAGCAAGGGTGGCGCGTAACTCGCCTGCTTGAGCAACTTGGCCAGGGTTGTGTCGTCGCCTTTGAGTCCGCGCCCGGCGTAACCGGCAAAGACCTCGGTGTCGAGTTGCTCCACCATGCCGAAGCCGCGGAACTCGCGCTCCACGCCGTCCCAGTAGCCGTGGTGGTATCGATACTCGGTGGTCAGCGTGCCGCCTGAGAGTTCGTCGCTGACCTTGACGCGTTCGACCACTTGCACCGGGAACGGCAGCGTGCTGCGCCAGCGTGTGGCGTGCGTGGCCTCGTCACGCAAATAGAACTGAGTGGACGGGACGTAGCTCACCTCGGTGACGGCACCAAGATGGTTGTCCATGCGATTCAGCAAGTACGGTTTGAGGCCACCCGTCAGGTCGAGGAAGAAGTTGGCGGGCTTGACGCTGCCGTCGGCGTCTCGCGTCCACAAGACACCGGCTACACCTGTTCCGAGCAGATCAGCCAACCGCACGCTGACCATGGTGTTGACCGCTGGTGTGCCGCGGATGGTGCGCGGCGCGCTCCAGCCATTGCCGGTTCGATTGACCCAGAGCGTGACTTCGCGGTCTGACACATAGAGGAGGTCGGCGATGCCGTCGCCATCGACATCGCCGAGCAGGACGCGCTGGGGGTCGAAGTCGGGCGGCAACAGGCCGGGGATCTGGGTGACGATGCGCTTGCCCCAGCGCCCGTAGCCGAGATTGGGCCAGTAGTCGATCCGACCCTGGTAGACGACGGCGATGTCTTGCAGACCATCGCCGGACAAGTCTGCAAACTTGACCCGCGGATCGGCAAAGCTGACATCGAGACCTTCGCGCGGGATACGCGCGGTGCGCTTCGGCGACCAGCCCTCGGTCGGGTGGTTGAAAAAGCACTCGAAGGACGTGCCCGAGCGCAGCACGTCGGTGACGCCATCACCGGTGAGGTCGACCAGACGGACTTCGGGGTCCTCGAGATTGAAGCTGGGGGCCTGACGATACGGCTGGTACGACTTGCGGCTGAACTTGCCGCGAAAGTCCAGCGGCCAGTAGCCGGCACTGTCGCCAGTGGTGACCAGCAGGTCGGCACGGCCGTCGCCGTTGGCGTCGAGCAGCTGGACGCCCGGGTCTGACAGCTTCCATGAAGCAGGCACTTCAGCAAACTGGCGCGGCATGTCGAAGCGGCCATTACCCAGGTTGCGCCAGTAGCGTGCCGTGCCGCCCAACTCGACGATGTCGGGCAGGCCGTGGCCGAAGAGGTCAACGAGTTCCAGGTCGGGGTTGCCGAGCGAAGAGGTGGGCAACGCTCGTCCGTCGAGCGGAACGAACTTGCGTGATTCCGGCGTGAACCGGGAGTACCCGAAGTCAAGCGGGGGCAACTCACGCACACCTTGAACGTTGTCACCATCTGGATAGCCGATGACGTTGATGCGGCTGAGCAAAGACGCACCGTTGATGGGCAGCACAGCGGCGTCCGACGTCTGTTCGTCGAGATAGATCAACTCGTACGCGCGGACTAGCAGTGCCTTGTCGGGCGTTGGATGGGTGCGCAGGACGATCCACTTGCAGCGCCGCCGAGTGTGGATCTCGAAGCCCGCGCGGTAGTCGGAGAATGGATCTGGGCGGGGCCTCTTGTCGAACTCTGGTGCGACGGCGGGTGCATCAGGTCCGTCGTCGTAGAGAAACTCGACCGAGACCAGAAAGTCGTCTGCGCTCTTTCCAAAGTCTACGTATCGAATGCGATGTAGGTAGAGCTGTTCGCCGTCGTGGCCACGTTCGTTGGCGTTGTCGCGGGTGTAGTCGTAGACGATCCGGTTGCCGAAAGGGTCGCGTGTTTCGGTCAAGCGCCAGGCGAACACCTTTCTGCGACTTGCCGGGTCGGCGATGACAGCGCGGTTGTCGTCTTCAAGCCGCGCAGGTGAAGGACCGGGCGTGCCGTAGACGCTGGTCAGCCCATCTTTGGTGCGGACTTCCCAATGGTCAGTGGTCTGGGTGTGGTGGGCGATCTGGGCAAACAGGCCTTCGGTGCGAGGGCGATAGCGCTTGATGCCAGCGCCGCTTTCAGCGGCGCTGGCCTCGGTCTGGACCAGATCCTCGGCGCCGGAGAGCACGAAGGTGTCTTGTTCATCGGCTGAGTCGTCGCGGTATCGCGGAATGCCCTTCGAGGTGAGCCGCGACACGCCAGGAACGCTGAGCGCCCACCCCAGGCCGAAGGGACTGTTGCCGCTGCCCGTGCTGAAGCCGAGCGAGAGTTGAGGCTGGAGACCGTTGCGCCCGGGTGGCACCGCGATGGGTACGGAGAAGTTGCCGGCGCCCGTGTGGAGGTCAGCACTGAACTTCTCGCCCAGCCCCTTCTGCGCGCCGCCGCCTTTGGGCACCGAGATCAGATCAGAAATTGCGCCGGCTTTTTGGCTCAAGATCAACCTCCCCGCTCGCCGAAACAACTCTGGTGTCGACGCAGCACCTATTTGGCAACCTTGGCGTTTGATCTACCGATCAGGCCAGACGGTGCCGGGACGATACGCTGATCAGCGCGATGTGCCAGGGTTTCAAGATGACGTGCACACCTAAGGCTAGGGATGGGCATGCAGGTATGCTTCGCTTCGAAAGCGAAGTGCCGTGCAACATGCGCCATAGCCTCGTCCTTGTGCATGCCGCGTCTCTGGTGCCGATAGCCGACCTAGGAGTGTGGGCGGCAGCAATCTGCCGAACCCAGGCGTTTGATCGATTGGAAGTGAGGCGGGGCCGTTCCGGCGCTTGGTCGGTGGCGCGAGGTTATGGAACACCGTCCGGCAGGCGTTGCGAGGGCCGCTGAGCCGTACTGATCGAGACGATTTTGGTCATGTTGCGGCCCTCACACTGCCTTGAGGCGGGCCATGCGCCGCAGATCTAGCGCCAGGCACACGAGCTTGAACTCGGCTTGCACTCTGTGCATTCCTCGCAAGCTGAATTGCCGGAACGGCACAGCACGTGAATCCAGGTTGCCACATAGCGGCCGGACGCGGAGGTCTCCTGATGGCCGGTCTTGCAAGTTGCGACCGACTGCTGTCCACCCTCGGCGACCGGCTGCAATGGGTCGTTTGCTGGTGCTCGCTCGGCGGCATCGGCCGACAGGTATGCGCCGTATAGCGGCCGTTGATGCCTCATTGACCGCAATCTGAGGGGCTGCCGTCGCTCGTTGCCGTCAACTGGCGGACGGCCCTCAGTCTTCAGCAGGTAGTCAAAATTGGCTTGTTGATCTACTTCGTACGGGTTTCTCAAGAAGCGGGCCACAGCTTCGAGTAGCGGCCAGACGGTGTCGGAGCCTGAGCTCCGTCAAGGCGGGTCCGATGGGGCGCATGGAGGACCCGGTTCGGACGTCAGTCTGATCCGTCGTACACTTGTGAGCAAACTGTCTAATCGGTCCCCCGCAACAACGAAAATTGCTGCTAGATCAACGAGTTAGCTGCAAAGCGGAAGCCACCCAACAGGGTGGCTTTTTGCTTCGTGCCCATCCTGTGCCCACTTTGTGCCCAGGCCGTGCCCAATGACTTTCTTGGGCCTGCCGACTTGACCGTTGGGTGCCGTGCCCAGCACCGGATGACACTGCCCTGCCGCCGAGAAACAACCGCGCGGCAGGCAGAGACGAATGCTCTGGTCGGCGCACAATGCTTGCATGAACGAGTTCGCCGCCGGCAGCGTCGCCACTCCAATCCACATCGTCAAGCAGGCGCCACGTATCGTCCTGCGCGCGTGGCGTTCGTGGCCTGGCCCGTTCGAACCCGTGTACGTCAAGGTTCTGCCGGTCAACGCCAGGAGTATCGAGGCCGTCTGCGCGTGGTTGGCCAGGGAGATCGAACTGCCGGTGCCTGAGCCCATGCTTCTTGACATGCCGGCCAGCCGGTTGCCGAAAGGCTGCGCTTGGCCGTTCGGCACCGACCCGAACGCGACTTGCTTTGCAACAAGGGCCGTCGAAAACGCCCTCCCTCTGAGCAACGTCTCCTCCGAGATCGCGACCGCCATGATTGACAAGTGGGCAAGCCTGCCGGCTGCAGCGGTGTTCGACCAACTGATCGCAAACGATGATCGTACCGAAGGCAATGTCCTGCTCGGCCCGCGCCGCGACCTCTGGCTGATCGACCACGGAAGGTCCCTCGGTGGCGGTGGCCAGCGTTTCTTCTCGACTGATGTGACACCTTCTACCGCGAACTTCTTGCTCTCTCGAGTTGCCCGCTTCCCCGCGCAGGAACGCGTAAGGCTTCGCCCCGCATTGATCGCGGTTTGTACGAGGTTGGCCTCTGCGGTTAGGCGAGTACCCTACGGTACGCTCTTGGTTCCGGAGGACATCGCGATGCAGATCGACGACTTTTTGACTCGCAGAGTTGGCATGCTGCAAGCGATGGTGCTTCAGTCCATCGGACTGCCTGATTTGTACGACGACGGCCAGCGTCCGTCGGCCCTTCAGTGACGAGCATGAATCTTCTTGCGCAGCCATCGTTGGCACAGCAGACCCTCATCAGAGTCCGCCCGGTGATGATGCCTGTCGGGCAGTTGGACGAGCGGCTCTGTATCGCCCTGGTTGGAGCGTCCACGGATCGCGGCTTCTGGGCGCGTCCCGTACTTGCCAAGTCTCTAACTTGCTTGCCTGGAGAGTTAGGGCATGCCCTCTCGTCGTTCGGAGCGTTGGTGGCTGCCGACTACCTTGAGTGGTGCACCAAGGGCCGGTCGCCAGATGCGTGGGTGCCACCACTGGCGGGCTTGGTAGCAGGGGACTGGATGGAGGCCTCAGGCTTCAATTTCGATGACGCCGTGCGAGTGAGCCTGTCGCAGTGTTCGCTTGCGCATGCTGAGGTGTCGACCGACACCCGGGCTCAGCAGCCGGGTGCTGCGCCCCGGACTGGCGACGAAAACAGATTCCTCGATGCTGTCATGTCCGAGATCGGCCGAACGCGTCCGAGCCTTGCCCGAGGATTCAAGAAGTCCCTGAGTCTGACCGGCAAAGGGGCCACTGGCGAGCTTGACTTCGTCGGCAGTCACTACGTCACCTGCTACGCTGCTGTGAACCCCCGCGGCCGCGTCTCCAGCCGCGTGCAGACAGCCTCTGCTGCGCTCTGGCGCCTGGCCAGGGCAAGAGACGCCTTCGGGTTCGCAACGCCCGCAGCCATCGAGCTCACCGCGTGGGTGCCTCCAAGCAACATGCCCATTTTTTCCGACCGCGACTATCAAGTCGTCGAGGAGACAGTGGCGGAACTGAAGGCGCAAGCGCTCAAAGAGCAACTTGATGTCTTCCCTGTGGTGGATGTGGGCATGGCTTGCCGCCGGCTTGTCGAGCTCGAAGCTGAGCAAGTCACCCAGTGACATCAAGCGCGTTGCCAGCGGTTGCTTTGGCACGCTGCCGCATCCGGTCAGCGTCGCAGGAGGATTGATCTGGATGAGCGGATCGGGCCAATAGCGTTGACTGGCGTACTTGCGGTTTACGACCTCGCGTACGTCGTCTGACCGCAAGCTCGTAAAGCTCCGCGATCTACTTCGTGGGGGTTTCTCAAGAAGCGGGCCGCAGCTTCGAATAGCAGCCAAACGGTGTCGGAGCCTGAGCTCCGTCAAGGCGGGCCCGATGGGGCGCATGGAGGACCCGGTTCGGACGTCAGTCTGATCCGTCGTACACTCGTGAACAAACGGTCTAATCGGGCCCCCGCAACCATAGAACAAGAAAAAAAGTTCGTCAGTCAAAGGCCATCCTCTGGATGGCTTTTTGCTTTGTGACGGGCTCCGTGACGACCCCGGCGTCATGGGCCTTGTTCGCACAGTCCTCGCGAGACGTCGAGGCTCGACTACAACAGGGCGCAGACAGGTCTGCAGGCAAGTTGCGGAGTCACATCTTGCTGTCACATCCGAATGCTGCAATCGCCGCGTGACTTCAAACGGCAACGCATGCCTGGATCCTTGCCCGTCTTCGACACGGTTCTTGAAACGCTGATCGGCTGGATGGCGCCTGATACCGCCTTGGACGTGGGCACGGGTTCGGGTAAGTTCGGACACATGCTGCAGCGCGCCGCGCCAGGCTGCGACCGCAGCGGCATCGAAATCGAAGCCAGCTACATCGAGCGATTCGCTCTGCGCGAGCTGTACCCGACGCTGCACCACGCCGACGTGACGCGCTGGTGGCGGGAAACCGAAGGCACCTACGACCTGGTGGTGATGGGCGACTGCATCGAGCATCTGCCCAAGAGCGAGGGGCTGGACCTGCTGAATGCGCTGGTTTATCGCTGCGCCTGGCTGGTTCTGGTGGTGCCGGAGTTCATCGTCCAGGGCGCTGTGGGCGACATGCCCAGCGAACGCCATGTCTCGGTGTGGAGCGAGCGCGACCTGCACTGGCACGACCTGTGGGCCTGGGACAACTGCCGCGCCATGGGCCTGATGGTGCTGCGAGGCTACCTCCCGTCGACACTGCCGTTGGCCGAACTCGTGCAGCGCTGTAATGCCGGCGTGTTGCCGGTGCACGACTTCGACGGCCTGACGTTGGTGCGCCCAGCACGCCTGCGTCTGGTGGAACATGCACGCGAAGTGTCTTACCGGCGGGCTTGAGGCCTTGTGGAGCCGATGGTGAACCCCGCCGTCGCCGACACCATTTTCATCAGCGTCGCCTCGTACTGCGACCCGCTGCTGGAGTTCACGCTGCGCAGCGCATACGCGCAGGCGACCCGCCCGGAGCGCTTGCGCTACGGTGTGGTGGAGCAGACCTGGCCTGACCAGCAGTTGCAGCTGCATGGCGGCTGGGCCGAGACCCTGCGCTGGACCCGCGTGCATGCGCTTGAAGCGCGTGGGCCGTGCTGGGCGCGCGCGCTGGCGATGGCCCTGTACCAAGGCGAGGACTGGTTCCTGCAGATCGACTCACACACCTGGTTCGAGCCCGGGTGGGACGATGTCCTGCTGCGGTGGGGGTACCGGCTGGCTGACATTCATCCGCGCCACCTGATCAGCGGCTACCCCAACCCCTTCGAGATGCTGCACGGACAGCCACGCGCCACGCTGGTGACCCACCGTGCATTGGCCCATGTGGTGAAGCATGACAGCGACTTCGCAGCCGACCACCCCGTGCTGCTGTTTGAAGGCGTGCCCGTCGACAGTGATGAGCCGGTGCCTGGCCTGCATGTCGCGGCGGGTTGCCTGTTTGCGCCGGGCCGCGTCGTGCACGAACTTCCCTACGACCCGGGTCTGTACTTTCATGGCGAAGAGCAGGCCTACGCGCTGCGCGCGTGGACACGCGGTTGGGACATCGTGCACATTCCCGGCCTGCCCATGTACCACCTGTATCACGCGCCCGGCCAGGCCGCGCGGCCGCTGCATTGGTCACCCGAACACGATGCGCAACGCAGCACCCGTTCTGCCGAACTCACGGCGCGCGCCGAGGCACGCCTGGCCACGCTGCTGTTCGACGGCGGAGACGCCGGCGAGCGGCTGGGCGTCTACGGCCTGGGCCACGCACGCAGCCTGACCGACTACGCGGCCTTCAGCGGCATCGACTACGGCCGTCGCCGCATCGAGGCACGGGCCCGCAAGGCGCGCTTCGGTTACTGAAGCGGCACGCGCTCTCAGCGCCGCGCGGGCAGCCGCAGGGAATCCAGCCGCAGGCGCAGCCCCTCCGCCACGTCCTCGGCGGCCACGTCGGCCAGCCCCAGCAGGGGTTCGCGCTGCACCAGGCGCACCGCCGGTGTTGCGCCGCGGTAGCGGTCCACCGCCTCCAGGCCCAGGGCATGCAGGCGGCGGTTGTTCTCTTCTGCGGTGGCCAGCGCTGCGGTGGTGGCCTGCAGGCGTTCGACCAGCACACGGTTGGCCTGCAGCCGTTCGTCGGCTTGCGCCGACAGCGCGGTGCGTTCGCTGCGCCAGCGCTGTTCAGCGGCGTCCAGCAGCGCCTGGGCCTCGGTGCGTGTGTCGGCCTGTTGCTGGCGCGCGACCAGCAACTCGGCCTCCAGCCGCTGCACGGATTCGGTGGCCTGCTTCAGCTCGCGCTGCGCCGAGACCAGGCTGGCTGTCTGCGCCTTCAGGCGCGCCTCGGCAACGCTGCTGGTCTGGCTCAGTCGGCCCTTCTCTCCCTGCAGGGCATCGCGCTCTTGCGTGGCCTGTTGCAAGGCCGCTTGCGCGCGCCGCAAGGCCTCTCGCTCGCGAGTGGCGGTGTTGTTTGCGGCTGGCGCCTGGGCCAGCACGGGCAGTGCAACGGCCGTGGTCAGCGTCAGCAGCAGGGCGCAGAGGGCGGTGTGCTTCATGGGGGACATCGCCACGGCCTCAGAAACGGGTGTTGAGATCGAGCTGCAGCGTCTCCAGCCTGAACGGCGCGTTCTGCAGGTTGGATTGGCCGGCGCTGGCCTTGCCGCCATCGTCCAGGTTGCGTGTGCTGGTCCAGCGCAGGCCCAGCCACAGGCTGCGGTCGATGGCGTAACCGCCGCCCAGGCTGTAGCCCTGGTAGTTGGTGCCGCCACCGTTCCAGGTGGTGTCGGTGAAGCCGTCGGGCCAGGCGTCGCGGTCGAAGCGACGCAGCGCGGCAAAGGCCTGCCACTGCCCGGCCTCGGCCAACCGCGGCGTGCCGAAGCTGCCGCGCAGTTGCCAGCCGGTGGTCTTGTCGCTGAGCGTGCTGACGCGGCTGTCCGCGGCGCGGCGCTGGATGTCTGCAATGTCGAAGGCGCTGTTGCGCACGAAATCCAGGCTGATGCCGACCTCCTCGGTGGCGCCCCGCTGCAGCGTGAGCGCCGCGCTCAGGTTGATGGGCCTGAACTTCGACGCCAGACCCCACACCGGCGCGCTCGTGACGGCCGGCGGATTGATGTTGATGAGCGTGTTGCCTTTCAACCGCACCGCCGCCGGGTAGGCCGACGACAGGTAGGGCGCCGTGCCTGCCAGCTGCGCCGCCGTGGGCAGACCCAGGGCATTCCCGGTTTCGGCGATGCCCTCGAAACGCCGGAAGTCGTAGACGCCCAGGCTGAGGCTGAACAACGTGGCCGGGTTGGGCGCCCAGGTCACGCCACCCTGGGCGCCGAGCAGCCACTTGTCGCGCGTGTCGACGTTGAATTCCTGCAGCGGGAAGGCGCCCACGGTGCTGAAGAACTCCAGCCCGGGCCGCGGTGTGTAGCCGGTCTGCGCGGCCACGCCGTCGACCGACAAATCGTCGGGCCACAGCAGGTCAGTGCCCACGAAAGGCACGGCCATGCGGCCTGCGCTGAGACGGAACAGCGGGCTGGGCTCCCAGCGCAGGAAGGCGCGGTCCAGCGTGACGCTGAGCTTGTTGAACTGGCTGCCCAGCGTGGCCGAGGAAGAGCTTGCGCCGGTCGTCGTGCCGGTGGACAGACGCAGCCCCGCGCTGGCGGTGTCCGACATCCGGGCAGCCAGCTCCAGCCTGGCGCGCAGCGTCAGCCGGTGGCGGTCTTCGGTGCTGTTCACCAGGTCCGGCGCCCAGGCCGGGTTGTTGAAGAGTTCGTTCTGCGCGCGGTAGTCCTCGGCCGGCAGGTTGCCCTTGCCGAAGAGTTCGGACTGCGCGCGCACACGCACGTCGCCACCCAGGCGCAGCGTGCGTGGCCACGAGGGCAGCAGCCCGGCCACCCAGGCATCGGTGCGGGCCGCAGCCAGCACATCGTCGCGGATCTCGCTGCGCAGCTGCGCGCGCGCCGTTTCTGACAGGAAAGGCACCCGGTGCACGGGCGGCGCGGCGGCTGACGAACGGGCGGGCGGGTCGCCCCAGCGCGCAGGCGGTGCGGCCCCCGCCGCCGTAGCCGCCGGTGCGGGGGGCTGGGCCTGGCGCAGCAGGGCGTCGGCGCGCTCGCGTGTCAACAGGCCCTGGCTGACCAGCGCGTCGATGAGTGCCAGCGTGGTGGCGCGCAACTGCTGCAGGGCTGTCGCATCAGCGCCAGCGGCCAGCGTGTCCTGGGCCGCTGCCGGGCGGGCGGCGGCCAGCAGACAGGCCAGCGTGAAGGCGAGTGCGCCGAGGCCGCGTCGCGGGCTTGAAGGGGTCGAGAAGATCATCATGGCGTCGTGACAGCGGGAAGGTGGAACTTGTCGATGGATCAACCCAGCGGCCGCACCGTGAGGCGAAAGCGCAGGGGCTGTTGCATGCCGGCGGGCGGCGCGGGCAGGCGCACGTTGCGCGTGGTCTCGTCCAGCGCAGCGCGCAGGTCGGCATCGTCCTTGGCGTCGGGTCCGGGCAGCAGCTCAAGCCGTTCGATGGCGCCGTCACGCGTCAGCCAGAGCTGGAAGGTGCCGGTGAGCTGCACCTGTTCGTTGCGCAGGCGGCGCTCGATCTCGGCCTGCAGTTGCTGCCGCACCGACTGCGCGAACAGCCGCTCCTGGGCGCGGTCGGCGCCCGTGGGCGCGGCGCGGGTCGGTGCCGATGCAGGCGCCCCGCCGCGGTAGTCCTGCGTGACCGCGCCGGCCGCAAAGGCGCTGGGCCCGCTGCCGGCCGCACCTTCCATCTTCAGCGGCGCGGCTGCCACCTCGGCCTCGCGCGGCTTGGGTGCTTCCTGCGGGGTGGGCTTCTGCTCGCGCGGGGGCGGCGGCTGGTCGCGCGGCGGGGGCGGCGGCGGTGGTGGGGGCGTGTCGGGCAGCACGGCAATGCGCGCCACCTGGCGCTGCGGCGCCGTGGTCTGGCCCGCCAGGCCCTTCAGCCACCACGCGGCCGCGCTGAGAAGCAGCAGCACCACCAGGCCCACCGCCACGGGCACCAGCCAGGCGGGCGTGCGCCGCGGCTGCAGGTTGTCTTCGGCCAGGCCCGCCATGTTCAGGTGCCGATGCGGGCCGTGACCAGGCCCATGTCCACGCCCAGGCGGTTGCACAGGTCGATGACGCCGATCACCGGTGCGTACGTCGCACGGGCGTCGCCCTTGATGGCCACGGTCAGCTTGGGGTCGCGGGCCTGGGCCGTCTGCAGCCGGTTTTCCAGCTCGGGCAGCGTCACCGGGGCGCCGTTGAAGAGCAGCGCGCCACCCGGCATCACCTGCACCACGATGAGCTCGCGCTTTTCGCTGCTGGGGGTGTTGCTGGGCTTGGGCAGCGTGACGTTCAGCCCCGACATGGACGCCGTCGTCATGAGGATGAACACCACCAGCAGCACGTAGGCCAGGTCCAGCATGGGTGTGACGTTGATGGTGTCGTAGGCCTTGATCTCGGTCTGCACCTGCATGGCAACTCCGTTCCTTTCTGTGTCAAGGCGCAGCGCGCTTGGTGACGAGGCCGATTTCGGTGATGTCCAGCTTCTTGGCCACCTCCAGCACCTGCATCACGATTTCGTAGGACGCCTCGGCGTCGCCCTTCAGCACCACCGGCAGCGCCGGGTTGGCGGCCTTGTAGCCCGCCAGCTGGCTGGAAAGCTGCTCCAGGCTGACGGGGTAAGCGTCCAGGAAGACCTGACCGTCGGCGGTGATGGTGATGGCGCGTGTCTGCGGCTTGTTCAGCGCCGACGAGCCCTTGGTCAGGGGCGAGTTGACCTTCACGCCCTGCACGGCGGCGGTGGTCATGATGATGAAGATGACCAGCAGCACATAGGCCAGGTCGAGCATGGGCGTGACGTTGATGTCGTCATACGGCGCGTTCTCGGTCTTGACGTCGGCAGACATCGCGCGGCCCCGTCAGCGTGCGCCGTACTGTTCGGCGACACGGGTGATGAACTCGTCGACGAAGATCTGCATGTCGGCCGAGAGGTTGCGTATGCGCGTGGCCAGGTAGTTGTAGCCAAACAGCGCCGGTATCGCGACCGCCAGGCCGGCCACCGTGGCCAGCAGCGCCGCGGCGATGCCCGGGGCGATGGCGTTGATGTTCACGTCACCCGCCGCAGCAATGGCGGCGAAGGTGATCATCACGCCCACCACCGTGCCCAGCAGGCCCAGGAAGGGGCCGCCCGAGATGGCGATGGTCAGCCACACCATGCCGTTGTTCAGGCGGTGCGACTCGCGCACCAGGTCGGCGTCGACGCTGGCCTTCACCGCGTCCAGCGAGGCACCGCTCAGCGGCGGTGAGGCCTGGTCACCGACCTTGCGCCGCTCCAGTTCACGCAGTCCCGCCAGGTAAAGCCTGTAGAGCGACGAGTTCGGGTGCGCGTTGGCGTCGCGCAGCGTCAACACGCTTTCGCCCGAGTCACGAAAGCGCGCCAGGAAGCGCCGGTTGTCCTTGTCGGCGCGGCCGATGAAGGTGAGCTTGTCGACCATCACCCAACAGGCCAACACGAACATGCCCGCAAGGATGACGATGACCACCCAGGCGTCGATGGTGAGGTTCTTCACCAGGATGCCCATGTAGCCCGGTGACGCGCCTTCGGCGGGCTGGTCGCGCCCTTCCTTGGTGGCACGCACCAGGCGGCCCTCGGTGCCTTCGGCCGCCGCGGCCAGCTTCAGCCAGGCCGCGCTGCGGGCCGTGCTGGCCAGCTGCACTTCGTCGACCGCACCGCGCAGCCCCTGCCCCACGCTCCACGGCCCGGACAGCGCGGGCGTGGCGGCGTCGGCCTGCGCCACTTCGGCGCCGCCCACATACAGGCGCAGCTTGCCGCCGGACAGCGTCACGGCCACGTGGTTCCAGGTGCCGGCGCGCAGCTCGCCACCGTCGGCCCGCGCCGTGCCCAGGCGCGCGCCCAGCTTGCCGGCCTGCACCACCAGCTGCAACGGGCCCCAGGCCAGCAGCGTGCCGGCGTCGGCCGCCTCGGGCTTGATCCACAGCGACACCGTGGCCGCGCCGCCGGCGTCCACCTTCACGGCGTCGGCCGCCGGCCACACCAGCGCCGTGCCGTCCAGCCGCGCGCCGCCGGCCAGCAGCGCGTTGGTCTCGGGGTTGTGCGCGGCGGCCAGCTGCACGCGGCCGCGGGCCTCGCGGCCCAGGCGTTCGGCGTCGTCGAAATGCACGGCGGCCAGCATGGCCGCGTCCAGCACGTCGGCGGCGGCCTCGGCAGTCGCCTGCGGGTTGCCCGCGTAGACGTGCAGGGCGTTCTTGTCGCTGCCTGGCAGCACGCTGGGCCACTGCACCCACAGCACCGCCAGTTCGTTCACGCCGTCGAAGCGTTCCACGCGAAAGCGCAGCGGCGTCTTGTCGTCGGCCGCCACCACCCGCAGGTCGCTGCCGTCGGGCTTGGCCGCCGTGAAGTCGAAGTTGCCGCTGTGCAGGCGCACGGCCACCGCAGCGCCTGCCACGGGCTCGGCCAGCAGCACGCCTTTGTCGGTGGTGTCCAGGGTGATGCGGGTGCGCTGCGGCCAGGCATCGTTCCACCAGGCGTGGGCCCACAACGGCGTGCACAAGGCCAGGGCCAGCAAGGCGCGGGTCAGGCGGGTGGCGCGCGTGGACAGACGGTGATTCAGGGCTGGCGGTATGGACATGGGTGGTTGCGGTTCGGGGTCAGGGGAATCGGGTGGTCCGGGCGGGCTGGGGGGGCGCGGGTCGCTCAGGCGCCAGAGCCGAAGCCCAGGAAATCCAGCAGCAGGCTGCGGCGCTGGCGGCGGCGCTTGCGTGGGTCGTCTTCTTCGCTGCCGGGATCGGCGCGCGCGGTGGCGGCGCTGGCCTGCTGGCCCAGGCTGGACAGGCCGGCGGTGGCGCCACCGGTGTCGGCCTTGGCCGGCGCCCCGACCGCGCCTGCGCTGAGCGTGAAGTCGTTGCCGCGCAGCACCTGGCTGGCGATGAAGGTCGTGCCGCGCGATGCGATGCCGGCCTCGCCAGCAGCGATCTCGCCCTGGGGCGCATACAGGTCCAGCGCGCTGCCCGTGTCGAGCACGGCGATGCCGCTGCCCGAGAACGAGCCGCTGGTGTCGACGACGACGTTGCCGTCCTTGTCGATGGTGAACACCGGCGGCGGCGCGCCGGTCACGGTCTTGGCACCGCGGCCGGCGTCGATGTTGCCGGTGCTGCTCCAGATCAGCAGGTCGCCGCGCGCCAGCGTGAAGACACGGCTCTGGTTGACGGCGAAGTTGTCGCGCACCACGGCCTCGATGGCGCCGCCGGCCGTGGTCAGCACGCCCAGGTCGCTGGCGCGCTTGGCGGTGCTGCCGGCCAGCGCCCCGGCGTCGATGCTGCCGCCCGGGGTGATGAGACGGATGCTGCCGCCTTGCTGGGTCTTGACCTGGCTGCTGGACAGGCGGATGTCACCCGACTGCCGCGCGCTGCCGGGGTAGATCGCGGCCAGCGCGTCGTAGCCCGGCTGGTAGGCAGCGTCGCGCGCTGCGCCGGCAGGCAGGCGCGCCGCGCTGCGCCCGGCGGCCCGCAGCTCGGCGAACAGCACGTCGTGCAGGCGCAGCGCGCGGGTTTCCGGCGCCCAGGTGTCGTACACGGCCGCCACAAAGCCACGCACGGTGTCGGCGTTGCCGGCGCGCGCCTGCAGCGCCTGCCCCAGCAGCTGGGCCTGCAGGGCCGCGGTGATTTCGGCCTGGCGCGCCGGGTCGAGCGCGGCATAGGCCGTGGCGGCGCGCGCCTCGGCCAGCGCGCGCTCGGGCGCACTCTCGTCGGCCGCGGGTGCGGGCTGGCCTTCGCTGCGGCGGATGGCATCGCGCAGGCCGCGGGCCCAGGCTTCCTCGCCCACACGCTGGCGCGCGCGCTGCGTGCGTTCGGCGGTGCCGAGCGCGCGCCACTGGTTGGCTGCCGCTTGCAACGCGCTGTTGCCCACCGTGGGCAAGGCCTGCCCCGCGTCGAGCGCCTGCAGCGCGACCCACAGTTCGCCTTCGAGTGCCACCAGGCCCGCACCGCCGCCCTTCAAGGGCAGCCCGGCAGCGACGGCGGCGCGGTAGTCGGCGCCGTTCCAGTCGACGCCGCTGACCACCGTGATGCGCGCCCCGCCTTCGGGCAGCAGGCGCGGGTTGTCCTGGTTGCCGTTGGTGATGAGGCCGGCAGCGCCTTGCAGGTCGACATCGCGGCCGGCCAGCACCAGCAGGTCGCCAGGGCCGGACAGGCGCACGCGCGCGGCGCTGTTGTCGGCCAGCACCACGTCGCGGCCGGCCTGCAGCAGCGTCAGTTCGCCCGCGGCCTGGTGCTGCACGCTGAGCGCGGCACTGCCCGTGCCCAGCAGGTCACGGCTGGCCACGGCGCGCACCGGGCGGGCGCTGCGCAGGTCGGCTGAGAGAGTGATGTCGCCGTCCTGCGCCACCAGACGCACCGGGTCGCGGCTGCCGGTGTCCAGGCCAGGCTCTGTCTGCGTGGTGCGGGTCCAGTCCCGCACCAATTCAGCTTCGGCAGTGATACGCACCTGCGGTTGCGCCCCCGCGGCCGGCGAGGTGGCGCCCACGGTCACCGTTGACAGGGCCACGTCGCCGCCCGCCAGCACCTGCAGACGACCATCGCCCGCCGGCCGCTGCAGGATCGGTGTCGTCACGCGCACGTTGCCGGCGGGCGCCAGCAGGCGCAAGTCGCCAGGCGCCTGTCGCGTCAGGTCGCTGACGGTGTTGCGCGGGTCGGTGGGCGGCGACAAGGCGGTGCGCCGGCCGCTCCACAACACGTCACCGGCGGTGCTGCTCACGGTGAGTGACGCACCGTTGTCCAGACCGGTGATGACGTCCAGGCGCGCCTGGCCCGAGGCTTGCACCACGCCGGCCAGCAGCGCCGGGTTGCTCAAGTGGCCCAGCGTCAAGGCGCCTGCGGCCTGCAATGTCCAGTCGGTGTTGCCGTAGAAGAGTTGCAGGCCCGGGTGCGACAGGCCCAGCCCGGTGACGGCAGCCGGGCGAATCTCTGCGCCCGCCAGGGCACGGGCGTTGCTGCCGCCGCCGAAAAGCAGGCCACTGACGATGTCGCGCCCGGCGATGACCGACAGCTCGCCTCCCGGCACATTGAACGCCGCCGCCGGAAGCGGCCGGCCGTCGCTGCCCGTGACGGCGCGGATGCTGTAGCCCGACGCCGGCGTCGCTGCTTCGAGGTCCACCACGTCACGCCCGGCCTGCACGGCGATGTCACCGCCGCCGAAGGAAGCGATGCCCTGCTGGAACTGGTCGTACCGGCTCCACCACGCCGCTGGAGCGCCCGGGGCCGTGACGCCGGTCAGGCGCCACCACCATTCGGTGACGTACTGGCGTGTCGGGCTGCCCAGCACGTCGCGGCCTGCGCTGAGTGTGATGTTGCCGGCGTCGGTGAAGAAGGGCCCGACGGCGTTGCCTGCGGGGTCGCGCAATGACTGGTTGGGCGCCAGGCCCAGGCGCGAAAACTCCGGCAAGGTGGCGCTGCTGAGGGCGCGGCCCGTGGTGTAGACGCGCACGGCGTTGTTCAGCAGCCGCAGGTCGCGCGCGGCGGCGGCTTCGATCTGGCCCGTGCTGCTGCGCACCAGCACGGCCGGCGGCTGCGCCGCGGGCGACGCGGCAGCGCGACCGATGATCACGTCGCCCTGAGCAGTAGAGCTTGCGGTGGTGCGAGGGTCCGCGGCGCCGAGATCGGCCCCGCCGATGAGCCTGAAGTTCGCGCCTGCACCTGGCAGCACGGCGCTGGACGTGGGCGTGCTCGACGCACTGAACCCGTCGCTCAGGCTCTGGCCAATGGTCAGGTCGCCAGCGGCGCGCAGCGTCAAGGTCATCGCGGCCGCGCCCGTGCGCTGGGTGACGTCGGGCAAGCGCCAGTCGTCGTTCAGGCGCATCGCGCCGGTGGAGCGAACTTCCACGCCGGGTGCCACTTGCAGCACTGCAGCCAGCGCCGGCTGGCCCGCCGCCAGACGCGCGCCGATGGCCGATTCGTTGGCCATGAAGCGGTTGTTGTCGGTGCTCACCGTGCTTTGCAGCAGCAGGCCGGGGCGGGGAGTCGGCGCAGGCGTCGGGGCCGGTGTCGGGGCTGCGGTCGGTGCGGGCGTGGGTGCTGGTGTCGGGGCTGCGGTCGGTGCGGGCGTGGGTGCTGGTGTCGGGGCTGCAGTGGGTGCAGGTGTGGGTGCCGGTGTCGGGGCTGCGGTTGGCGCAGGCGTGGGTGCTGGTGTCGGCGCTGCAGTCGGCGCGGGCGTGGGTGCCGGTGTCGGGGCTGCAGTCGGCGCAGGTGTGGGTGCCGGTGTCGGGGCCGCAGTCGGCGCGGGCGTGGGTGCGGGCGTCGGGGCTGCGGTCGGCGCGGGCGTGGGTGCGGGCGTCGGGGCTGCGGTGGGCGCAGGCGTGGGCGCTGGTGTCGGGGCTGCGGTCGGCGCGGGCGTGGGTGCGGGCGTCGGGGCTGCGGTCGGCG
>JANNWL010000417.1:0-2080 GCA_031414735.1 Burkholderiales bacterium | reverse complement strand
AGGTGCTCATGTCCAGCCGGTGCACCGTGCAGGCTTCGGGGTGGGCCTGCTGCACGCGCGTCACCAGGTTGTCAGCCCCGGCCGGGCCGCGGCCTGGAACGGCCAGCAGGCCGGCGGGTTTGTCCACGACCAGCAGGGAGTCGTCGATGTACAGCAAGGTGAAACCAAGGTTCATCGGGCTGAGCATATCGGGGGCAGGCCAGCCTCCCGGCAGTCGATGTACGCACTGCGGCAGCGCAGCGGTCAAGTGCCAGCGACTATCGCCTGCGCCTTTGAACCCGCGTGCGCTTGCACGTGCGCACGAAAAAATCCTCCGGCTTGGACTTCACCCATGCCACAAACGTTTGTAGCTCAGGATGCTGCCGCAGCGCCTCGACTGTGGCGTACTGGCGCGCCAGCTCGGTTTCGGTAAGCAACGCGTGCACCTGCCGGTGACAGATGCGGTGCAGGAACTCCGTCTGGCGCCCGCCCTTGCTCTTTGGTACCAGATGATGGCGGTCGGCTTGCGCCGGCGGGATCAGACGGTCGCACGAAGGCCAAGTCACGTTGGCACGTTCCGGTGTGTTCAAGGCCCCTCCTGTTGCCGTGAAGGTCCTGCGTGGGGCCCGCTGAGGGCTGGTTCGGCCGTGCACAGGACAGACAAGGACAGGATCATGGCGTCGCGTAGGCGCTTGAAAGGCTCATGGCTGGCAAGGCAGCGCGGCCTTCAGCCCCGCTTGCGGAACACCACCACATGCTGCCAGGGCAGGGTGTTCACCGTGCGCTCCCAGTCCAGCGCGAACAGAGCGGCCTCGCGCTTGATGTGCGCCTCGCTCATCTTGTGCAGCGGTTTGATGGGCGCGCGCGGATCCTCGGCCTTGTATTTGACGAAGACGATGCCGCGCGACAGGTAGCCGGTGCCGGCCCTGATGTCGGCCACCACCATGCCTGGCTGCAGCGCCAGGGCAGCCAGGAGCAGGTCGGTGCGCTCTTCGCGGTCGCGTTCTTCACGCTCGAGCCATGCCGCACCCTGCCAGTCCATCACCGCCGAAACTTCGCGCCCCATGTACCGCTTGCCTATGCCGTCGGCGCTGGCTGGCACGGGGGTGTAGCGCTCGGCAAACGCAGTCGGCTGCGCCAACACAGCGCTGCTTGCCAGCAGCAAGACAGCCAAGCTGCACCCCTGGAGGCAAGGCAGTCGTCAAGCATTGGATTGGTTCTCGGCATGGTCAGAGCGGCGCGGTCACAGTCAACCGGGCGCTCAAGCACGTCGGGTCGGAAGATCACTGCATCCTCGCAGCGAGGGCTACGGGCTTTGCGTGAATCGTGTGCGAGGGCAGAAACTGGCCCTGCCGATGACTTGGCAATTGACCGGCCTGGCGGCGTCGATCCAATGGCAATGGCGCCAGGGAGCAGTCTCCCAGTTTGACCATGGCCCTCGACAAACGCTGCATCGCCGCGCCAGTTCTCGGCGCAGCGGACGCGTCAGATTGCGCGCGCGCCGAACAGGTCGACGGCGAGGACATCCGTCCCGTCGGGAAGCACGTTGAACATCCGCAAGCTGAAGTGATCCGGGTCGCACCAGTCGAGGACGATGCGCCAGCCCCAGTCCGGCGATCCGTCTCCCGCAGGGTACGTCCCATAGAGGAGGACCGTGCTGCCGTGGAGATGGCCATGCAGCACCAGCCCGGCGGCCGCGTGGAACGTATCGGTGAAGTCACCACGGCACGACGGCGCCGGGCCTGTGAGAACGAGTTCGCCCTGCTTCGGCGCCCCCTCGTGAGCCCAGCGCACAGACACGCGGTCAGCGGCGACGACGAGCGTTCCGTCGGAGACGTGGGCGGGGGTCCCTGGCATGAACCAGAGGCGGTTGGCGCCGGCGAAGCGGCCGTGGTGCGACAGGGGAATCATCCAGGGATTGTGGCGTGTCGAGCCGACGCGTCTGCCGCCGCGTCATGCCGGCTTGAGTTGCTGCAGCAGGGTCGGCACCAGTTCGCTCACGGTCGGATGGATGTGTACGGCCCGCGAGATGACGGTGTACGGCTGGTCAGCGGCCATGATGTCGAGCAGCGAATGCACCACCTCGTCGCCGTTCATGCCC
>JANNWL010000416.1:0-2913 GCA_031414735.1 Burkholderiales bacterium | reverse complement strand
CACGGCGGCGCGGGTCTTCAGCAGCGACCAATCGATGCCGCTCTGGAAGCCGTCGCGCAGCTCGACCTCGATGATCTTGGCTTCCAGCATCACCTGGCGCTCGATGGCCAGGCGCGACGCGCGCAGGAACTGCTCGACCTGACGCAATTCATCCGGCATGGCGCGCACGGCAATCGTGCCGGCCTGCGGGCTGGTGATGACGGCGCGGCCCTCGCCCTTGCCGATCATGCCGCGCAGCGCCTCGGCCGTTTCTGCCCAGTAGTCGCTGAGACTGTCGGTGGTGATCTGGCTGCCGTTCGGCGATGCGGCGTTCTGCGCGCCGCTGCCAGCGCTTTGGCCCTGGGGCACGCCACCGCCGCTGACGCGCACCTCGCTGCGGCCCTTGCGCTGCGACGTCAGGTAGTTGACGGTGAAGATGCGCATCTGCAGCGTGGCCGGGAACACGGTGACGCGGCGGCCGTCGATGCGGAAGTCGTAGCCGTAGACGTCGCGGATGGATTCCAGTGCCTCGCGCACCGTCACCGAGCGCAGCGTCACCGACAGCGTGCCGGCGACTTCGGGGTGCATCAGCATGCTGTAGCGCGTGTCGGCGACCATCGACAAGAACACGTCACGCGCGTTGGCGCCGTTGACTATGAGGTCGACGCGCGGCTCGGGCGGGGGTGGTGGCGCAGCCAGTGGCGGTTCGGCTGCCGGGGGTGGCACAGGCGCCTGGGCCGCAGCGGCGCTGGTGGCCGCGGCAGCACCCGCGGCCTGGGCAGCTTGTGTGGCGATCTGTGCACGCAACTCGGCGCCCATGTCGGGCACGGTGGTCTGGCGCAGGGGCGGTCGGTCGGCGCAGGCCGCCAGCAGCAGCACGGCGGCCAGCGAGAGCAGGCTGCGCACGGGCGCCAGCGCGGTCGTGGATGGGTTGTTCGAGAAGCGCTTCATCGCGGTTCACCTGGGCGTTGCATGCATGAGGGGCGGTCGGCGCAGGCCGCCAAGGCCTGGGCTGTCTGGGTGACGGGGTCGGCGGGCCGTGCGCCTGTGTGGGTTCCGGTGTGGGTGCCGGCGCTGGCGGGCGCGGGCTCGGCCAGCGGTCGTTTCACCACGCCCGCAAACAGCGGCAGGCGCTGCAGTTGCTTGCCGTGGCGCACGACGATGGCGCTGTCTTCGATGCGTTCGATGCGCGCACCGCCCAGCAGGTCGCCCACGCCGCGGCGGCGGCCCTTGTCGATGACGTAGCGCACGCCGTCGATCACCATCAGGTGGCGTGCCACGATGGGCGCCGCGTCGGTCAGGGCGCCACCACCGGGCGCGGCGGTCGGGCGCAGCGAAGGCGGTGGCTGCATGGGGTCGCGCGGCACGTCCTGGGCCCCGGCGCGGGCGGCCAGCAGCAGTGTCAGGACGGCGATGACGGTGGTCTTCATGGCGCAGCTCCCAGCAGGTAGACACGGGCGGTCAGCACCGGCTGCTCGCTGCCGCCGATGATGGACAGGGCGCCCCAGCGCAAGGCGGGCAAAGCGCTTTCGGTGTCGGCCACGTACTGCGCCAGGTCGGGGTAGCTGCCGCGCAGCACGATCTCCACGCCCTGCAGCGGCGAGGCGCTGCCGGCCTTGCCCAGCGTGCTTTCCGGCGTCTGGGCCGCCGGGTTCGCGGTGGGGGCCACGGTGGCCAGGCGCAGCAGCGTCAGGCGTTCGTAGCGGCGCAGCACGCGTTCCAGCAGGTCGGGCAGGCGCGCACCCTGGGCGCCCTGGGCCAGGCCGCGGGCGATCTCGGTGTCCAGTGCTTGTTGGCGGGCGCGCGCCTCGGTCAGCTGGCGCGCCAGCCTGGCCGCGGGCGTGTCGGCCGCGGCGCCACCGCCAGCCAGCGTCATGCGCAGGGTGTTGATTTCGGTCGCCTGCGCCTGGCGTTGGGCCAGCAGCGCTTTCTGTTCGGCCAGGCGCGGTGAAATCACCAGCCCATCGGCCACGGCCACCAGCGCAATGGCCAATGAGACGAACATGATGGCGCGCTCGCGCAGCGACAAACCGTCGATGCGCTTGGCCTGGGCCTGGATGAAGGCCTTCACGGACGCGCCCCCGCATCAACCGGCCCGCTCGGCGTGGCTGGCGTGCTGCCGCTGCGACCGCTGACGACGCGGAACGACCAGCTTTCGGGGCCGGCGCCGACGTTCGCATCGCGGCGCTCCACCTGCACGGCCTCCAGCGTCTGCCCAGCCAGCGCCGGGTGGGCCGACAGGCGGTCCAGCCAGGGGCGCAAGGTTTCAGGCTGCAGCGTGGCCCCGGCGATGTCGATGCGGCCGTCGACCAGCCTGACCTCGGTCAACCAGGCCGATGCGGGCAGGGTCTGCGCCATCAGGCGCAGCAATGCCGAGCGGCTGATGCCGCTGCCCGGCGTGGGTGTGGCGATGGACGCCAGCAGCGCCGCGCGCGCGGCCCGCAGCTTGCGGGCCTGGGCCAGTTCCTGTTCCAGCGCGCTGAGGCTGGTGGCGGTTTGGGACAGGGCCGGCCGCGCGGCCAAGGCCACCTGCAGGCGCTGCTGCTCGGCGCTGTCGGCGGCGCTGGCCGCGGCCAGGTCGCGCTTCAGGCCCTGGGTATGGCTGACCGACCACAGGCTCAAGCCCACCAGCCCGACAGCCAGCACCGCCAGCGCCTGCAGCATGGCCAGCGCCGAGAAGTAGCGCTTGGGGGCCAGCAGGATGGGGCTGTAGAGGTTGATTTGTTGTGCCATGTCAGTGCCGCCCGGCCGTTCCGAAGGTACTGAGCGCCCCCGTGGGGGGCAGCGAGCGGCGCGAGCTTGGGGGCTTCATTGGTTCACAGGCGGCGGGTTTCGTTGCGCAGCAGCAGGCCCAACACGGGCCACAGGGCTTCGCGCAGGGCCGGGTCGGGGGCGAGTTGCACCAGCTCGGGAAAGGTCTTGTCGACGTCCAGC
>JANNWL010000415.1:0-25981 GCA_031414735.1 Burkholderiales bacterium | reverse complement strand
GTTCGTCACCGCGACGTGGCCGTTCGCAGCCGCGTTCGCGATGCCGGTGAGCGTGAGCGGTGCTGCGGTGTTGTTCAGCACGATGCTGCCGCTGGTGCTGTTGGTGGCGTTGAAGCTGCCCACCGTGTTGGCGCCGGTGAGCGCCTGTCCCGTGGCCGACGCGGTTTGCAGCAGCCCGGGGGTCGAGACCCTGCCGTTGGCACCTTGCGTGAGGGCGCCGGCCGATGTCGCGCTGATGGCACCCGAGGCGCTGGCGACCGCCGCGTCCAGCGTGATCGCGCTGCCGACGCCGGTGCTCGTGAGAGACACCGTGCCGGCGCCGCCGGCCGTCACCGCCTGGACCAGCGTCAGGGCGCCGTTGTTCGTGATCGCGATGCTGCCGTTGGGCGCCGCGTTGCTGATGCCGGTCAGCACAAGCGGCGCGGCCGTGTTGGCCAGCACGATGCCGCCGCTGGCGGTGTTGGTGGCGTTGAAATTGGCGACTGTGTTCGCGCCAGTGAGCGTTTGGCCCGTGACCGAGGCGGTCTGCAGCAGGCCGCCGGTGGAGAAGGCCCCGCTCGCGCCCTGGGTGATGGCGGCTGCCGAGATCGCGTCGATCTGGCCGGAGCCACTGACGACGACGCCGTTCAGCGTGATCGAGTTGCCCGCGCCGGTGCTCGTGAGCGACACCGTGCCGGCGCCGGTGCGGATCGCGCCCGAGGTGGCGATGGCGCCCTCATTGACGATCGTGACACTTCCGTTGCCCACGGGGTTGGTGATTCCCGTGACCGTCAGTAACGCAGCGGTGTTGCCGAGAACCACGTCGCCGCTGGTACGGTTACTGGCGTTGAAGCTGCCCACCGTGTTCGCGCCCGTGAGCGACTGGCCCGTGACCGAGGCGGCCTGCAGCAAGCCGCTGGTCGAGAAGGCGCCGCCCGCGCCTTGGGTGATGGCCGCAGCCGAGTTCGCGCTGATCTGCCCCGAGCCGCTGGCCACGAGGCTGTTCAGCGTGATCGAGCTGCCCACGCCGGTGCTCGTGAGCGACACCGTGCCTGCGCCGCCGGCCGCCGTGCGGACCGCGCCGGTGGTGGCGACGGCGCCGGCGTTCGTCACCGCGACGCTGCCGTTGGCCGCGTTGTTCGTGATCCCGGTGACGGCGAGCGGTGCCGCCGTGTTGCTCAGCACCACGTCGCCGCTGCTGCTGTTGGTGGCGTTGAAGCTGGCCACTGTGTTCGCGCCGGTGAGCGTCTGGCCCAGTGCCGAGGCGGTCTGCAGCAGGCCGAGGGTGGAGACCCTGCCATTCGCGCCTTGTGTGATGGCGCCAGCCGAGTTCACGTTGATCGAGCCGGCGCCTGTGGTGAGCACACCGTTCAGCGCGATCGAGTTGCCCGCGCCAGTGCTCGTGAGCGCGGCGTGGCCGTTCGCGGCCGTGTTGGTGATGCCGGTGACGGTCAGCGCCGCGGTGTTGCTCAAGACGATGTTGCCGCTGGCGGTGTTGGTGGCGTTGAAGCTGCCCACTGCGTTGGCGCCGGCCAGCGTCTGGCCCGTGACCGACAAGGTCTGCAGCAAGCCGCCGGTGGAGAAGGCCCCGCCCGCGCCCTGCGTGATGGCCGCAGCCGAGTTCGCACTGATCTGGCCCGAGCCGCTGGCCACGAGGCTGTTCAGCGTGATCGAGTTGCCCACGCCGGTGCTCGTGAGCGACACCGTGCCGGCGCCGCCCGCCGCGGTGCGGACCGCGGCGGTGGTGGCGAGGGCGCCGACGTTCGTCACCGCGACGCTGCCATTCGCCGCGTTGTTGGTGATGCCCGCGACCGTCAGCAGCGCGGCGGTGTTGCGCAGTGCGACGTCGCCACCTGTGCTGTTGGTGGCGCTGAAGCTGGCTACCGTGTTGGCGCCGTTCAGCGTCTGGCCAGACGCTGAATCCGTCGTCAGCAGCGTGCCGTTGACGGCGCCGTTGCCGGCCTGCGTGACCGAACCCTGCGTAGCCGTCAGATTCACGGCAGCCGCGCCCGCGTCGATCGCCTGTGACTGCGTCAGGTTGCCTGCCGATGCCGTCAGCGAGACCGACCCGGCACGGGTTTTTACGCCGCTGACCGACCCCACCGTGCCAACGTCAAACGTCCCGGTTTGAACGAAGGCGAAAGGGTTGCCCGCGCCGGTGATGTCTGCCGCGATCGTGGCCAGCTGGCTGCTCGCCAACACCGGCGCGGCCGCGGCCTGCAGGCCCAGGCTGCTGGCGGTGATCGTCGTGCCCGGGGTCTGCGTGACCGTGCCGTTTGGCGCTGACAACACCACGCCACCGCCAGCGGCATTCACGTTGGCGCCCAGCGACAGGTTGCTGGTGCCCGTGAGCGCAATCAACCCGTTGCCGGCAACGCTCAGCACGCCGCTGGTGGTGAGCGCACCGACGTTGGTGACCGTGGCGCCGCCGCCTGCCGCCGCGTTGTCGATGCCCGTCAGCGTGAGCGGCGCGGCCGTGTTGTTCAGCACGATGCTGCCGCTGGTGCTGTTGGTGGCGTTGAAGCTGCCCACCGTGTTGGCGCCGGTGAGCGCCTGGCCCGTGACCGAGGCGGTCTGCAGCACTCCAGCGGTCGAGAACCGGCCGTTGGCGCCTTGGGTGACCGCGCCGGCCGAGTTCGCGCTGAGGGCACCCGAGGCGCTGGCAACCACCGCGTCCAGCGTGATCGCGCTGCCCACCCCGGTGCTCGTGAGCGACACCGTGCCGGCGCCGCCGGCCGCGACAGACTGGCCCACGCTCAGCCCGCCAGTGTTCGTCACCGCCACGCTGCCATTCGCGGCGGCGTTCGTGATGCCGGTGACCGTCAGCGGCGCGGCCGCGTTGTTCAGCACGATGTCGCCGCTGGCGGTGTTGGTGGCGTTGAAGCTGCTCACCGTGTTGGCGCCACTCAGCCTCTGGCCCGTGACCGACGAAGTCTGCAGCAAACCGCTCGTCGAGAAAGCCCCGCCCGCGCCCTGCGTGATGGCGGCTGCCGAGGTCGCGTTGATCCGGCCCGAGCTGCTGGCCACGAGGCCATTCAGCGTGATCGAGTTGCCGGCACCCGTGCTTGTGAGCGACACCGTGCCAGCGCCGCCGGCCGCCGTGCGGACCGCGCCGGTGGTGTTCATGGCGCCGGCGGTGCTGACGGTGGCGTTGCCATTTGCAGCGTTGTTGTTGATGCCCGTGATGCTCAGCAGCGCCGTCGTGTTGCGCAGCGCGATGTCGCCGCTGGTGCTGTTGCTGGCGTTGAAGCTGGCCACCGTGTTGGCGCCGTTCAGCGTCTGACCTGCGGCTGAATCCGTCGTCAGCAGCGCGCCATTCACGGCGCCGCTGCCGGCCTGCGTGATCGCGCCCTGCGTGGCGGCCAAGTTCAGCGCGCCCAGACCGGCGTCGAGCGGCTGCGACAGCGTCAGGTCGCCGGCTGAGGCCGTGAGCGTGACCGTGCCGCCCTGCGTCGTGACCCCGCGGAGGGCGCCCACCTGCCCCACGTCGAACGCACCGGCCTGCGCAAACGCGAAGGGATTGCCGGGCCCGGTGATGTTTGCCGCGATCGTCCTCAGCGAGCCGCTGGCCACCAGCGATGGCGCTGCGGCCGCTTCGACGCCCAGGCTGTTGGCCGTGATCGTCCTGCCCGGGGCCTGCGTGATGGTGCCGGCAAGCGCCGACAAGACCACGCCGCCGGTGCCGGCGTTCAGGTTGTCGTTGATGGCCAGGTTGCCTGAAGTCCTTAGCGTGATCAGCCCCGCGCCGGCCTTCTGCACAGGCCCGCCGATGGTCATGGCGCCGGTGTTCGTGACCGTGGCGTTGCCATTCACCGCGGTGTTGGTGATCCCGCTGACGAGCAGCAGCGCACCGGTGTTGGTGAGCGTGACGTCGCCGCTGGCGCCGTTGCTGGCGCTGAAGCTGCTCACCTCGTTGGCGCCGGTGAGCGTCTGGCCCGTCTGGGACGCGGTGTTCAGGATCGCGTTCCTCACGGCGCCGCTGCCCACCTGCGTGATCGAACCCTGGTCGGCCGTGAGATTGACCGTGCCCGCGGCCGCCGCGACGGCTTCCGACATCGTCAGGTTGCCCGTCGTCGCACGCAGTGTGACCGTGCCGCCATGGGTGCTGACGCCGCTGGTCCGGCCGACTGCACCGACCTCAAAGCTGCCTGCCTGCGTGAAGCCAAAGGGCTTGCCGTTGCCGGTGATGTTGGCCGAAATCGTCAACAACGACCCGCTCGTCGTCAGCGCTGGCGCCTCGGTGGCCAGCACGCCGAGTTCCCTGGCCGTGATCGTCCTGCCCGCGGCTTGCGTGATGGTGCCGCCCTGCGCCCTCAGGGAAACGCCGCCAGACGCCGCGTCCAGGTCGGCGTTGAGGGCCAGGTTGCCCGTGGACGACAGCTCGATCAACCCCGTTCCCAGCGTTTTCACCGGGCTGCTGATGGTCATGGCGCCTGTGTTCGTGACCGTGGCGTCGGCGTTCGCCGCCAGGTTCGTGACGCCGGTGGCGCCCGTGACCGTCAGCAGCGCAGCCGTGTTGTTCAGCGTGATGGAGCCGCTGGTGCTGTTGTTGGCGTTGAAGCTGCCGATGGTGTTGGCACCGCTCAGCGTTTGGCCGGAGCGCGAACTCGTCGTCAGCAGGCTGGCCTTGACAGCACCGTTGACCGCCTGCGTGATCGAGCCCTGGGCCGCAGACAGGTGGACCGCTGCCGTGCCCGCATCGACGCGCTGCGACATCGTCAGGTTGCCGGCCGTCGCGGTCAGCGTGATCGCGCCGTTGTTCGTTCTCACACCGCCCACCTTGGCGCCAGTGCCTTCGACGTTGCCGATGTCGAAGGTGCCGGCTTGCGTGAACGTGAAAGGATTGTTGGCGCCGGTGATGTTGGCCGAGACTGTTTGCAGGGGCCCGTTCGTCACCAGCACCGGTGCGGCCAGCGCCTCCACGCCGAGCGCGCCGCCCGTGATGACTGTGCCGGCACCCTGCAGGATTGCACCCGCCGGCGCCGACAAGACGACGCCCGCCGCGCCGGCGTTCAAGTTCTGCTGCAGCGCGATGTTGCCTGCCAAGGACTGCAGCGCCATGCCGCCGCTGGCCGCCACGGGGGCGGCCACGGTCAACGTGCCGGCGTTGACCACGCTCAGCGCGCCCGTGCCGAGGGCGGTTGCGCCCAGGCTGGCGATGGCGTTGGCGGGGGTGTTGAGTGACACGTTGCCGTGGCTGGTCGTCAACTCCAGCGTTGCGGCCGTGATCGCCGCAGTCTGCGTCACGCCGCCCGTGGTTGTCGTGACCGAGAGCTTGCGGCCCACGGTCGATGCAGCCAGGTTCAAGGCGTCGGACCTCACCGCCACATCGGCTGCGCCGAAGGTGTTGAAGCCCACACTGTGGGCGCCAAAAGCATTGGCCTGCGTGCCCAGGTTGATGGCCTGACCGGCCGCGCTGGTGGAAAAGCTCGAGCCGCTGGCACCGGTGGTGATGACGCCGGTTTGGGTGATGCCGCCGCTGGTCGCCACGGCGGTGAGTGCGCCGCCCACGGTGCTGGTGCCCAGGGTCAAGGTGCTGGTGGTGACGCTGGCGTTGTTCGCGCCGTTGGTCCGCAGTGCCACCGCGCCCGCCAGGTTGTTGCCCAGGGTCAGCGAGATGGGCGCAGCACCGGCGTTGACGGAGGTTGCTGCAGTGACTGTCAACGCGCCGGTCTGCGTCACCGCGCCGTTGTTCGAGGTGGCGTCAAGCGCCCCGGTGACCGTGCCCTGACCCAGGTTCAGCGCCCCCGTGCTGATGGCAGTCAGCGGACCGGTGCTCAGCACACCCAAGGTCAGCGCGTTCTTGTCCGCGATCTGCGTGACGCCCCCCGTCAGTGCGACCGTGTTCTTGAAGTCGTTGTTCGCTTGCGAAAGGGTGATTGCGCCCGTGCCGGCGTTGACGGCAGTGGTTCCCGCCACCGTCAAGGAACCGGCGGTCTGATTGATGGCGCCGTTGGTGCTGCGCAGCGTGAGCGTACCGCCGGTCAACGCACCCCCCATCGTCAAGCTGCCCGCCAGACTTTGCAGATCGATCGCCCCGTTGGCGGTGCTGACTGCACCCGTCAGCGTCAGCGTCGTTCCCGCAATCGCTGTCAATGCCGTGTTGGCGCCCAGAGTCGCCGCTGCAAGCGTCAGCGCGTTCGTGTCGCGGATGCTCACGCCGGTGCCTGTGCTGTTGAGCGTGACAGCAGCCTGGAAGTCGTTGCCGGGGTTGGCCAGCGTGATGTCCGCGGTCGCCGTCAGGCTGCCGATGCCGGTGGCCAGCACCTTGTTGGGCGCGGCAGTCTGCGCGATGCTGCCGTTAAGCGCGCTGACAGCCAGCGTGCCCGTGGCCGTGATGTTGCCCAGCAGGATCGCATCGGCATCGCTCAGGCTGACGTTGGAGCCCGCCGCGTTGACGGTTCCAGCGAATCTGTTGCCGGCTTGGCCAAGGGTGATCGCGCCAGCGCCAGCGTTGACGGTCGTGACTCCCGTGACGGCCAGGGCGCCTGCGGTCTGGTTGATCGCGCTGTTCGTGCTGCCCAGCGTGAGCGTGCCGCTGGCCGTGACGTTGTGGCCCATGGTGAGCCCGTCCCTGCCGAACAGACTGACATTGCCACCCGTCAGCGTGCCAGCCGTGGTCAAGCCGCCCGCCAGACTCTGCAGGTCAATCGCGCTTGCGCCGGTGCTGATGGCCGCAGCCGGCAGCGTGAGTGTCGTGCCGGCAATCACCGTCAATGCGGTGTTGGCGCCCAGCGTGGGCGCCGCCAGAGCCAGGGCGTTCTTGTCGACCACTGTCACGCTCTGGCCTGCCGCCGTCGCTGTTGCTGTCAGCAGGTTGCCTGGCGCTGTGCTGCTGAAGTCGTTGTTCGCATTGCTCAGCGTGACTGATCCGGCGGTGGACGTGACGGTTGCTGCCGTGCCCACCGTCAGCGCGCTGGTCTGGCTCAGGTCCGTGCCCGCCAAGCTCGTCAGCGCCGTGCCCACGGTGGTCGCGCCGAAGCTCGTCGCCGTGCCGCTGGTCGTGTTCAGCGCCGTGCCGGTGCCGCCCGAGACCGTCAGTGCGGTCGTTGCCGTCGCACTGCTGGCGCCGCCAGTCGTCAGCGCCAAGGTCAATGCGTTCTTGTCGACCACCGCCACGCTCTGGCCTGCTGCCGTGGCCGTCGCTGTCGCCAGGCTGCCCGGCGCTGTACTGCTGAAATCGTTGTCTGCATGGCCCAGCGTGATCGACCCGGCCGTGGACGTGATGGTGGCTGTCGTGCCTACCGTCAGCGCCCCGGTCTGGCTCAGGTCCGTGCCTGCCGTGCTCGTCAGCGCCGTGCCCACGTTGGTCAGGCCGAAGCTCGTCGTCGTGCCGCTGGTCGTGTTCAGCGCCGTGCCGGTGCTGCCCGAGAGCGTCAGTGCGGTCGTTGCCGTCGCACTGCCTGCGCCACCGGGTGTCAGCGCCAGGGTCAGGGCGTTCTTGTCGACCACCGTCACGCTCTGGCCTGCCGCCGCAGCCGTCGCTGTCACCAGGCTGCCCGGCGCTGTGCTGCTGAAGTCGTTGTCCGCATGGCTCAGCGCGATCGATCCGGCCGTGGACGTGAGGGTGGCTGTCGTGCCCACAGTCAGCGCGCCGCTCTGCATCACGTCACCTACCGCCATCAGGCCGAGACTTCCGCTGAGCGTGGTCTGCGGAAGGGAGATGGCGCCCGTGACGCTGACCGTCAGATCACGCGCGCTGATGGTCACGCCGACACCAGAGGACACGCCGCTGCCCGTGAGCGCAACATTCCCGCCCATGCCAGCGCTGCCACCGGCCACGCCCGCGCCGCCCTGGGCGGCGAGGGTTCCGTTCAGCGCGATCCCGCCCGCGCCCATCAAGGTGATTGCACCGGCACTTCCGCCCACTGAGGGTCCGCCGCCGCTCGCCACGCCGCCCGTCGTCGTGATGGCTCCTGTGCTCAGCGTGCCGCCCGCGTTGAGCGTGACGTTGCCACCCGCCAGCCCGTTGCCACCTGCGGGAAGGGCTGGCGACCCGCCCACAGTCGTGATGGCCTGCGTCGCGATGTTGCCGCTGGTCAGAATGTCCACGGCCCCTGCCGCACCTGAGACCGCGGCCGTGCTGATATCTGCCGTGGCCGTGGCCGTGAACGACGGCGCTGCAGCAACACCGTCGTTGCCACGCACCCTAAAACTGCCGCCTGCGAGTGACACGGCCGCGTTCAAAGTCACGCCTCCGGTGCCGGCATTCAGATTCAGCCCCCCGGTGCCCGCGTTCGACACCGCCGCGCTGAAGACGATCCCCCCATTTGGATGGGTCGTCAGAGTGAGCGCGTTGGCAGTGCTGTAGACCGCCGGCGCCGCCGGCGATTCCACGATCGTGATGGCGCCAGTGTTCCCAGGGGTGTCAGGAGAACCCACGGTCTGCACAGTCACGTTGCCGCCACCCAATCCGCCCACCCCGAGCAAAGTCGCCCACGACAGGTTCGACGCTCCAATGGCCGCGGGCCTGAACGGCGCTGAGTTGATGTTCTGGCTGATGTTGTTGCTGATGGTCAGGTCGGTCGGATCGAGGAGCAGCATGCCCGCCTGTCCCCGCGGCGCGCGGCGATCGGAGCTGCCGCGGAAGTCAAGGAACGACTTGCCCGACACCTCGACAAACCCACCACTGCCCGACGCCGCACCACCCCGGGAATCCGCCGCGCCGAAGAAGCGGGTGGTGTCGTCAGACCACACGACGACCGTGCCGCCGTTGCCCTGGTCGGTGGCGTTGGCGTCAATTCGGACACCCGCTGCCACGTGCGCCATCTGTGCGTTGCGCTCCGGCCCCTGGCCTTGCCAGTTTCCCCCGACGAGGACATGGCCACCGCCTGCCGCCCCAGCGGCAGTGAGAACGGCGCTGTCAAACAAACCCACCTTGTCGCCCAGCACCGTCACGCGCCCGCCCGTCAGACCCGGGCCGGTGCCCGACGCGTCCAGGGTTCCGCTCACGCGGGTCACGCCGGACTCGCCACCATCGAGGTAGATCGACCCATTGCGCTCGACCAGGCTGGTCGCACGCACGGTGCCTTCGACGTTGAGCACGGTGTCAAGCAGCGCATTCTTGGCACGCGCGCTCAGCATCACAGCGCCGCCGGCAGCCTCGATGAGGCCGGCGTTGGACACCAGGGCCTTGGCCGCGGCGGCGTCGACGGCCAGGCTGAGCAGGCCGTTGCCATGCAAGTCGAGCGAGATGCGCTCGCCAGCACCCAGGGCCACGCTGCCGCGCGGCGCGGCCAGGGTGCCGGTGTTGCTGACCTGGTTGCCCAGCAGCACGACATAGCCGCCCTCGGCAGCGCGCAGGGTGCCGGCGTTGCTGACGGATGCGGCCGATCCGTCGGCGCTGAAGGCATAGCGCCCGGCCAGGAAGTCGGTGTTCGACAGGCCGAGTGTGGACGCCACGATGCCGCCGACATCGACGCGCGCGCTTTGCCCGAAAAGCACGCCGTTGGGGTTGAGCAGGAAGACCTGGCCGTTGGCGGTCAAGCGCCCCAGGATGGCCGACGGCTCGCTGCCCAGCACGCGGTTGAGCGTGATGGCGCTGGCCGAGGGCTGCAGGAACTGAACCGTCTGGTTGCGCTCGATGCCAAAGCTCTGCCAGTTCAGCACCGCCTTGTTCGATGTCTGGTTGATCTGCAGCGTGAGCGCATTCGGCTGCTGCACCGTGGCCTGGCCGGCGGCCAGCTCGGCGCCCGTGGGCAGCGCCCAGGCAGGGCAGTGGGCGACCGCCAGAACGAGCGCCGGCAGCAGCCAGGCCGCGGCGAGCGCCTGGGCCAAGGGGCGGCGGCGGAAGACGACGCGGACAGCACGGCGGCAGGTCATGTTCCGGCTCCTCGGCGACGCGTTTGCGGGCTGCTCACAGCGACTTCGAAAGCTGAAGGTAAAAGCGCGGCCGCTTGTCGGCCGGGTCGCCTGCGGGCGGCCCGCTGACTCGCCAGGCGGCGGTGGCGCGCAACAGAAAGTCGTCGGGGCGGCCCCAGGTCAGGCCCAGGCCCACACCGGCCAGGCGCCGGCGGTTCGGCGCGGTGTCGTTGGGCAGTGCGATCTTGTTGATGCGGCCCTGGCTGGCGTCGACGAACAGTGCGCCGACGAAGTCGCCCGGGATGGAACTGCCTTGTGGCCGAGGGATCGGTGCCCGCAATTCGGCGGTGGCGATGACCGTCTCATCGGCAGCCGCCTCGCCAGGGGCGTAGGCGCGCACGGCGTCAGGGCCGCCGCCGCTGAGTTTTTCGCTGCGGTCCAGGTTTTTCGACGCCACCTGGGCGGTCGTCGAGAAGTAGCCCAGCAGCGTGGTGCCCAAGGCCTGCAGCCGCGTGTAGCTGGCGCTCAATCGCTGGTAGTTGCCCTGCGTGTTGCTGCCCGACGCGGTGTCCAGCGCCAGCGCATCCGCGCTGAGGATGTTGAGCCGGCCCGCCGTCAAGCCGACCGAAAAGTTGTTGATGCCGCCGCCGAACAGGCGGTCGCGGCTGTCGCCGACGAAGTTGATCTGTGCGGCGTCGATCTTGCGCTCGTTGATGATGCCGACGGATGCGATGAGGTCGCTCATCTTGCGCTGGTCGTAGCCCAGGGTGCCGAACAGGTTGAGGTTGCGGCCGCGCTTGAAGGGGTGGGTGGCGAAGGCGGACACCACATCAGCCGAACCGTAAGCATCGAGGTCGTCGAAGGCATCGGTGCCCAGGCGGTAACTCAGCTTCGAGTAGGCGGCGCCCACCTTGGAGCCGTACGGGCCGACCGGCATGAGGTAGGCGAGGCGGCCAAACGACAGGCCACCGGTCGAGGTGACCATGACACGCAGCGACAGGCTGTCACCGCGGCGCAAGGGGCCGATCCAGGTCAGCGAGCCGCCGGTGCGCAGCTCGCCGGTGTAGCGCGAACCGAGGTTGTCGGCCTCGGCGGTGGCCTCCAGGCGGCAGTCGGTCAGGCGCCGAACAGGCCACTGCGATTGTTCGCCGGCGCACGGCGGCGACAGTTCGATCAGCAGGTCGGCCGTGCCGTTCAGGTCGCCGGGCTGCAGGACCGACTTGACCTGCAGTCCCCGCAGGTCGCCGAGCAGGAACAGCGCACGCTCGATGTTGTCCTCGCGAATCAGCGTGCCGGGCCGCAGCGGCGACAGCAGCGCGTCGACGGCTTCTTCGGACACCCTGATCTCCCCCTTGCGCACGGGTGGGGGCACGCGCCCGATGCGGCCTTCGAGCACCGCGATCTCGACCCGCCCGTCCAGGATTTCCTGTGCCGGCAGGTAGGCCCGCACCAGGAAGTAGCCGGCTGCGCGCAACTGGTCGGCCACGGTCTCGGCTGCGCCTTGCAGGTCGGCGAAGCTGCGGTTCGGGCCCAGGCGCGGCTCGAGAAGAGGCAGGAGCTGCCGCTCGCTGAACGCCGTGAGGCCAGAGATGTGGAAGGACTTGACCTCGACCCGCAGCCCGGGCACGTTGGACATGGCCGGCCGGGCCTCGGGCACGACGTCGAGCGTGGCCGAGGGCGCGTTCGGCGCTGGCGGCGGCTGGTTCAGCGGGCGCAGGTCGCGCAAGGCGTCACCCGCTGATGGAAGCTGCTGAGCGGGTGCCTGGGCAGGCGCCAGGCACACCGAGCAAAGGGCCGCGGCGACAATTCGCGAACGAGCGCTCAAGGCCATGTATGAAATGATTTTGTTGCCATGCGTTGCTGATTAAAGGCTGAGTATGGCGAGCCAAAAAAGAAGAGGCAAGCCCTAGAAACAGAAAGGCAATTGCGAACAGGATTCGCCTTCACAGCGCCGAATTGGCGGGCCAGGCAGCACAATTCAACCATGCCGCAGCCACAGAGTCAGATCGTTGTCGCCATGGGCAGTGCGCCGGCTGCGCGTCAGTGCCGGGCGCGGGACTTTGCGCGCCTGCGCGTTGGTTGTGTCGTGCGTTGTTTCGTTCTGTGGCTTTGCGCCGTGGTGCTGACCGCACTGGCGAGCCCGGCACTTGCGACTGACGGGCGTGCGCGCTTGGCCCTGGTGATGGGCAACGCCCAGTACAAGGCGATGGCCGAACTGAGGACCACCCGCAACGACGCACAGGACATGGCCGGCGCGTTGCAGAAGCTCGGCTTCGAAGTCACGACCGTGTTCGACACTGACGCCGAGCAGATGCGGGCGGAGCTGGACAAGTTCACCAAGCTGTTGAAGACCGAGCGCTACGCGAATGCGCTGGCGGTGTTCTATTTCGCTGGCTACGGCCTGCAGCGTGGTGGCAAGAATTACCTCCTGCCGGCCAGCTTCGACAAGGACCGCGACCGCCTCAAGCTCGATGACAACGCCATCCGCGTCGACACCAGGATCCTGACCCCGATGACCCAGGGACGAGGCGCTGCGGGTGGGCGCGGCCCGCTGAATTTGGTCATCCTGGACGCCTCTCGTGACGACCCCTTTGGCGAGCGACCGGGCCTGGCCCAGATGGACGTGCCCAAGGGCACGCTGGTCGCGTATTCGGCCCTTGCCGGGCAGAAGGTGACCGACACCTTCAATCCCCGCGCGCCCGAGCGCAACAGCATTTATGCCAAGCAGTTGCTGCGCGAATTGGACCAACCCAATCCCGCCACGGACCTGCTGACCTTGTTCAAGACCGTCAGAAACAAGGTCCTGGTGAGCACCAACAACGAGCAGGAACCGCTCGTCAGCTCCGATTTCGACGGCCTGGAGGTGGCGTCCATCGCCCCGGCGGCCGCCCCTGTGCTGGCCTCTGCCGACGAGGCCAAGCTGTGGAGCGAGGTCGCTGACAGCAAGGAGCTGTGCGACCTGGAGGCCTACCGCGAGCGCTTTCCGAAAGGCGCCTACGCCAGCAATGCACTGGTCATCATCGACCAGCTGAAGAAGAAGGCGGCCTTGACCGAGGAGGCTTACGCCGACCTCGATGAAGCCGTGCGCGACAGCCTGCTGCGCAAGTTGCGCGAGAGGCAGCAGCAGTCGGCCGCGCGCTGTGCAACCCGCTGGAAGAAGGGGGTCACCGCCCTCGTGACGCCCACGCGTGCACAGCCGCGCACCGTGCACGCGGCGGTGTACCGCCCGGTCACGCAAGCCCCGGCGCTGCGGCCCGTGGCCTTCTTCAGTCGCGAAGGCGAGGACGCTGAAAGGGTCTTCAAGGCCACCATCGTCAACGCCGAGCAGGGCGACGTGGACGCCATGTACCGGCTGGCGCTGATGTATGAGAAGGGCTACAGCCTGCAAGCGCGCGACCAGGGCGAGATGCTGCGCTGGCTGGCGCTGGCGTCGAAACTGGGCAACGGGCCGGCCAGCTACAAGCTTTACCGCCACTATGCAGCGCAGGGGACCGGCTACGCACGCTCGGTTCGCTTCCGTCGGCTGGCGCTCGAACAGCGCTACTACGGCCCCGTGGGGCTCAGCAGCCGCCGCTGAATTCCCACGCGCCCCCGCGCCGCTCAAGTCGGTGCCACCGCAGTCGATATTGAGGTGAGCCCCCCACAGACGAAAGCGCGGATGCAGGTCGACCGGAATCACAGGTGCGTGCCCGCAGCACGGCCCCGCTGCGGGCCCCAGCCGTCTGGCGGCGCCCGTTTCCCGCTGCTGCCACTTGCGCTGGCGCTGCTGCCCGCGGGTCTGCTGAGCGCGTGCACGCTGGCCGCCCCCGCCGTCACCGCAGAGGCGTCGCCCATTCGGCTGTCCGCGCGGGGTGCCACGGCAGTTGCTGCGGCCCAGCCATCGACGTCTGCGCCTGTGACCGCGCCGGTGTCCGCCATGGGCCGGCTCTTCCCGGCCACACTGGCGCATGCCGAACAGGGCGACGTGGATGCGATGGTCCGCCTGGCGCTGATGCACGAGACCGGTACCGCCGAGGTGGCGCAGGACCGCGCCGAGATGCTTCGGTGGCTGGCGCTGGCCTCGGCCCTGGGCAGTGGCCCGGCAAGCTACCGGCTCTTCCTGCACTACGAAGAGCAGCCCCACGGCAGGGCCCGGGCGCTGAGGTTCAAGGAACTGGCACAGCGCCAGGGGTACTTCGGCCCCGTGTCTGCTCAAAGCAGCCGCTGAAGCACGAGCTCACGGCCTGGCCGATGTCCTTGCCTATGGCCGGGCTAGCGGCCGGGCGCGCGGCGGATCACTCGCAGCTTCGCGCGGCAGATCGCAGGTCTTGCGGTAAGGCTGGGCGCCCATGTACTGGCGCCACTGGCCGGGATCGAGATTGCCATTGGCGACCCGGCAGGCCTGCGCGGCCAGCGTCGTCAGGTCCCACTTCCAAAGGACCAGAGTCTCGTCGTCGCCGCCGGTGACCAGGCGCTTGCCGTCCGGGCTGAAGGCCACGGCACGCACCACGTCCTGGTGCCCTTCCAGCGACACCAGCAGCTTGCGCAAGGCCACGTCCCACAGGGCGACGGTCCTGTCGGCGCCGGTGGAGGCCAGAACCTTGCCGTCGGCGCTGAAGGCCAGGCTGCGCACTTCGGCGGTGTGATGCTCCAGCCAGGCCAGGTGTCTGCCGCTGGCAGCGTCCCACAGCGCCACGCGCCGATCGGCACTGGCGGTGGCCAGGAGCGTGCCGTCCGGGCTGTAGGCCAGGCTGAGCACGCGCTGGTCATGGCGCTTCAGCGTCGCACGCGGCTTGCCGCTGGCCCGGCCGTCGGCCACGTCCCACAGCACCACCGCGCCGTCCTCGTGGGCCACGGCCAGCGTGCGGCCATCAGGATGGAACGCCACAGCCCAAGCCCAACCGTGCTTGGCGTCCAAAGGCGGGCCACGCCGTTGGCGCGTAGCCTCGTCCCACAGGATCACCGTGCCATCGCGGCTGGCCGATGCCAGCAGCTTGCCGTCGCGGCTGAAGGCCACGCCCAGCACTTCGCCGCCATGCCCTGGCAGCGTGGCAACCGGCTTGCGGGTGTCTGCATCCCAAAGCATGAGCTTGGTGTCGTCGCTGGCAGAGGCCAACAACCGGCCTTTGGGGCTGAAGGCCACCGCGTTGACTTTGGCGCAGCGCTCCTCGGCGTTGACCGTCTCACAGTGGCCCTGCAGCGGCTGCAGCGGCTTGCCGCCGTCCATGTCCCACAGGCCCAGCTTGCCGTCGTCGCTGGCGGTAGCCAGCATCTTGCCGTCGGCGCTGAAGGCCAGTCCCCACACGGGTGCCGGCTGCAGTTGCGCGCGGCCCAGCAGGGGGCCGGGCTGGGCCAGCAGCTGCGCGCGCCTTGCCCCAGCGGACAGATCCCACAGGATGACCTTGCTGTCTGCACTGGACGAGGCCAGCACCTTGCCATCGCGGCTGAAGGCCAAGCCGCGCACGGGCCCCTGGTGACCTTCCAGCCGCGCGAGCAGGCGACCCCGATCGACGTCCCACAGGATCACCGTCCGGTCCTCGCTGGCCGAGGCCAGCATCCTGCCGTCGCTGCTGAAGGCCACGCTGTCGACCCGGTTGGCATGGCCCTCCAGGACCGTGCCCAAGGCCTTGCGCGTGGCCACTTCCCACAGCATGACCTTCTTATCGGCACTTGCCGTGGCCAGCGTTCTGCCATCGGCGCTGAAGGTGGCGGCCAGGACGTTTTCGCTGTGACCCACCAGCCGCCCCAGCAGGCGCCGGCTGGCCAAGTCCCAGAGCATCACGGTCTTGTCATTCGGGCCGGCTGCGGCAAGCAAACGCCCATCCGGGCTGAAGGTGACGGCACGCCCGCCTTCCGGCTTGGGCAGCACGGCGGCCTCGCCCTCCAGCGGCGGCAACGCCTGGCCGGTCTGGGGGTCCCACAGGCCGATGCGGCCGCGCTGCGTGGCTGCGGCCAGCACCTGGCTGTCGGGGCTGAACGCCAGGTGCGACACCTTGCCGCCATCACCCGGGATTTCGGTCTGCTTCCTGCCGCTGGCCAGGTCCCAGACGATGACCTTCGTGTCCTCGCTGGCCGAGGCCAGCAGCCGCCCGTTGCTGCTGAAGGCGACGTCGAAGACTGCCTTGCTGTGCCCTGCCAGCGCCGGCCGCGGCTGGCGCGTGCGCGCGTCCCACAGCAGCACCTTGCCGTCGTCACTGCCGGCGGCCAGCAAAGCACCGCCAGGGCTGAGGCGAACCGAGTACAGCGGCTTGTCGCTGTCCAGCACGCCGTCCAGCCGCGGACGGCGCTGGAACTGCTGCACCAGCCCGGCGCGAACGTCCAGCGTCGGCGCCAGCCGCGAGGCCTCGACCGCGAGCAGAAGCGACAGTTCGTACTGCGTGTCCTGCAGCCGCCTGGCCTGCAACAGCAGCTGTCCGGACTCGTTCTCGCGGCGCAGACCCAGCGCGCGCTGCTCCTCGAGGTCGGCCTTTGCCACAGACAGCGCCTCGTTCTGCTTGGCCAGTTCGGCACGCGACTCGGCGTCCTTGACCTGCGCCAGGGCTGCGTCCGCTTTCTGCCGTTCGGCGCTTGCCTGGGCGGCAGCCACCTCAGACTCGGTCTTGGCCTCAAGCGCCCGGTCCCGCTGGTACACGGCGAACCCGGCCGTTGCCAGCACCGTCACGAAGCCCAGCGCCAGCAGCAAGCTGAAGACACGCTGCCGCCGCTGCTTGGCCGCGGCCGCCTGCTCGCGTGCAATCGCCGCCGTCTCGGCCTCGCGCGCCTGGCGCGAATCGCGGCTGTCGCGCACCACGCGCGTCAACACGTCGTGCGTCAGCTCCAGGCGGCGCACGCCGAATCGCTCGTCCACGCGCAGCAGCCGCCGCGTCACCAGCTCGTCGACCGCCGGCTGCGTGATGCCGGGCAGTTCGAGCGCGTCGTCCAGCGCGTAGCTGTCGCGGTAGCCCTTGTCGGTGAGCAGTTCATCTTCGATGAAGACGCGAACGCGTCCGTCCAGGCCGGCCACGCAGCGTTCGTAAAAGTCGCCCAGGATGGCGTGCTCTGCACCAGATATCAGGTCAGCCGTGATGCGCGCCTGGCCCGCCCGCTGCCGGCGCACATTGAGCTCGCTGCAGATCACGCTGAGCAGCGCGGGGTCGATGTTCAGGTCGCCGTAGTCGTCCGGGCCGGGCGCCGGATCGCCGGCCGCGCGGCCGGCGGCGATGCCGATGATGCGGGCCGCCACCGCCTCGTCGACGAGGTGGCCGCCGCTGCCGACGACGACATCGTGCGCCTGCTCGCCCTGCATGGGCTTCAAGCGGTAGCGGTTGTAGGTGAGGGAAGGGATCTGCCGCTTCAGCCCCTCGACATGCGCCAGGTAGTCCTCGCGAAAGCTCAGGATCAGCTTGAAGCCGCTCTTGCGGAAGTCGTAGCGACGCGCCAGCTCGGGGTCTGCGTCGAGCGCCTCCTTCAGCTGCGGCGGCGCCCGGTTCTCGATCAGGTCGCCCAGCTGCGCCAGGAACTCGCGGCTGCGCAGCCGCGCCGGCTCGTCGCGCAGACCCAGGGTGAAGGCCTCCTCGAACTGGTCGAAGGCCAGCACCGGCGTGACGGGCCGGTTCTTCTCGTTCCAGAAGTCGGCGTCGGTGCGGTGGAAGTACTCCCACAGCGATTCGTCGCCGGCGCGTTGCGGCGCCTCGATGCCGCGCCGCTGGCACTCGGCCAGCAGGGCCTGGAAGACCTGGTCCTGCGGCAGCGGGCCGCCACCGGAGAAGTCGATGCGCACGGTGAACGGGACGTAGCCCTCCTTGCGCAGCAGGGGGTACAGGCCGGCGCCGAGCAGAGATGTCTTGCCCAGCCCGGACTGGCCGAACAGCACCGTGAGCTTCTCGCGCCGCACCAGGCGGAAGAGGTCCGCGACCTCGGTGTCGCGGCCATGGAAGTAGGCGGCGTCGCTCTCGCCGAACGATGCCAACCCGGGCCAGGGGTTTTCCGGGTCGAGCCGGGTCACCGGAAGCTGCGCGACGGGTTGGATCTCAGCCACGCTTCAGGCCGGGCGTTGTTGTCGCTTGCGGAAGTCGCGCTGCCACTGCTTCAGGCTCTCGGCAAATTCGGCCGTGATCTGGCCGCCGGGCAACTGCGCCCACTGCTTCTTCTTGAAGCGCTCGGGCACCGTGGCGGTGTAGGCCTGGGTGTCGTCAATCGTCACGGGCACCAGAAAGGGCACCTCGTCGGCAATGCCCTCGGTGCGGTTGACGGCCCAGGCCCACTCGCGCCTGAAATAGCCTTCGGGGCGCGCCTCGGTCTGGCGCGACACGACCGGCACGCACAGGCCGCAACTGTCGATGTTGCGCTTGATCTTGCGGTCCCAGTCGTCGCCCATCGTCAGCCGCTTCTTGTCGAACCAGACGTCGACGCCAGCCGCCTCCAACGCGATCTTGATGCGTTCAACGGCGTCCACGTCGTCACTGGCGTAGCTGAGAAAAACCGCACCGGCCTCCATTTCGCCGCTCTCACCGCCCGACACGGCAGCGGCCGGCGCCGCAGCGGCCTGCAGGTCCTGTTCGGGGTGGCGTTTGTGCCAGCGGCGTGCCAGTTCGGCGACAAAGTCTGCCGGCGTGCCCGGGATGATCTTGGTGCTGTAGCTGAAGTGGTTGAAGAACATGCTGAGGTTGCTGTCCCGCGCCGACTTGGCATCGACCAGGATCTCGCCCTCGTCGCGGCGGTCTGACAGTTGCTTGCCCTTGGCAAGACGCAAAAAGAAACGCGACAGCCAGTCCGAAAAATTACAACCGAGGATCAGCAGGTGGTTGTTTTTCAGCTCGTCGAAGAGCAGCTCCGGCCGGTGCGACTTGGTCTGCATCGTGTGCAGGAACTCGAGCATGTCTTCGTCACACACCACGTAATCGGGCGCTGCCGAAAGCTTGCCCAGCAGCTGATAGACGACGGGGCGCTGCAAACCCTTCTTGTCGCTGCGCAGGTCTTGCACATCTTCTTTGGAATATGCAATCACCTCGGTCTTGGCGTTGCCGCCAAAGCGCTTGGCGTCGATCGCGTTGGCCAACTGGTTGTCGAAGGTGGTGCTCACGAACAGGTTCAAGGGTGCGATGCCGGCCAGGTCGAGCAGGCTCGCCGAGGGCTTGAACGGCTCGTCCTTCAGGAGCTGGCGCAGGCGCGTGTAGACATCTTCCTTGCGGCTGCGTTTGTCGAGATCGAGGAATTGGCAGACGACGTCATTGAGCGTGAAGTCCGGGCCCAGATCGCGGACAGGAACCTTCAGCCGCTGGGCCAGCAGGCCGGCCACATGCCGATACAGCGGGACCTCGCCCTCCGGCAGGGCCATGGTCACCAGGTCGGAACCGATGATGGGCACGACCGTGCCTTCCTCGATGTGCTCCAGCAAATCGTCCCAGAAGTCGTCGTCGGGTGCGTCGTCGTCCATGTCGGTGTCCACGGTGAATCAGGCCCGAGCGCGCTGGCCGCTGACGAGTGTAGGGGCAGCGCCTGGGTCGCCGTGGACCGCACGCAAGGCCCTCGCCGCGCAGTACCCTTCGCCCTCCAACAAGGAGCTACCGTCATGAAACAGTCCGCCCTTCGCCCCATCGTCGCCCTGTGGGTCCTGCTGCTGGCGCAGCCCGGTCACGCCGTGGACTGCGGCATGGCCGCCGCCTTCAAGCAGAAGGATGGCAATGCCCAGGGCGGCCTGACTGCGGTTTGGGCCGACCCGGCAGGGGAGTCGCTGTTGTTCATCGACCGGCTCAACGTCAACACCGACGGCACCCGCCGTTCGTACAGCGTCGACGACTTCTGGGGCGAGCGCGTGGCGCTGAACAACCTGTGCAACGCCATGAGCGACGGCTGTGCCGGGCTCGACAACGCCGCGCTGAAGGCGCGCCGCGAACTGACGCAGCGCGCCGCCGCCGAGGGTTGGCCCGTGCCACTGCTGGCGCAGACCAAGATCGCAGCGGCGATCATCCCGTTCAAAGCCGGCAAGCCCTGCCCCGCAGTGAATGGCTTTCTGGTTTCTGCCACCGCGTTGCACAAGCCGCAGGTGGCCGATGCCTGTGACATCACGAACTACGCCGATGCGCTGGTCACGCCGGCCATCGTCTTGCCCAAGAACCCGGCGCAGGGCGTGCTGTCGGGCTTCGCGCAACGCGGCGCCAAGGTCGGCGACCTGGTGGTGGCGCTGCTGCGTGACCAGCCCGAACCCGTGTTTGCGGTGGTGGGCGACACCGGACCGGCGGGCGAACTCGGCGAGGGATCAGTCGCCCTGAACGGCCGGTTGCTGGGCAAGACCGCAGAGCCTGTGAACTACCAGGAACTGCGCGGCAAGGGGGTGTTCAAGGGCAAGGCCTGGGTCACGCCGCCCACCGTGGTGATTGTTTTCCCTGGCACGCGCAACACCGCTGCGCCGTGGATGACGCCCGAGCGCATCGACGCCGCAGCGCGGCCGCTGTTCGAAAAGTGGGGCGGTGTCGAGCGCGCGCGCAGTTGCAGCGCGCGCTACGGCGGTTGAAGCCGACGTCTGGCCCCGCACAATCCACACCCGCTGCGCGCCGCGCCAGCGTTTGAGAACACCCCACTGCACCATGCCCATCCACTGGTTCCCGGGTCACATGCACGCGACGAAGCAAGCGCTCGTCAAGCGGCTGCCCGACATCGACGTCGTCATCGAGCTGCTCGACGCCCGCCTGCCGGGCTCGAGCGCCAACCCGCTGCTGGCCGAGCTGGTGGAGCTGGCAGGCGGCAAGCCGACGCTGAAGGTGCTGAACAAGCAGGACCTGGCCGACCCCGAACGCACGGCCTTGTGGTTGGCCCACTACCAGGCCCAGCCGGGCACGCAGGCGCTGGCGCTGGACGCCAGCGAACCCGCACCCGCGCGCCGGCTGGTGGCCGCGTGCCGGGCGCTGGTGCCGCTGCGGGGCGGCATGGTGAAGCCGGTGCGGCTGCTCATCTGCGGCATCCCGAACGTCGGCAAGTCCACGCTCATCAACACGCTCAACGGCCAGCGCGTGACCAAGACGGGCGACGAGCCCGGCATCACCAAGACCGAGCAGAAGATCGCGCTCGACAGCGACTGCTACCTGGTCGACACGCCGGGCCTGCTGTGGCCGCGCATCGTGGTCGAGCAAAGCGGCTTTCACCTGGCGGCCAGTGGCGGCATCGGCCGCAATGCCTATGACGAAGAAGAGGTCGCCCTGGCCTTGCTGGCCAGCGTGCGCGTGCCCTATGGCGAACGTCTGCGCGCGCGCTACAAGCTGGACGACTTCAGCGCCGCCACCGACGAAGGCCTGCTGAACGCCATCGCCCGCAAGCGCGGCGGCCTGCGCGCCGGCGGCGCCGTCAACCTGCAGAAGGCGGCCGAGATCGCGATCAACGACTTCCGCAGCGGCGCCTGGGGCCGCATCACGCTGGAAACGCCCGACGAGTTCGGGCAATGGCTGGCGCGGGGGCAGGCCCTGGAAATCCAGCGCCAGGCCAAGGCCCTGGCGCGCCCGCTGCGCCGGGGAAAGGCGGTCTCTCCCGAGAGTGACCCGGCCTAAACTCGACACCGCCCGACCACCCCAGGAGCCCGCCATGAACGCACCCCTTCCGCCCTCGCAAGTCGCCGCCCTGGCCGCCCATGCCGACGAAGCCTGGGACACGCGCATCGTGCCGGCGCTCACCGACTACATCGCCGTGCCTGCCAAGAGCCCCATGTTCGACGCCGACTGGGCCGCGCACGGCCTGCTCGACCGCGTGGTGCGCGATGCCGCAAGCTGGGTCGAAAGCCGCAAGGTCGCCGGCCTGAAGCTCGAAGTGGTGCGCGTGGAGGGCCGCACACCGCTGATCTTTTTCGAGATACCGGCCACCAAGTCCGGCTCCACCGACACCGTGCTGATGTATGGCCATCTCGACAAGCAGCCTGAATTCAACGGCTGGCGCAGCGACCTGGGACCCTGGACGCCGAAGTACGAAAAGGGCCTGCTCTACGGCCGCGGCGGCGCCGACGACGGTTACGCCGTGTACGCCGCCATCAGCGCCATCGAGGCCTTGCACGCCCAGGGCATCGCCCACCCGCGCGTGGTGGGTTTGATCGAGAGCTGCGAAGAAAGCGGCTCCTTCGACCTGCCGGTGTACCTGGATGCACTGCGCCCGCGGCTGGGCAATGTCAGCCTGGTCGTGTGCCTGGATTCAGGCGCCGGCAACTACGACCAGCTCTGGCTCACGACCAGCCTGCGCGGCATGGTCAGTGGCGTGCTGAAGGTCGAGATCCTGACCGAGGGCATCCATTCGGGCGACGCCAGCGGCCTCGTGCCGTCGAGCTTTCGCATCCTGCGCCACGTGCTTGACCGGCTGGAAGACAGCGCCACCGGCCGCTTGCTGCCCGAGAGTTTTCATTGCGCGCTGCCGGCCTCACGGCTGGCGCAGGCGCAGGCCACGGCGGCCATCCTGGGTGACGAAGTGTGGAAGCGCATGCCCTGGGCCTGCGGCGCCGACGGCGGGCCCAGCCTGCCCACCACCACCGACCCCGTCGAGGGCCTGCTCAACCGCACCTGGCGGCCCACGCTCAGCGTCACCGGCGTCGACGGCTTTCCCGAACTGAAGAACGCCGGCAACGTGCTGCGGCCCTGGACGGCGTTCAAGCTGTCGCTGCGCCTGCCGCCGTTGGTGGACGGCAACGAGGCCAGCCTGAAGTTGAAGGCGCTGCTGGAAGACAACGCGCCGTACAACGCGAAGGTGACGTTCCACGCCGACGGCCGCGCCGGTGCGCTGGGCGCCACGGGCTGGAACGCGCCCGAACTGGCGCCCTGGCTGGACACGGCGCTCAACGAAGCATCTCAAGCGCACTACGGTGCACCGCTGGGCTACATCGGCCAGGGCGGCACCATCCCGCTGATGAGCATGCTGCAGAAGGGCTTCCCGGCGGCACAAATGATGGTCTGCGGCGTGCTGGGCCCGAAGAGCAACGCCCACGGGCCCAACGAGTTTTTGCACGTGCCCTACGGCAAGAAGCTCACCGCCGCGGTGGCGCAGGTGATCGCGGCTTGCCCTTGATGGGTCAGGCGCGGGTGGGCGCGCGGCGCGACTTCCAGGCGCCCAGCAGCACCAGCCCGCCGGGCACGGCGATCATCGACCAGATGATGATCGACAGGTTGGCCTTCACCCAGGGCAGGTTGCCGAAGAAGTAGCCGGCGCTGGACACGCCGCAGACCCACAGCGCGCCGCCAGTCACGTCGTAGAAGGTGAACTTGCGCCGCGTCATCTGCGCCACGCCGGCCACGAAGGGCGCAAAGGTGCGCAGGAACGGCATGAAGCGCGCCAGCACGATCGTCACGCCGCCGTACTGTTCGTAGAACGCATGCATGCGGTCGAAGGCCGCGCGGTTGAACCAGCGCGACTTCGGCCAGGCAAACACGCGCGGGCCGATGTGCCGGCCGATGGCGTAGTTGGTCTGGTTGCCCAGCACGGCCGCCGCCGTCAGCAGCGCCATCGACAGCGGCAGGCTCATCAGCCCCACGCCGCACAGCGCGCCCACCACGAAGAGCAGCGAATCGCCGGGCAGGAAGGGCATCACCACCAGCCCGGTCTCGACGAAGATGATGAGGAACAGCAGCGCGTAGACCCAGCCGCCATAGGCGAGCACGAAGTCGCTGAGGTGGCGGTCGACATGCAGCACGAAGCCGAGCAGGTAAGTGACGGTGTCCATGCGCGGGACCTCAGCTGCGTGCGGTCGGGGGTTGCGCGTCCATGTCGGGCCCGGGGCGCTCGGCCGGGCGTTCGTCGTCGACCGGACCATCCTCCGCAGGCAGCTCGTCACCCACGTCTTCAGCCAGGAAGCCGCCACTCTGGTGCGCCCACAGCTTGGCGTAATGCCCGCCAGCGGCACCCTTGGCCAGCAGCTCGGCATGCGTGCCCTGCTCGACGATGCGGCCCTGCTCCAGCACGATCAAGCGGTCCATGCGCGCGATGGTGCTCAGCCGGTGCGCGATGGCGATCACGGTCTTGCCCTCCATCAGCCCGAGCAGCTGGTCCTGGATGGCGATCTCCACCTCGCTGTCGAGCGCACTGGTGGCCTCGTCCAGCACCAGGATGGGCGCGTCTTTCAGGATCACCCGCGCAATCGCGATGCGCTGGCGCTGCCCGCCACTGAGCTTCACACCGCGCTCACCGACCTGCGCGTCGTAGCCGGTGCGCCCCTTGTAGTCCTGCAGCCCCAGGATGAATTCGTGGGCCTGCGCCTTCTTCGCTGCGTCTTCGATCTGCGCCTGCGTGGCGCCGGGCAGGCCGAAGCCGATGTTGGCGGCAATCGAGCGGTGCAGCAGCGAGGTGTCCTGCGTGACCATGCCGATGGCCGCGCGCAGGCTCTCCTGCGTCAGCTCGCGCACGTCGTGGCCATCGACGCGCAGGCTGCCCTGCTCCAGGTCATGAAAGCGCAGCAGCAGGTTCACCAGCGTGCTCTTGCCCGCACCTGATCGTCCGACCAGACCGACGCGTTCGCCCGGGCGGATGACCAGGTTCAGGTCGTCCAGCACCTTCTTGCCGTCGGCGCGGCCGTAGCTGAAGCCCACGCCCTCGAAGCGGATGCTGCCTTCGGTGACGGTCAGGTCACGCGCCGTGTCGCGGTCGCTCATGCCGTGGGGCACGGCGATGGTCTGCATGCCTTCCTGCACCACGCCGATGTTCTCGAAGATGCCCGTCACCTCCCAGCTCACCCAGCCGGCCACGTTGGCGATCGTCCAGGCCAGCGGCAGCGCGGTGGCCACCGTGCCGGCGTCGATCTGGCCCGACCCCCACAGCGCAATGCCGATGCCGGCGGTGCTGACCAGCAGCAGCGCGTTCAAGGCTGAGAGCGTCGTCATGAAGCGGGTGATCAGCCGCATGTGGGCGCGGATGGCGCCGGTGTGGTCGTCGATGACCTCGCGCACGTACTTGTCCTCGTCGCTCACGCGGGCGAACAATTTCACGGTGAGGATGTTGGTGTAGCTGTCCACCACGCGCCCCATGACCATGCTGCGCAGCTCCGAGCTGGTCTTGGCCAGGTCGCGCATCTGCGGCACGAAGATGCGCAGGAAGACCACGTAACCCACGAACCACAGCGCCGTGGGCACCGCCAGCCGCCAATCGGCCATGCCCATCAGGATCAATGCCGACAGGCCGTAGATCACGATGTACCAGACCGCGCGGATGCTCGACACCACGCACTCGCGCACCGCGTTGCTGGTCTGCATCACCCGGTTGGCGATGCGTCCGGCGAAGTCGTTCTGGAAAAACGGCAGGCTCTGGCGCACCACGTGCCAGTGGCTCTGCCAGCGGATCAGGCTGGTCACGCCCGGCACCACGGCGTTGTTGCGCACGAGGCTGTCCATCAGCAGCGCCAGCGGCCGGCCGATCACCACCAGCAGCGCCATGCCCACCAGCATCGGCGTGGCGTCGGCCAGTACCGCGGCACGGTCTTGCGCTTCCATCAGCCGCACCATGCGACCGATGAAGACGGGGATCAGCGTGTCGATCAGCGCCACGACCAGACCGGTGACGAACATGGCGCCGAACAAGCCCTTGGTCTGGCGCACGTAATGCCAGTAAAAGGCCATCAAGGACTGCGGCGGCGCTGTGCCCGGGCGGTCGGTCGGGCGGATCAGGTTTTCGAAGATGGCAAACATCAATGGCGCTGGCCGCCGGGTGCATGCGGGCAGCCGACGGCGGTCAAGGTGTGGGGGGATGGCTGCATTGTCGCCGCTGGTTCAGGGCCGCTTCCAGCGCGTGTCGGTGAGGGGCCCCCAGGCTTTTGAACTGGTACGTTTCCTAATTGACCACGCCGTTCATACGGGAAACCAAACAGTCCAATACTGCGTTCGCGGGGTGTGGCCAAGCCGGTCTGACTGACTTGGAACATTGCGCTCAACCCTCTCAACTTCTGGACAACTGACCCATGAAAAAGCTCATCATCGCCGCCGCCCTGACGGCTTCGGCCCTGGCCGTGCAAGCCAAGGACATCGTCGACACCGCCGTCGCCGCCGGTTCATTCAAGACCCTGGCCACCGCGCTGGGCGCCGCCGGTCTGGTCGACACGCTCAAGGGCAAGGGCCCGTTCACCGTGTTCGCCCCCACCGACGAAGCCTTCGCCAAGATCCCCAAGGCCGACCTCGACGCGCTGCTGAAGGACAAGGCCAAGCTGACCGCCGTGCTGACCTACCACGTGGTGCCCGGCGCCGTGATGGCCAAGGACGTGAAGGCCGGCATGGTCAAGACCGTGCAGGGCGGC
>JANNWL010000414.1:0-9415 GCA_031414735.1 Burkholderiales bacterium | reverse complement strand
CGGCGTAGGCTTCCTGGCGCGGTTTGGTCAGGCACACATACCAGGGACTGAATGCTTCCTCCACAGGGCCAGCCAGAAACGGCGCGCCATGGGGCCGGTTGGGGCGTGGACGGTCAACCGCCTGGCGCGGTTCGATGTCGGGATGGACCTGGCCCAGAAATGGCTCTGAAACCAAAGCAGCTTGCGTCATCCGCGCTTTCCGGATGTGCGGCTGCTGTCGAATGCACCCAAGCTGCACTGGCCACAATAGGTGACAGGGTCGCAACAGATTGCCGTTGGCAAAGTGCGCCGTGTGCGCCCGCTGTGGAATGACATGTCGACTCTGAACATAGGAATGAACAACTGGCGTTTGCCGATCTTAGGTGCTCGCCTTCGGTTCAAGTCGCTCGGTGGGGTTGTTCCCCCCCGACTTCGGGGAGCCCCGACGCGCCCGATTCGACACGCAGGCCGGTTTGTTGCGCCGTTTGCACACCGCTGTGGTTGTCCTTGCCAGTGTCCATTTCCGCCGCTGCGGCTGGTGGACGACCGTTGCAATGCGGGGCGCATTCGACAAGGCGGCCGGGCCGGCCTCGATAAGCCCCCCATTCGCGGGACAAGAGCGGACTGGTTGTCGATATCACGGTGGCCAGCAATTGACGCACCAGTGACCGGGATGCTAGGCTTCATGATCTGTTTGTAGATCGGACCCGCAAATGACTATCAACCGCACCCCAGCACTCACCGCCGGTCTCATTGCCGCCAGCCTGGCGTCAACCGTTTCTGCCGCCACCGTTTCCAGGGTTGAGGTCGTGGAAACCAAGGCCGTGAAGGTCGCCGCGCAGCCCGCCGCTGCGGCGCCAGTGGCCGGACCGAACGCTGTGCCCGTGCGACCGCCGGTACGCCCACCTACCCGCAGCTGAGGCTTTGTCGCTGCAAGGCGCGAAAGCTGCTGCAGCGGCGTCAACGCCGCACCACCACGGGCCGGCCCAGGCGACTGGGGCCGGTTTTTTTATTTCCTGACTGCTCGCTGTTTTGCAGTCATCGGCCAGTCACTCCCATCCCGCCATGGCCAGCGCCACCGCCCCAGCCGCCAAAACGACCCAAGCCGACACCAACGCGCTTGGGCTGCGCCTGCAGACGTTGGGCTTCGCCGGATTGTTGGTTGCGCTGATTTGGGCGCCCTGGCCGCTGGGCAGCAACCGACCCTGGGGCGTGGCGCTGTTGGCGGCTTTGGTGTGGGCCGGCGTGGTGCTGGCCGCGCTGGGGCATGTGCTGAAGGCGCAGCCCCGACCTCCGCTGTCGCCCGGTGCCTGGCTTCCCGTGGCGGCCCTGGTCGCTTTTGCGGGCTTGGCCGTGCTGCAGATCCTGCCCGGCCTGGGGCCCGACGGCGGCACGCTGTCGATCGACCCCTTTCACACCCGCCGCTACCTGCTCACCACCTTGCTGTACCTGGGCGGCTGGCTGCTGGTGCTGCTGACCGTAGACACGCGTGCCCGGGCCGAGCAGCTGCTGGGTGCGCTGCTGGTGGCCGGGCTGCTGCAGGCGCTGGCTGCCGTGCTCTTGTATTCAGCCGGTAGCAGCTATGAACTGTGGTTTGCGTCGTTCGACCAAGGCGGCCGTGCAACGGGTACCTTCGTCAATCCCGATCACCTGGCCGGCTACATGGAACTGACGCTGTCGGCCGGCCTGGGCTGGCTGCTGTCGCAACTGGGGGGCGGGGCAGCTGACCCACATGCGCACTGGCGCACCCGCGTGGTGGCTGCGCTGACGTTCATGATGTCAGCCAAGATGCTGCTGCGTCTGCTGCTGGTGGTGCTTGTGATTGCGCTGGTGATGACGCATTCGCGCATGGGCAACGCTGTGTTCTTCGTCTCGTTGGCGATCACTGGCGCACTGGTGGCCGTGCGCTCGAAGCGCTTGCGCCGACCGGCCTTGTGGCTGGTGCTCAGCATGGCGGTGGTGGACCTGTTCATCATTGGCCAGTGGGTAGGCCTGGACCGCGTGGTGCAGCGCCTGAAGCACACAGCCGAGGCCAGTTCGGACACCTTGGCCGGCTTCGGGCTGGCCAATGCGCAGCCCCCGCGTGAAGAAACCTTGGCGCAGCGGCTGGAGGTTCCTCACCTTTCGTTACAACTGGTTGCCGAAAGGCCCTTCTTGGGGCACGGTGGCGGCACCTACTACACCGCCTTCCCCCCCCTCAAACGCGCGGGGCTGCCCTGGCACTGGGACCACGCCCATAACGACTACGTGCAGGTGGCCAGCGACATGGGCCTGCTGGGCTTGGCCCTGTGGATCAGCATCGGAATCGCGTCAGCATGGCATGCGGCACGGTTGTTGCGCGACGATGGGACCCGCGTGAATCGGGGATTGGCGGTGGCCTCGATCATGGCACTATCCTCCCTTGGGTTGCACAGCATGGTCGATTTCAACCTGCACATTCCCGCCAATGCACTGACCTTCACGGTGATACTGGCCGCCGTTTGGGCGCTGCCCGCTGACCTGAAGAGGCGCAAAAGAAGCGAGCCTCAGACCGCGCGGCAACAAGTTTAGCCAGAGACTTTCATGACCTTACCTGTCCCGGCAACGCCCGCCTCCCCACTGCAGATCCAGCCTCAGCCTCAGCCGCCAGCGTTTGCGCCTCTGGGCATGGCCATTTCGCAGGAGCAGAAGCTGGAATTGCTGGAGTATTGGCGCAGCATCACCAAGCGCAAGTGGGCGATCCTGGGCTTGGCGGCGATAGTGGGCTTGCTGGCTGCCGTGGTGGCGTATTCGCTGACGCCGGTTTACCGCACGACCGCCACGGTGTTGATCGAGGCCGGCAAGGTGAAGGTGCTGTCGATCGAAGAGGTCTACACCAACAGCCAGCAGCGCGAGCACTACCAGACGCAGGTGGAAATCCTGAAGTCGCGTGAGGTGGCTGAACGCACAGCGCGCGCTTTGAAGCTGTGGGAAGACCCCGCCGTGGATCCACGAAAGGTCGAACCCACCTGGCGCGCACGGGCCATGGCCGCCCTGGGCATTTCGACCGTCAAGACCGAGTGGACCCAGGAAGAACTGGAAAAGTCGGCTGTGGCGCGCGTGATGGGCGGCCTGACGGTGCAGCCCGTTCGCATGAGTCAACTGGTGATGGTGAGCTTCGAGTCGGAAGACCCGGTGCTGGCCGCCAAGGTCGCCAACGCCATCACCAAGGAATACATCGACTCCGACCGCGATTCGCGCTTCAAGCTTTCGCAGCAGGTCAGCAGCTTCCTGCAAGACCGTTTGTTGAGCCTGCGCGAAAAGCTGGGGCAGTCTGAGCAGGCGCTGCAAAGCTACCGAGAGAACAAGGGCATCGTCAACCTGGGCGGCTCGGCCCAGGTTCTGGCCGGGCGGCAGGTGGGCGACACGTCAGACAAGCTGTCGGCGGCGCGGTCCAAGCGCGTGGAACTGGAAAGCTCGTACCTGCAGGCCAAGACAGCCTCGGCGGCGCAGGTGGTCGAGATTCCGGCGGTCATGAAGGACCCGACCGTGGCGAGCACGCTGGCCTTGTTGAATGCGGCAAGGCGCAACCTGACCGGCTTGCAGGTGAACCTTGGCGACCGGCACTACAAGGTCGAGCAAGCCCAGGACGAAATTGCGGCGCTGCAGAAGCTGGTGGCGCAGCAGGGGGAGGCGGTTGTTGCCGGGCTGCGTCGCGAATACGAGGCCGCGCGTGCGACTGAAACTTCGCTGCAGCAATCCCTGGATGCCGCCGAAGGCAGCGTGCAGGCCGTCAACCGGGAAGAGTTCCAGCTGAATGTGCTTGAACGCGAAGCCCAGAGCAACCGCCAGCTCTACGACATGTTCATGAGCCGTGCCAAGGAAACCAATCTGGCGGGCGACGTGCAGTCGGCGGTGGCCCGTGTCGTCGACCGGGCGGTTCCGACTTCGGTCCCCGTACGTCCCAACAAGCGGCAGATCGTTCTGGTTGCTGCGGTGCTGGCGCTGTTCCTGGGTGCGTTGGCCTCGTTGCTGATGGACCGCCTGGACAACACACTGAAGGGTGGCGACGACGCCGAGCTGCGTTTGCGCCTGCCGGTGTTGACGGCGCTGCCGCTGATCCCCAACACCGACCGTGTGCACATGGCGCGCCTGTTCCTGGACGAAGCGCACTCGCACTACGCCGAAGGCATACGCACGGCCCGCACGGGGGTGCTGCTGTCGAACCTGGACACGCCAAACAAGATCTTGCTGGTCACGTCGACCTTGCCTGGCGAGGGCAAGACCACGGTGGCCGTGAACCTGGCGCTGGCCCACGCGCAGACCAAGCGCACGCTGCTGATCGACGCTGACATGCGCCGGTCGCAGGCCGGCCGCGCGCTGGGCCTGACGGGCGGGCAGAAGGGGCTGACCAACCTGGTGGCGGGCAACGCCGCCGCCGAGGAGTGCATCTACCCGGTCAAGGACAGCAAGCTGCTGGTCCTGCCCATGGGCGACATGCCGCCCAACCCGCTGGAGCTGTTGCTGTCCCAGCGCTTCAAGGAAGCGCTGAAGGTGCTGTCCGAGGAGTTCGAGATGATCGTCATCGATTCGCCCCCCGTGGAACTGGTGAGCGAGGCGCTGGTGCTGGCGCCCATGGCCACCAGCGTGGCCTTCGTGGTGAAGGCCATGTCCACCCCGGCGCCGCTGGCCCGAAAGAGCATCATGCGCATCCAGCGGGCGGGCGGCAACATCCTGGGCGTCATCGTCAACCAGCTCGACTTCAAGCACGCCCAGCGCTACTACGGCGAATACGGCGGCAGCAGCTACAACTACGGCGGCTATGGCGACGGCACCTACGGCGCCGCGCCGCAATTGGCCGATGCCGGCAGCAGCAAGAAGCCGCAGCGGGCGCCGGACACCATCACCTGATGCTCGCGACGCAAAGGGCCACCGCAGGGGCCGGGCTGTGATCGACATCCACTGCCATTTGCTGCCAGGCATCGACGACGGCCCGCCGACGGTGGAAGCCGCGCTGGCGCTGGCCCAGGCCTGCGTCGACGATGGCATCACGCACACGGTGCTGACGCCGCATGTCTTCCCCGGGCGTTTCGAGAACTGGCGCACCAGCATCGCCGAAGAACACGCCCGCTTTGCCGAATTGCTGCGTGCCACGGGCCTGGCGCTGCAGGTGTCGTGGGCGGGCGAGGTGCGCCTGACGCCCGAGGTGCTGGAACTGCTGGCGCGCGACGAGCTGCCCTTTCTGGGCACGGTGGGCGGCTACCGCACCCTGTTGCTGGAAATGCCCGACGGCCAGGTGCCGCTGGGCGCCTTGAACTTCGTGCGGCGGCTGTTGGCGGCCAAGGTGCGGCCTGTCGTCGTGCACCCGGAGCGCAACCGCGGCGTGATGGAAAAGCCAGAACGGCTGCGGCCGTTCATTGACGAAGGCTGCTACGTGCAGCTGACCGCCGGCTCGCTGGTTGGCCAGTTCGGCGCCCGTGCGCAGGCCGTGGCGGCCGACCTGGTGACGCGCGGCTGGGTCCACGCGGTGGCCAGCGACGCCCACAACACCAGCGGCCGCAGGCCGCGCATGCGCGACGCTGCGCAGTGGCTTACCCAGCACCATGGCGAGCGCCTGGCACGGCAGCTCACGGTGCTGGGCCCGGCGGGCTTGTGCACCAACAACGAAGCGGCCAACACCCGCGGACCGCACCGCGCCGGTGCCGGTCCCGGGGCCTGAAGTGACATCCACCCGGCCCGCGCCGACTTGGCGCGGGTGGTTGCTGCTGGCGCTGCTGCTGCCCACTGCGGCCTGGGTCTTGTACGAATCACAGCGGGTTTTCCGCGCCGACTGGGCCTCGGCCGCCGCGCGCCAGCAGGTGCTGGCCTGGGTGAGCGGCGCGGGCCTGCCGCAGTCGCAACAAGCGTGGGACACCGCGCAGGCGGCCCTGCAAACGTCGCTGGACCTGGCGCCCGACGACCCCGACATGCAAGAGCGCATGGGCGACCTGCACGCCGTGGCCGGCCAGCGCGACTGGGCCGACCCGGCGCTGCGCAACCAGCACTACGCCAAGGCCGCCGGCTACTACGGCGTGGCCATTGCCCTGCGCCCCAGTTCGCCGCAAACCTGGGCCATGCTGGCAGCCGCGCGCCAGGCCATGGGCGCATCGGCGGCCACCGTTCACGCGGCCTGGACCGAGGCACAACAAAGGGGTCCGTTCGAGGGGCATGTGCAGCCGATCCTGATGCAGGTCGTGCTGGCCGACTGGGAAGGTGCTTCCCCCGCCATGCAGGCCTGGGCCAAAGACCTGTTCGATGCCGGCAATGCGTCCACCCGGCGTGACATCAATGACATGGCACGCCGCTACGGCTTGCAGTTCGCCCCTGACACCGTCCCTGCACCCTGACCGCCCGCAAAGACTTACATGCAGAGCCCCCGGTTCACGGGGGTAAGGCTACAGCTTGCGCTGCTAGACTTTCGAGAGTTGCGTCGACCATGGCACTTTGTTCGCCAGGAAGCCGTATTGACTTGCACCCAGACACACATTCAGGAGTTTTTGATGGCAAACTTTTTCCGCAAGGCAGCCGTTGCAACTGTCATTGCCTGCATGGGCACGGCAGGTCACGCCGCTGTGTTTACTTTCGAAGAATTGCCCGTCGGCTTGGCCTTCTTCACGTCCAACTACCAGGGCTTCAAGTTCGGCACCAACAGCGCCGCCACCAACGCCTGGTTCTATACGAGCTTTGCAACTGCCGATTACCGGCCGTCTTCGGGCCGCACTTATGTTGCGACCGACTTCCAGCTTTACACCGGTGCGCTGTTTGAAGACGCGCAGCCCATCACCAACGTCATCGATTTCAAGTTTGACGGCGCCTGGTTTTCGGGTGGTGACCAAGTCCGTTACAAGCTGTTCAACGACGGTGTGTTGGTTCACACCTCGGCCGATTCCGCCGTGCTCACGGGGACGCCTTCCTTTGTCCCCAGTGGCTACGCCGGTTTCATTGATTCGGTGGTCATCGTCGGGCGGCAGGGGTTCTACGGCATGGACGACTTCACCGCCACGCCCGTGCCCGAGATGAGCAGCGTGGTCATGTTCGCAGCCGGTCTGCTGACCCTGGGCGCCTTCATGCGCCGCCGCGCTGGCTGATCTTTAGCCTGTGCCTTGATGCCTGTTCGCCGGTTTGTCGGTGTGCTTGGGTAACCAACCACCTGATCGCGGGGTAGGCAGCGAACCAGGGCGCCGCTATCGTTTATTCACCGTTGAGGAGCTTCCCCATGACCCGAAATCTCTGCAAGTTCATCGCCTCTGGCGCCTTGGCACTCGCCACCGTGGGCGCCCAAGCCGCTGTGCTGACGTTTGAGGACATGCTGCCGTTTCCGACCGGTGAGCACTTCTTTGTGGCTGACTACAAAGGCTTCAAGTTCGGCACGAACAGTGTTGCGACCAACCATTGGTTCTACACCGACGAAGTCACTCCCTTCTATACGCCCAAGTCGCCCACGCACTTCATTGCAACCAGTGGAAGTCCACTGTTTCCGTTTACAGGCGCGCCCCTTGAAGCTGCGCAGTCGATCACCTCAGCCGTGGATTTCATTTTTGACGGCGCCTGGTTCTCTGGGTTCGGCCAGATCCAGTTCAAGCTTTACAACAACGGCATCCTGGTTCACACCTCGGCTGTCTCTGGGTCGCTGAACGATTCGACGCCCATCGCCGTGAACAGTGGCTACACCGGCTTGGTCGACGAGCTGGTGGTTCTCGGTCAGCAGACCTTCTTCGCGATGGACGACTTCACCTTCAACACGGGCAGGAACCTGGTGCCCGAGCCCACCAGCCTGGCGCTGGTGTTGCTGGCCGGCGCCGTGGGCGTGGGCGCCGCGCGCCGCCGCTCGGCAGCCGTCATTTCAGCCTGACGCCAACTCCCCTTCTGCCGCGAGCGCGGCGAATGGGTTTGTTTTGATCGGGTGTTGAGCGCTGTCCCCGTCAGGGGGCCTCAGGCCAGCGCCTTGCGCATCTTCTTCATCGCCGCCACCTCAATCTGGCGGATGCGCTCGGCGCTGACGCCGTACTCGGCTGCCAGTTCGTGCAGCGTCATGCCGCCTGACGAGTCGTCATTCACCTTCAGCCAGCGCTCTTCCACGATGCGGCGGCTGCGCTCGTCCAGCACGCCCAGCGCCTGGCTGATGCCGTCGCCGGCCAGCCAGTCGCGGTGGCGGGATTCGAGTGCGCGCGTCGGCTCGTGCGTGTCGTCGGCCAGGTAGGCGATGGGCGCGTAGCTCTCTTCACCGTCGTCGGTCTGCGGCTCCAGCGCGACGTCGCCGCCGGACAACCGGGTTTCCATCTCGATGACTTCGTCGGGCTTGACGTTGAGGTCCAGCGCCATCTTGGCAACCTCGGCCGGCGTCAGGGTGTTGCGGTGGGTCTCTTGGTTGCCGGCCTCGGCCTTCATGCCCTGCTTCATCGAGCGCAGGTTGAAGAACAGCTTGCGCTGGGCTTTGGTGGTGGCCACCTTGACCATGCGCCAGTTCTTCAGGATGTATTCGTGGATCTCGGCCTTGATCCAGTGCATGGCGTAGCTGACCAGTCGCACCCCCTGCTCGGGGTCGAAGCGCTTGACGGCCTTCATCAGGCCGACGTTGCCTTCCTGGATCAAATCGCCCTGGGGCAGGCCGTAGCCCATGTACTGGCGTGAAATCGACACCACCAGCCGCAGGTGAGACAGAACCAGGCGCCCGGCGGCCTTGACGTCGCCTTCATCGCGCAAGGCGCGGGCGAAGGCGCTTTCCTCGGCCTGGGTGAGCATGGGCATGCGGTTGACTGCGGACACGTAAGCATCCAGGTTGCCCAGCGAGGGCACCAGCGACCAGGGGTCGCGCAGAATCAAGGCAGTGGGGTTCAGAGCATTCATGCCGACTCGGACTCCGTCTTAAAAAAACAGTTCCGATCATATTAGCACTCTCGACCAGAGAGTGCTTATTCAACTCAGCCGGACGGTGACGCGGGCGCCCTGTGACCCCACATCGATCTCCATCCTGGCCAGTCCGCCGGGGTCGCGGCGGCAGACCAGCGTGTAGTGGCCGGCCACGGGCGCGCTCATCACGAAGCCGCCATCGGCCTGTGTAAGCAGGGCCACCTCGGGCAGGGCCACGGGGCCCTGCACCCACATCACGGTGGCGCCGGCCGCGGGCCGGCCGGCGCTGTCCAGTACCGTGCCGGCCACCTGCAGGGGTCGCGTGCTCACGGCGATCTCGCGGTCATCGCGCTCAGGCCTTCCAGCCGGTGATGTTGTTGAACACCTCGCCATTGATGCGCGTGCCGGAATTGGCCGTCGAGCCGCCGTAGGCATGAACCGCCACGGCGAAACGCCCGCCGTTGATGATGCGGTACACCGCGCTGCCGCTTTGCCCGCCCATGGTGTCGGTGTCGTAGTAGACCTTGCGCGGCCCGACCGCCGTGATGCGGCGGGCGTCGTACCACTGTGTGCCGGTGGGCTTGTCGCC
>JANNWL010000413.1:0-1608 GCA_031414735.1 Burkholderiales bacterium | reverse complement strand
CGTGAAGGTGCTGTCGTGCTTGGGGTCGCAGCCGATCTGCAGCACGCGCTTGCCCAGCTTGCTGAAGGCCACGCTCAAGTTGCTGCTGGTGGTGCTCTTGCCGATGCCGCCCTTGCCGTAGATGGCAAAGACCTTGGCCGTGCCGATCTTCAGGCTGGGGTCGAGCTGCACCTGCACGCTGCCCTCGCCGTCGGGTCGGCGCGGGGCCGGGCCGCGGCCGATGGCCGAGGGGGAGATGGTGGTTGCTGTGCTCATACTGCCATTCCTTCAACCACCCCTTCGAGGCGGTCTTCAAGTTCTTCGCCGGCCCGGCGCAGGGCTTCGAGCGTGGCAGCGTCGGGCTGCCAGTAGTTGCGCTCTGAAGCTTCGATCAAACGGTGGGCCACGCGCGCCGAAGCGGTGGGGTTGAGTCGGGCCAGGCGCTCGCGCATCTGGGGGTCGAGCATGAAAGTCTCGGTGAGCTGCTTGTAGACCCATGGCTGCACCTGCCCCGTGGTGGCCGACCAGCCCATCGTGTTGGTGACGTGCACTTCAATTTGGCGAACGCCCTCGTAGCCGTGTTCCAGCATGCCTTCGAACCACTTGGGGTTGAGCATGCGGGTGCGGGTTTCGAGTGCCACCTGCTCGGTCAGCGAGCGCACGGCGCCGTCACCCATGGTCTGGTCGCCGATGTAGACCGGCGGCGCCTTGCCGCCTTGAGCTACTTTCACCGCCTGGGTGATGCCGCCCAGGGTGTCGAAGTAGTTGTCCACCGTGGTCACGCCCAGTTCCACCGAGTCCAGGTTCTGGTAGGTCAGCTGCACGTCGGCCAGCACGCTCTGCAGCAGCGCAGTCTGTTGCACGGCGCGGCCGCTGCGGCCGTAGGCGAAGCCCTTGCGGCGGGTGTAGGTCTGGGCAATCTCGCCCTCGTCGGTCCACTTGCTGCTTTCGACCAGGTTGTTGACATTGGAGCCGTAGGCGCCTTCGTCGTTGCCGTAGACACGCAGCGCGGCGATCTCCAGCGTGCAGCCGTGCTCCAACTGGTAGGCCAGCGCGTGCTTGCGGATCCAGTTCATCTCGATGGGCTCGTCCTCGGCCGACGCAGCCAGGAAAGCCGCTTCGGCCAGCAGCTTGATCTGCAGCGGCATCAGGTCGCGGAAGATGCCCGACAGCGTGATCACCACGTCGATCCGCGGCCGGCCCAGCTGGGCCAGGGGGATCAGTTGCGCGCCTGCGATGCGGCCGTAGCTGTCGAAGCGCGGCAGCGCGCCCATCAGCGCAAGGGCCTGGGCGATGGGGGCGCCTTCGTTCTTCAGGTTGTCGCTGCCCCACAGCACCATGGCGATGGACTCGGGCAGCGCGTGCCCGTCGGCCATGTAGCGGTCCAGCAGGCGCTGGGCTTGCTGGGCACCGTCCTGCACCGCAAAGGCGCTGGGGATGCGGAAGGGGTCGAAGCCGTGGATGTTTCGGCCCGTGGGCAGCACAGCCGGCGTGCGCAGGATGTCGCCGCCCGGCGCGGGGCGGATGAAGCGGCCGTCCAGCGCATTCAGCAGCGCCTGGACTTCGGTGTCCACCGACAGCTTGGCGTTGGTGTCGACCAGTTCGGCCACCAGCGCCAGCGAGGCCTCG
>JANNWL010000412.1:0-16985 GCA_031414735.1 Burkholderiales bacterium | reverse complement strand
TGGGCAGCGCCGCGGCGTAGAGGCCGCTTGCGGTCACGCTGGTGCTGGCAACGCGTGGTCACCGGGGCGAACACGCACCCCGGACTCGCCGCCGCCGTGGCGGCATACCTGTCCGCACGGCGCTAAGGCCCCACCCCGGCTGAGCCCGCCTCGTGAACCAGCGCCTGCACACCGGGACTGTCCCAGGGCTGACGCTCCTGCACCAGCACGACACAGCGCTCGCGCTGGTGGCGCGGCAAGAGCGCACGGCAGCGCCAGTCGACCTCGGCCTGCAACGCCGTGGCGCGCCGGCTCGCGTCGCCCTGCCGTACCGCCTGGCTCAGCACGAGGCCGATGGCTCCCAGCAGGCTGAGCACGGCCACTGCCAACAACAACCAGCCGGCCAGTGAACGGGCGCAAAAGACGCCGTGGCGCTCAGCCATCTGGCCCTGCGGAAACTTGATCCGCAATGCGGGTGCCGCGGTGCCCGGCGCGTTCAAAGCAAGGGGGTTTCGCATGGGCGCTTGTGCAGCCCCCCAGCTCAGGGGGACAGACTTCAAGAAATCATTGCGAGCCCGCATCAAGCTCACTCTCGCGGCTCGCCCTGCCCGTTCACGGTGATGGTCGCACCCGGGGGCTGCTTCAGCTGTGCATGGTGCGCTTGGCCGCGAAAGTTGTAGGCCACGTCCCAGTAAGCCGTGGTGCCGGAATTTGGCACCGACCTGCACTTCTGCACGTCGCGAGTCTCCACGGTGCGGCCGTCGGCACCTACCCGCGAGCCCACCACACCGCCGGCCACGGCGCCGCCCACGGTGGCAATGTCGCGCCCGGTGCCGCCGCCGATCTGGTGTCCGATGACACCGCCCAGCACGGCACCCAGCAAGGCGCCGGGCACATTGCTGCGCGGCTTGTTGTCAACGACCACGTCTTGCTTTTCCATCCAGCACCTTTGCTCGGCCTCTCCCGTGATGGCGCGCACCTCGGACACGGGCGCTTCGAAGAGCTGTTCGCCTGGGCGCTTGCGCCATGCCGAAGGCGCCGGTGCGGCAGGGCCATAGCGCTCATCGGCGACGCTTGCATTCGTGCTCAGGGGCCGCACGCTGGAGATGCGGTCGTTCATGCCCATCGTCCGCAGCGTCGGGTAGCTGCCCACGCGCAAGACGCGGCAGCTGCCAGCAAAGCGCACGTCGTCGCAGACCTCCCAGCGGCCATCGGTGACGACGATGGACGACGCGCGGTCGTTGAAGCCGACTTTCAGGAAGCTGCCGACCTGCCGGTTCGTCGAGAAGCTCTGGCCCTGGTAGTCATCGTTCTCATAGAAGGTCACTCGGGCCGACGCGGGCGCAGCCAGGGCCAACGCGCAAACGGCTGCGGCTGCAGCTGCGGCTGCGGCTGCCAGAAGGGACTTGGTTCGAAAGGGGTTGACGCTGTAACAGACCATTTGTGCGCACCTGTGTTGAGTCGAGGTCTGCAGCCTGGAGCGATCACCCCTGGTCGTCTGTGCGTTGGCGAACAGGTTGCTGTCAGAGGGTGCAGTTCGGCAGCGCACAGACGACCAGGATGGCGGTGACTAAAACCGAACGGTGGACCACGAAGGCGCAAGTTGTCGTGGTCGCCAAACCCCTCCACTTCAAGAGACACCCACCATGAAACTGCAACTGCATTCATCACGCCGCTCCGCAAAGGCGGTGCCGCTGACGATCCTGGCGTTGGCCGCCCACAGCGCCCTGTTCATGAGCCCGGCCCACGCACAAATGGACGAGGGCTACTGGACTTTCGGTATCGGCGCTGGCCAGACACGCGGGGCCTTTGACGAAGCCTCGCTGAGCAACCGCAACAGGGTCGTCGTGCCGCCGAACATCATCACCAGCCAGAGCATCGCCACCGACCGGCGCGACGCGGGCGGGAAGGTCTTCCTGGGACGCCAGTTCAATCGCTACATCGGCATGGAACTGGGTTACTTCGACCTGGGCAAGTTCGGCTGGCAGACCAGCACCACGCCTGCGGGCACGCTCACCGGCGAGATTCGCGCCCAGGGCGTGATGCTGGACTTGCTGGGCACGGTGCCTCTGAGCACCAACCTGTCCGCACTGGGCCGGGTTGGCGCCACCTACACACGCACCCGCTCCAACTACGCAAGCACCGGCATTCTGGGCATCCTCAACCCCAACCCGAGCGAGCGCAAGAGCGAGCCGAAGTGGGGCGTGGGACTGCAGTACGCCTTCAGCCCGGGCTTTCAGATGCGGGTGGAGGGCGAGGAGTACCGCATCGCCGACGCCCTGGGCAGCCGCGACAAGGTGAGGATGTATTCCGCCAGCCTGGTGTTTCCGTTCGGCCGCGCGCCGCAGTCCGCACCACGCGCGGCTTATGTGGCCCCGACGCCCGAGCCAACGCCACGCGCCGAGCCCATGGTGATGGCCGCGCCACCGCCAGTCGTGGTGGCACAGGCACCGATTCCCGCCCCCGTCATCGTGCCCTTGCGCCGGGTCAAGTACGAAGCCGAGTCGCTGTTCACCTTTGCTGAGTCGACTGTGCGTCCGGAGGGCAAGCTCGCACTCGACAGCTTCGCCGCGGAGCTGTCGGGCACGCAGTACGACAGCATCACCGTCGAAGGCCACACCGACCGGCTGGGCAGCACCGCGTTCAACCAGAACCTGTCCATGCAGCGCGCCGAAGCCGTCAAGGACTATCTGGTGCAGGTTCGCGGGCTCAGCAGCAGCAAGGTCTCGGCCGTGGGCAAGGGTGAAGACACGCCCGTCACGGCGGCCGTCGACTGCAAAGGCACGGCGCAGACTGCCAAGCTGATCGCCTGCCTGCAGCCCGACCGCCGCGTCGAGATCGAAGTTTCGGGCACGCGTTGACGCACCTGGGTTGGCTGTGCCTGCTGTGGCCCGTGCTGTGGTGGCAGGCGCGGCAGGTGCGCCGCGAAGCGCCCTACCTGCCCGAGCCGCCCGGCGCGCGCGAGGGCGTGGCGGGCAGCGGCCCCCGGCTGCGCTTGCTGGTGGCCGGGGACTCGGGCGCTGCGGCGGTGGGTGCGGACACCCAGCATGACGGCCTGTGCGGCCACTTGGTGCGTGCGCTCAGCCTGCACCACACGGTGCACTGGCGTGTGCAGGCCAGCAATGGGCTGGACTCACCCGGCCTGCTGCAACTGCTGCAGGACATGCCCGGCGCACGCTTTGACATCGTGGTGCTCTCCATGGGCGCCAACGATGCCACCGCACTGCAACGCCCGGTTCGCTGGGCCCAGCAGCAGAACGGTGTTGCCGACCTGATCGAAGAACGTTTTCAACCCCACCTGCTGATGCACAGTGCCGTGCCACCGATGCACGCCTGCCAGGCCTTGCCGCAACCGCTGCGCTGGTTCATGGGCCTGTGGGCCCGGCAGATGAACCAGGCACTCTCGTTACGCCTGAGCGACATGCGGTCGCGCAGCATGCATTGGCATCCGGAACAGATGATGAGCTCGGGCATGGCGGCGGACCGCATTCATCCGAATGCCAGCGGTTACGCCGCCTGGGCGGGCACCTTGCTGCCGCACATCCTGGCCCGCTCCGCGCCAGCGGTGGCAGCCAACCCGGTGAGCTGAGCCACCGCGGCGCGCGGCCACGGGTTCGGCCGCCTTCGCCGACTAGGGCACAGGGTTCAGCACGCTCTGGCACCACTGGGCCAGGTCCCCCAGCAGCGCGTGCACGGCCTGCTGCGCGGCAGCCACCCCACCCGGGGCATCTTCACTTTGACTGGTTGCGACTTGTTCGAACTCGCGCGTGGCCATCACCTGGCGACTGGCGGTGTCGATGAGCTGCGCGCGCAGCACCAGCCGCACCCGGCTGGGCACGGGGCCGAACTCGTGTTGCAAGCGAAGCAATTGCGTGTCGAGCTGCACCCGGCCCCTGGCGGCGCTGGGCGCCAGCACCACGGCGGTGAAGGTGCCGCCCCGGTCAAGGGCTGCAACCAGCAGCGGTGTGAGCATCCTTGCGGGCGTGTCGACCCACTCGTGCCGGGCATAGATTTGCGACCGGTTCGGCTGCTGCGTGTAGACGATGTGGGCGGTGTCGAACCCCGCTGCCGCCACGGGCGCGTTCACCACCAGCACCGGCCCGGCATCGGCCCGGGCCGGTGCGGGCAATCGCCATGGCGCGTCGGGCCGGACAGTGGCAACGCTGGCCAGAGCCTGCAGACTGTAGAAGGCCGGTTGCGGACTCTTCGCTGGCCACAGCGAGCCGCATCCGGCGAGCACCCATGTCGACCCCAGCGCGCAGGCCACGCTCAGTGCCACGGACAGGGCCGCAGGGCGCGACCGGCGCACGCGTGCCGGCATGGCTGGCCTGGGTGGCGGGGTGTCGGTCATCGCTGTCCTTGGTTGTATGCAGGCGTTTCGCCCGGCCCGTCAGGCACCACGCCCCGGCCCAGCAGCAGGCTGCTCGGGCTGCGTTCAGCGGCGTCGCTGAAGCGCCGCAGCGACACCGCCAGGCTCTGCAACTCGGCCATCAGGCGCTGCAGTTCGGGCGCGGTTTCAGCCGTCACTTGCCGCACATCACGCCCCACGCCCCGCACGGCGCTGGCGGCGTCCGCGCTGGCCAGGGCCGTGTCCTGGCCCATCTTCTCCAGCGCGTCGGCGCTGCGGCCGACCCTCCCCATCAGCGGGCCGATGTCCGACGCCACAGTGGCGGCAACGCGGCGCAGGTCGAGCAAGGCCTGCTCGCTGTGGCCGATGGCCGCGTCGATGCTCGGCGCGCGCGCGGCCACGGTGCGGCTGAGCGTGGCGATGTCGTTCAGGCTGCTGGCTATCGCCGCGCGGTTGTCCTCGCTCAGCAGCGCATCCAGGTTGGTCGAGGTGCGCTCGACCTTGGCGAGCACGGTCGTCAACACGTCCTCCAGGCGGGCGCTCAGCGAGGGCTTGGACGGGATGACGGGCAGCTCACCCGCCACGGCGCTCAGCAAGGGCGCCGAGCCGCGCCAGCCGCCAGCAAGTTCGATCGACGAGATGCCGGTCAGCCCCTGCGTCTTCAGCACCGCCAGCGTGTCCACCGTGATGGGCGTGCCGCGCTGGATGGCCAGCGTGACGAGCACCCGATCCGGGTTCGCCGGGTCCAACTGGATCAACCTGACCTGACCCACGTCCACGCCCTTGAACTTGACGGGCGCGTTGATGCTCAAGCCCGACACCGACTCTTCCATGACCGTCATGTACAGATCGACCTTCTGCCGCCACGCGCCGCCCGCAGCCAGCCACAGCACACCGGCGACCATGGCGGCGCCCAGGGCGACCACGAAGACGCCGACCAGCGTGAAATTTACTTTGGTTTCGATAACGACTCCTTCACCGCAGGCCTGGTGGCCGGCTCTGACTGCAGCGCCGGATTCGCGGTCGGAGTTTCTGCAGCCGCATGCGCCCGCGGCCCCGTGAAATAGGCCTTCACCTGCGGATGCTCCGACAGCGCCAAGGCCTGCATGCTGCCCAGGCCTGCCACCTCGCCACCGCCCAGCACGGCCACACGGTCGGCCACCTGCCACAAGGTGTCGAGGTCGTGCGTCACCATCACCACGGTCAAACCGAACAGCTCGCGCAGGCTGAGCACCAGGGCGTCGACGCCGGCCGCGCTGACAGGGTCCAGGCCCGTGGTGGGCTCGTCCAGGAACAGCAGCTCCGGGTCCAGCGCCATGGCGCGCGCCAGCGACGCACGCTTGAGCATGCCGCCGCTCAACTCTGCGGGGTACTGTGCTGCCACTTCGGCGGGCAGGCCGACCATGTCCAGCTTCCAGGCCGCCAATTCCTTGATGAGCGTGGCCGACAGACCCGTGTGCTCTCGCAAGGGCAAGGCCAGGTTGTCTGCGACGGTGAGCGACGCAAACAGCCCCCCATGCTGAAACACCACGCCCCAGCGCTGGCGCAGTGCCGTCGCTTCGGCGGCCTGGATGTCCAGCAGGTCTGCGCCGAGTACCCGCAGCGCGCCAGCGTCGGGCCGTTGCAGCAGGATCAACTCACGAAGCAGCGTCGACTTGCCGGAGCCGCTGCCGCCGATCAAGGCAAAGATCTCGGCGCGCTGCACCGAGAAGCTGATGTCGCGGTGCACCACGTGGCTGCCGAAGCGCGTGGCGAGGTGCGCAACCTCGATCACGGTGTCGACCGTCTCTGCAGTCGCCATCACAAATCCAGCGCGCTGAAGGCGATGGAAAACAACGCGTCGGCAACGATGACGAGAAAGGTCGCCTGCACCACCGCGCGGGTGGTCTGCCTGCCGACGCTGTCGGCACCACCCCGGGTCTGCAGGCCCTGGAAACAACCGATGACGACGATGATCACGGCAAACACCGGCGCCTTGCCGATGCCCACCAGGTAGGCCGTGACGCTGACCGCCTTGGTGAAGCGACTGGTGAACTCCTCGAAGCCCACGCCAAGTTGCCAGTGCGCCATCAGCATGCCGCCCAGCACGCCCGTCACGTCGGCAAAAAAGGTGAGCAGCGGCAGCGCGATGACCAGCGCCATCAGCTTGGGCAGCACCAGCATCTCCAGCGGGTCCAGGCCCAGTGTGCGCATGGCATCGATCTCTTCGGTGACTGCCATCGTGCCGATCTGGGCAGCGAAGGCCGACCCCGAGCGGCCCGCCACGATGATGGCCGTCATCATGGGCGCGAACTCGCGCAGCATCGACAGGCCCACGACATCGACGATGAAGATGTTGGCGCCGAACTGCTGCAATTGGTCGGCGCTCTGGTAGGCCACGACCACGCCCAACAGGAAGGCCAACAGCCCGACGATGGGCAGGGCGTCCACGCCGCTGATGCGCAGGTTGAACAGCACCTGCCGCCAGCGCCAGCGGCCGGGATGCAACAGCGAGCCGCCCGCCGTGGCGGCCAGCTCGCCCAACAGCGCCAGCACCGCCATGGCTTGAAGCCCGGCGTTGTGGCTGGCCCGACCGATGACTTGCAAAGCGTTGTCAGCGGGTGCAGGCGGGTCGGTTCGTACGGGCCCCTCGGGCTCGTCTGTCTTGTGCATGCGCTGCGCCACGCGCGCCAGCAACGCGCTGTGTCGGGCACCCAAGCCCTCGGGCGCCACAGCGTCATCGCCCTGCCCGGTCTGCGCACGTGACAACACGGTCTGCAGCAGCCAGGCGCCGGCGCTGTCCAGTGCCGTCAGGCCCCGCGCGTCCACCGCCCACGGCGCAGCTGCGGGGACCACCAGCTTCTCGACCGTGGCTTCCATCCCGCCCAGCCCCAGGGCCGTCCACGCCCCGGACACCGCCACGCGCTGCGGGTCCACCTGCACGAGACAGGCCGGTTCCGGGGCAGCTTCTTGGGTTTCGGGCATGGTCTGTGCACGATGCCCAGGCTGGCAGACAGCGTCTGTTCGCCACCGCACGCAGGCGCAGCGCCGGCCTCAGAGCCGCATGCGCAGGCTGTACCCCAGCGCCCAGGCCTGTCCGCGCGGGCTCTGCGCATCGGGCAGCAGCCAGAACTGGCCGGCGGCCAGTTCACCCACCAGCCAGTCCTTGTAGAGCGGTTGCTGCCACTTGGCCAGCACACCCCGGTCCGACATGCCCACGCCGGTGCCCTGGGTGCCGGTGCCACCGAACAGCAGCTCCAGGCTCAACAGCCGTTGCGCGCCGAAGTCGCGGTACGCGCCCAGGGTGCTGGACCACTCGACGTTGCGCGTTTCCTGGGTGATGGTGGCCGCACCCTGCCAGCGCACGGCCCAGGGCGCGTGCAGGTCGAGTTCATAGCTCAACGCCGTGGTCGAGCCGAACCGCTCGTCGCGGGACCAGAACAGCGTCTCGCGCAGCCCCAGCACGTGGCCGGGCGCCAGCACCCAGGGCTTGTCCCAGCGCACCTGCGCAAAAGGCCGCAGGCGCGCCCCAACGCCGACGCGAAAGCTGAAGTCGTCTCCCAACACGCCGCCAAGACCGCCCAGGAACGACCGGTCCTCGGGGCGGCTGAGGAGCACCTGCCGCTGGCGGGCAGAAGACTCGGGGGTGTCCCGGACGGCCTCACGCGGGTCATCGCGACCCACGAACAGATAGGCGCTTTTCTCGAAGTTGGGCAGTCGAAACCGCGCCGTGAAGCGCAGGTCGACGTCGGTGCCCTGGTCCTGGCGGTGGAACACGCCCAGGCTGACCAGCCCCTGGCTGACCTTGCCGCCGTCTTCAAAGGGCCTGTCGCCGAACCAGCTGTCCACATTGCGTGCGAGACGCTCTGACAAGTCCCGTGTTTGTGCGCGCGCGTTGTCGATGAGGGGATGGTCTGGCGCGGCCGCCGCCGCCGCGTCCGTGGTCGCTGCATCCGCTTCACTGGCCGCCAGCGCAGTCGCCGGCAAGAGACCGAACGAAGTCGCGGCCACCCCCAACACCACGGCGAGGTGTCCCCAGGGGGGGGCGGCAAAGGAACGCGAGGCTGGTTCAGTCATGGCAAAACAGTTTGGCGACTCGCGTGGCATCGCGTCCGTACGGTGGCGAACACAGGCTGCGTGGGTAAATCGGCATGTTGCCCTACAGCGCTGCGACGGCCTGGCTGACACCAGGCCCCAGCGGCGCGGCCCACCATGTCATGTCGATTCACGCCCAAGCCCAAGCCCAAGCCCAAGCCCATGAAACTGCAACCCCAGGCCACGCCCGAACTGACCCGACTCGGGGAGCTGATCAAGGACATGCCGGTGGCCATGATGGCGACCTTGGACGACGATCTCGTGCTGGTCAGTCGGCCCATGAACGCGCTCGAAATGGACGCTGAGGGTTCCATCTGGTTCTTCACCGACCTGCGCTCCAGCAAGCTGACGCGACTTCAGGCCGTGAACCTGTCGTTTGCCGACGGCGACAAGTCCAGCTATGTGTCGCTTTCGGGGCAGGGGCACACCGACACCGATGCAGCCCGCATCCACTCCTTGTGGACACCGTGTGCCAAGCCGTGGTTTCCTGCGGGTCCCACATCGCCCGATCTGGCCTTGCTGAAGTTCGTACCGCATGCGGCTGAATTCTGGGACGCGCCATCGAGTCGGATGGTGCGTCTGTTCGCCATGTTCGCATCCATGGTGTCTGGCAAGCCCGTGGCGGTGGGCGAACACGACCGCTACCCGGACCTCTTCGACAGCAGCAACGCCCCGCACGGCAAGCACGCACCCAGACCGGCAACTGCGGCCTAGGCCAGCGCTGCAGCGCCAAATCGATACAAACAACGGAAGTCAGCATGCAAACTCAACTGAACCCGAGCGCCACGGTGGTGCCGAATCCGGCCCGCCACTCGGCCACGCACGGGGCCAGCCCGATTGCCGACCTGGGTGGCAGCGCCGAGCGTCTGCGGTCAGCCGGCTCGCTGCGGGACGATGAATTCGTCTTCCTGCAGCAGGCCTACCGGCCCAGCGGCGGCCTGGCGCATGGCGATGAACTGGCCACGCGCCTGCACGTGGACGGCGCCGGGGGCTACGCACGCCTGGCGCGCTGGATCGTCGGTCGGCATGTTTTCAGTTTTGCCTGGCACGAACACTTCTGGCTGCCCATGTTCCAGTTCGAGCCGGTGGAGCTCACGCCACGGGAAGGTTTGCGCCACGTGCTGGCGGAGTTGGTCAATGTCATGGACGGGCCGGCACTGGCCGGCTGGTTCGCAGGCCCCAACGATTCATTGCAAGGCCACAGCCCCGTGGCCATGTGGGCGACACACAAAGCCGCGGTGCATCACGCCGCACGCATGCAGCGCTACGTCATGACGTGACGGCGGCTTGAACTTGGGCGTGCGCGCCTGCGCACAAATCACGGGCGGCTTGCCACCGCCCCTACTTCAGGAGAATTCAATGAGCCTTGGACTTATCGTGCTGATCGTCGTGCTGCTGATGCTGGTCGGCGCCCTGCCCACCTGGCCGCACAGCAGCGGCTGGGGTTACGGGCCCAGTGGGGGCTTGGGGTTGGTGCTGGCCATCGTCATCGTGCTGCTGCTGATGGGCAAGCTCTGACCTTCATGCACGAGACGAACCCCGTGCGCGCGGGACGCTCTCGCTGCAGACCGTGGCCGACCGTGCTGCGGCTGTCGGGCCTGCTGCTGCTCGCGGCCTGCGGTGAAACGGCGCACCTGCCCGTGGCCGCGGGCAGCGGCGCCAGCCCGGCGCTGCCGGCACCGCGCTACAACGCCATCCCCACCATCCACGTGGCGCAAGCCGTCGGCTGGCCCGAAGGTGGCAAGCCACTTCCCGCACCCGGCCTCGGCGTCGCAGCCTTTGCGACCGGCCTGGACCACCCTCGGTGGCTGCTGGTGCTGCCCAACGGCGACGTGCTGGTGGCCGAGAGCAACGCCCCGCCCAAGCCTGATGACGCGACGGGCCTGCGCGGCTGGGCCATGCGTTTCTTCATGACACGGGCCGGGGCCGTGACGCCCAGCGCCAACCGCATCACCTTGCTGCGCGACACCGACGGCGACGGCGCCGCCGACCAGCGCTGGGTACTGCTGGAGGGCTTGAACTCACCCTTCGGCATGGCACTCGCAGGCGGGCAGCTGTATGTCGCCAACTCTGACGCCGTGCTGCGCTTTCCCTACCAGGCCGGCGACACACGCATCACCGCAGCAGGCACGAAGCTGGTCGACCTGCCCGCCGGGCGCATCAACCACCACTGGACGAAGAACCTCATCGCCAGCGCCGACGGCCAGCGCCTGTACGTGACGGTGGGCTCCAACAGCAACGTGGCCGAGCGGGGCCTGGCCGCAGAAGAAGGCCGCGCCGCCATCTGGGAGGTGAGCATCGCCACCGGCGCGCACCGCATCTTCGCGTCCGGCCTGCGCAACCCGAACGGCATGGCCTGGCAGGGTGCCGGCCAGGCGTTGTGGACGGTCGTGAACGAGCGCGACGAACTGGGCAGCGACCTGGTGCCCGACTACCTGACGTCGGTGCAGGACGGCGCCTTCTACGGCTGGCCCTACAGCTACTTCGGGCCGAACGTCGATGTGCGTGTCAAGCCGCCGCGGCCCGACCTGGTGGCCACCGCCACCGTGCCCGATTACGCCTTGGGGCCGCACACGGCGTCGCTGGGCCTGGCCGATGCGGCGGGCAACCAGCTGCCCGCCAGGTTCGCGCAGGGCATGTTCATCGGCCAGCACAGCTCGTGGAACCGGCGCCCGCACAGCGGCTATCGCGTGGTGTTCGTGCCCTTCGCGGCGGGTCGGCCCACGGGGGCCTTGCCGCAGGACGTCCTGAGCGGCTTCCTCAGCCCGGACGGACAGGCCTATGGGCGGCCGGTGGGCGTGGCGCTGGACGGCCAAGGTGCGTTGCTGGTGGCCGACGACGTGGGCAACGTCGTCTGGCGGGTGTCCGCCAGCCCGCGCGTGCAGGCGGCAGCCGCGGCGCCGGCGCACGGGCTGGCACCTTGAGCCGCCCGGATCAGTCACATGAAGGCAGCTGCGCGATGGGCCCCGAGGCGGTGGTCCCCGCTCTGGGGACTGGTTTTCCTCGCATCGGCGATCTCGGGCTGCCACTCGATGCCTGCGGCCGCCCCCGCGACACCGCAGGCCGTGCGCCTGCACGGCGCCCACGGTCCGCTGAGTGCGGCCAGGAGCAAACAGGTCCTGGATGCGCTGCGCGCGGCGAGTCCGGCCACCGACGTGCTCGGCCGCCACCTGGCCATTGAGGAGGCTGTCAACGAGTCACCGCTGAGCACGGGCAATGCCGCCCTGCTGCTGCAGGATGGTCCGGCCACCTACGACGCGATGCTGGCGGCCATAGCGGGGGCGCGCGACCACATCAACATGGAAACCTACATCTTCGACGACGACGAGGTGGGGCGCGGCTTCGGCACAGCCTTGCTGGCGAAGAGGTCCGAAGGCGTGCACGTCAACCTCATCCACGACAGCATCGGCACGGCTTCCACGCCGAAGGCCTTCTTCGACCGACTGCGTGATGCCGGTGTGCAGGTGGTGGAGTTCAACCCGGTCAACCCGCTGAGCGCCTGGCGCCGCGGCGTGGACTGGTCGCCCAACCAGCGTGACCACCGCAAGCTGCTCATCGTGGACGGCCACACCGCCTTCCTGGGCGGCATCAACATCAGCAGCGTGTACTCGGGCGGCTCGCGCACCCGCCTGCGCCGCCCGCCGCCGGCCACGGGTGCCAGCACCCCGGCGCGCGCGGACGGCCCGGCGGTCGAGCCTGCGCCCGCCTGGCGCGATACCGACCTGCAGCTGCACGGGCCGGTGGTTGCCGGGCTTCAAGCCCTGTTCCTGGCCAGCTGGCAGCAGCAGACCGGCACGGCGCCGGTGCAGCGGGACTACTACCCGCCCCTGAAGGTGATGGGACCGCACCTGGTCCGGGCCCTGGCCAGCGCGGCGGGCAACGACGACGACAGCCCCATCTACAGCACGCTGCTGTCGGCGATCGGCAGCGCCGAGACCAGCGTGGCCATCACCATCGCGTACTTCGTGCCCGATGCACAACTGCTCGCCGCCCTGTCGGATGCCGCACGGCGCGGCGTGGACGTGCAGATCATCCTGCCCAGCCTGTCGGATTCCTGGCTGGTCTTTCACGCCGGGCGCAGCCACTACGACGCGCTGCTGCAAGCCGGCGTGAAGATCCACGAACGCCGCGGCGTGGTGCTGCACGCGAAGACTGCATTGATCGACGGCGTGTGGTCCACCGTGGGCTCGACGAACCTGGATTGGCGCAGCTTCGTGCACAACCAGGAGGTCAACGCCGTGGTGCTGGGCCCCGCCTTTGGCACCCAGATGCAGCGCATGTTCGACGCCGATCTGCGCCTGTCCGACCCGGTGCTGCTGCCCGCGTGGCAAGCGCGGGCATGGTCGCAGCGCGTTAAAGAGCAATTCGCCCGCTTGTGGGCTTACTGGTTGTAGACCCGGGCGCAAACGCATCAAGGCCCGGGCGGCCACAGAAACGAACCCGGCTGGCGTCGCAGACGCTGGCGCAAGGCTGCGGTGATTCGTCCGCGGTCCTTGACCTGCACCTGGCGCGAGCGCAGGGCGACCTTGAATGCCAGGTAGAAGCTGACACCCAGGTTCATCGCGCCGACGGCAGCGATACCCGCCACGCACCACCAGAACGCAGCGCTGGCCAGCACCGGCCAGCCCAGCGTGCCGGCCGCGGCCGCCAGTTGGCCAGTGGCCAGCGTCACGTGCCGAACCTCCAGCGGCAGCCCGAAGAAGGCCAGCATGGCCGGGACCAGACCGAGCATCAACCCCAGCGACACGTTGCCTGCCAGCCCCGACACATTGATGCGCCACCAACGTGCCCATCGCGCGGCCTTGGCGCTGCCCAGCACGGCCACGATGCGCGGGTTCCAGGCGATGGCACTGTCCAGGCGGTGGAAGACGAACCAGTTCTCGGCCCAGCCCGCAATGAGCGAGCTGATGAACAGCAGCACGCCGGTGAAGGCAGCGAACAGCACCGTCGGTCCCAGCAGCGTGAGGCTGTGCATCACATACTGCGCATCGGCCACGCTCAGCAGACTGCCGCCAAAGACAGCGCTGGCGGCCCACAGCACCAGCAACACCACGGGTGCCACCGCCGCCAGGTTGCCGATGACGCCGGCGATCTGTGTGCGGATCAACTGCGCCACGCGGTCGACGAAGGCCGCCACTTCCTCCTCGGTCGCCTGGCTGCCGGCAGGCAGCGTGGCGGCCATGGACGCTGCGGTCATCGCCGGCTGCTTGGTGGCCAGTGTCCAGTGCAGCAGCATGATGAGCACGAAGCAGGCCGCGTACATCGCGCCGACCCAGAAGCCGCCCCAGAAGGCCGTCATGCCCAGCAGCACGATGCCGAACTTGGCGAAGGTGGTTCCCGCCACCACCACGCCACCACCGAAGGCGCGGCGCAGCATGTCGCGGTATTCGGCCCGGTCGCGCGCGATGTAGTGCTCGCCCGTCAGGGCGCTGCGTTCGGCCACCAGGCGGGCGAGCAAGGAGTGGTGCTGCGAAAACAGCACGCGCACGCCCTGCTGCTCGTGCAGCACGCCCAACAGGGCCGCCAGCAGGTGGCGGCCCTCGGTGAGGGCGCTTGCCGCATCCGGCGCGAGCAGGCTGTCGAGCAGCCTTTCGATGCGCGCCAGGCGGCCGTTCAGCTGGCCCTGCGCGTACACGATGTCGACCGACACGCCGTGCTGCTCCAGGTGCTGCATCACGCTGCCTGCGGCGCGGCGGCAGGCATCGACCAAGGCGCGAAGGAAGAGTGCGTCGCGCGCCGCCGTGATGCTGTCTTCAGCCGCGATCGACGCCTGCAAGGCGGCAAGCGCCGGGCCGAGTTGGTGGAAAGGCCGGTCCGCCAGGGCCGTGGCGTCCATGCGTTGACGCAGTGCCGGCGAAAACGCCGCCGACTGGACCGTGCTGGTCAGCCGCAGCAGGGCTTCCAGCAAGGCGCTGCGCAGCAGGCCTGGCGGTGGCGCGAACCAGTCGGCCGCGCGCGCTGCGGTCGGTGCATCGAGTGCATCGATCCAGACCGCGTCCTCGGCCTTGAAGACCATCGGAAACAAGTCCGCCAGCTCCGGCGTGGCGGGCGTGCCGGGCAGCAGCCTCGCCTGAACCCGCGACCACAGCTCGCCGGCGAAAGAGACACGCGCGCCGAAGCCCAAGTCGGCCAGCAGCGACGCCATGTCGATGTCACGCCAGAAGGCGTCTCGCAATGCCAGCACACGCCGCTGAAAGTCGTCCTGGCGTTCAAGCTGATTGAGCAGGTGCTTCAGCCGCAGCGCCGGACGCGGGGTGCGGGAATCGTCGTCTGCAGCAGCCTGGGCAGGCGACTCTTCAGCCGCCGCGTGGCGCAGCCACTCCAGCAACCGCGCGATCCACAGGTGGCGTTCGGCCACCGTGGCCGTGGCCTGCGATGCGTTGACCAGTGCGGTCAGGTCCCAGCCGCTAGGCATGCTGGTCATGCTTGGCTGGCCGGCGCCGCCGCCCTGATGGCCTGCGGCAGTGCGCGCTGGCGGGCGGCATCAACCCTTGCGGATCAATCCATAGATAAACGACGCCACTGCCAAAACGGCAAAGACGATGAACAGGATCTTGCCGATGCCGGCGGCACTGGCTGCAATGCCGCCGAAACCGAACAAGGCGGCGATCAGGGCGATGACAAAGAAGACGACGGCGTAGTGGAGCATGGTGCTCTCCTTGAAAAAAGTCACGGAGCGGCGGGTGGCCGGGTCAAGCCCCAGTGTGGCCCGCAGGGCCGCGACGCACGATCGGTGCACCCGCCCTCGCAATGTGAGCGCAAGCAGCGCGCCGCTGTAGGACAGCACCTGCCGATTCGCTCAGCCGCTTTGCAGCCCGGTCGGCAGCGTCACATCGATCTGCGTGCCCTGGCCCGGGTGCGACTGCACGCGCAGGCTGCCGCCCTCGGCTTCCACCCGAAAGCGCATGCCCAGCAGGCCGAAGGCCGAGCGGCTGGGCGTGTCGACGTCGAAGCCCACGCCATCGTCGCGCACGCCGACCGTCACCCATTCCGGCCGGTCCGCAACGGGCAAGACCGTGATCCACACCTGCCGGGCCTGGGCGTACTTGCTGAGGTTGGTCAAGGCCTCTTGCACCACGCGGAACGCCACCAGCTCCACTGCGGGTTGGAGCTGGACGGGCTCGAAACGCGTGTGCACCGGAATCCCGGCGCGTTGTGAAAAGTCGGCCGCCAACAGCTCCAGCGTGGCGGCCAGGCCCAGGTGGTCCAGCGTCGAGGGCCGCAGGTCTTCGATGATGCTGCGCCCCAGCGCGATGCTGGCGTTCAGCTTGGCCACCAGGTCGGACAGGCGGGCCTGCGCCTCGGGCGCGTCGGCACCCAGGCGCGAGCGGATGCGCGCCGCGTCGAGCTTGGCCGCGGTCAGCAACGAGCCCAGGTCGTCGTGCAGGTTGCGCGCCAGGCGGTGGCGCTCGTCTTCGCGCGCCGTCAGCAGGTGGCGGGTCAGGTTGGTGAGCTGGGTGGTGCGTTGCAGCACCTCCGCTTCGAGCTCGTCGTTGTCGGCCTGCATCTCCTTCTTCAGCGTCTCCTGAACCGTGGCCAGGTCGTCGCTCTTTCGAAGGTACAGCACCAGGGCGATGCCCAGCACGACGCTGAGAAGTGCCACGCCATAGCGGCTGAGCAGCAAGGTGCGGTCCAACGCGCGGTTGGCGCTCTGACGATCGGTGCTCTGTTCGCCCATCAACTGGCCGGTGAGCACCCGAACACGGTCCATGGCCCGGGTACCGACGCCGCTCAGCACCAGGTTCATGGCCGCCAGCCTTTGCCCGTCACGCATCAAGCGCACGGTCTCGTCAAGCTCGTCCAGGGTGGCCAGCGACATGGCGCGCAGTTCCGTCATCTGTGGCGCAGGCGGCGCGGATCCTGTGAAGTGCCGGTCGAGCGCTGCCAAGGCCTCCAGGCTGACGCGGCGACTGTCCTGGTAGGGCTGAAGAAACTCGCCCCGGCCGGTCAGGAGAAAGCTGCGCTGCCCCGACTCTGCATCTGCCAACGCGCGTTCCAGCGTGACCAGGTCCTGGCGCAAAGTGGCCAGGCTGCGCAGGTCGCTGATGGTGTCCTGCGACTGCCAGTACGAACCTTCGCTGATGAAGAACATCGCCATGCCGGCCGCCACCGCCATGGGCAGCACGAAGGGGTTTCGCTTGACGATGGACAGCCAGCGCATGGGTCAGGCGCTCCTTGCAGACCGGTCGGACGAGTGGGCGCCAATTGGTGGGATCATGCAAGTCCGTCCACTCTGCGATGACCCCCCATGATCCGCATCGCCATCGTCGACGACCACGCCATGGTGCGTGCCGGGTTGAAGCAGTTCTTTGCCGACGAGGTCGACTTTCGCGTCGTCGCCGAGGCCAGCAACGGCCGCGAGGCACTGGACATCGTGCGCCAGGGCGAGGTGGATGTGATGGTGATGGACATCTCCATGCCTGGGCAGAGCGGTGTCGACGCCCTGGCCGCCATCCGCGCCCGCGCGCCGGACTTGCCGGTGCTGATCCTGAGCGGTTTCGCCGAAGAGCATTACGCCACCACGCTGCTGCGCCAGGGCGCCAGCGGGTACCTCAACAAGGACTGCGACCCGCAGGAGATCATC